>NZ_JBTNDK010000003.1:0-266773 GCF_054511035.1 Pseudarthrobacter sp. MDT1-22 | reverse complement strand
AGCCGAGAGGGCCGGTTTCCCAGCCTTGGGCTGCCCAGGCATCGCGAATGACGCCTGCGGAGATGTGGGCGCCGGTGGAGGCTGTCCAGTAGATGGCGCCGTTTTCGTAGCCTTGGGACACGCCTCCGTTCAGCCCTGCCCGCACATTCGTGACTGGCTTGCCGAGCATCGGAGACCCAGCTGCCAAGTCAGCGATGGCCTTAAAAGCTGCTTGAGGAATTCCTGCGTTCGCAAACGCGCTAAGGTCGGCGTAACTGCCGTTCCAAACATTCGAGTCGCCGGCAAACGGTCCGGTGCTGCTGTACTGCCAAATGCTATAGGTGCTCCAGCTCGCTGTGGGAACCGAGCCTGCATTGTTCGTCGGAGAGCTAGGGTACGCCGCAACCCAAAGCGGGTAAGCACCAAAACCTGCGGGATTGCCGAGGCACTGGTTCCACCAGTTGGTGTTGGTATAGATAACGGGAAGCCGGCCGGTCATCGACAGCATAGTGTTGCCGAAGTCGCGGACCCACGAAGCCAACTGAGCTGGCGACATGCCGTAGCACGTGTTGCCGAAGTAGAATCCGTTGATGGTCCTGCCCTCGTATGGGTTGAACTCAAAGTCCAGCACCGGGGGCATCGTGTATCCGTCGGCGGTCCAGCCACCACCGTTCTGTACGAAGTAGCGTGCCTGGTCGGCGCCTGAGGACCAGTTGGGGATGGCGAAGTGGTAAGCCCCGCGGATCATGCCAACATTCCTCGAGCCTTGATACTGCGAGCTGTAAGTAGGGCTCGTGTAGTAGTTTCCCTCGCTCGCCTTCACATACGCGAACCTCGCACCCATGTTCCACTGCTGCTGCCAGTCCACGCTGGGCTGGTGGCTGCTGACATCCAGTCCTTGGATGCCAAAGGTCGGCATCCACGTTCCTTCGGCGGACAAGGCCTCCGTGGTGAGTTTCTTGAAGCTGGTGCTTGAGGAAGATGCTGTCACCCGGGCGGAGCGCTGTCCCATCTCCGCTCCGCCACTGCCGATGGCTTCAGCCATGGCTGCCTTGGCAGCGGCGGAGTCCGTGGTCGGCACTGGGGTTGTCACCGGATCTTCAACCGTTGTCGGCGCCACCGAGGGAGCCGCGGTGGCGGTCGGTGATACCGCCTCGGGAGGCGTCGTCGGAACCGCAGAAGTGGGAGCCGGCGTCGGCGCGGATGTTGAAGGCGTCGGAGTCGGGGTCGGTTCAACAGCGAACGCGACGCCCGCCAGGCCGGGGCCCGCCACGAGAGCGGCAGCCAAAACTGCTGTCCCGAAGACTTGCCGGAGGGGACGATGATTGTTGGACTGGTTCCGCTTCATTTTGGCTCCGGAGACAATACGGCGCTGACGTGAGCGCGTCACAAGTGGGTTGCAGTTCAGGAGTCACTGAACTGGTTAAATCGAGACTTAACGCGCCTACCCTAACACCGCAGTGACTGCTGCAACCAGTGTTTCCGGTGTTGCCAATGTGAAAGATGCGTCACTGTTATCCACAGCCCGCCTCATATGACTTGGCGGCGTGCTGTACGCTCCCTAGGCTGTACCCAGTTGAACTGCCTCCGCCGGGGGCGGGAGTTGTATTGGGGAACTACATGGACGCTGTGCGAATCGTGGAAGACGAAGTCCGCGAGCTGATCCGCCGTCGGGGTCTTGATCCGCTGCGGCAGGCGGGCGAGGTCCGTCGTCTCGTAGAGGCGGCTGTCAGCGACTACGACGAACGGGCCCTGATGGGGCCGCTCCCTCCGATTGGTCCGCTGGAGGCCGCCCGCAGGTTTGTCTTTGATGCGGTGGCCGGCTTCGGTGTCCTTCAGCCGCTGCTGGACGATCCGACCATCGAGGAAGTCTGGATCAACGCGCCCAACGAAATCTACGTGGCCAGGAACGGCGAGTCGGAACTGACCTCACTCAGCCTCACGGACCAGCAGGTTCGCGATCTCGTGGAACGCATGTTGAAGAGTTCCGGCCGCCGCCTGGACATGTCATCGCCCTTCGTGGACGCAGCCTTGCCTGATGGTTCGAGACTCCACGTAGTTATTCCAGATGTCACCCGCAGGCACTGGGCCGTGAATATTCGCAAGTTCGTGGTGAAGGCCAGCCGCCTGGAGCACCTGGTCGAGCTTGGAACCCTGACACCACAGTCCGCCCGATTCCTCGGTGCAGCGGTGTCCAGCGGACTGAACATCCTCGTGTCGGGCTCAACCCAGGCGGGCAAGACCACCATGCTCAACTGCCTGGCAGCGAGCATCGGCAGCCGTGAGCGCGTCATTACGGTCGAGGAAATTTTCGAACTCCAGTTCCCGCTCCGGGACGTCGTCGGACTCCAATGCAGGCAGCCCAACCTCGAAAGCGAAGGCGAGATCCCACTGCGCAGGCTTGTAAAGGAAGCCCTCCGGATGCGCCCGGACAGACTAGTGGTGGGAGAGGTACGGGAAGCGGAAAGCCTGGACATGCTCATCGCCTTAAATAGTGGACTTCCGGGGATGTGCACCGTCCATGCAAACTCAGCCCACGACGCTGTGACCAAGATCTGTACCCTTCCGCTACTCGCCGGTGAAAATATCTCGTCTGCCTTCGTCGTCCCCACGGTGGCGTCCTGCATCGACCTCGTGGTCCACTGCAGCCGGCACGCCAACGGCCGCCGCCAAGTAACCGAGATCCTTTCCCTCGGCCGGCGGGTGGAAAACGGCATCATCGAATCCTCCATGGTTTTCGCCATGGAGGACGGCCAGCTGCAGCCGCGGGCCAACTCCATGCCCGCGGCGGAGAAGTTTTCCCGGGCAGGGTACGACGTCGCGGCGCTGCTGGAGCCGCGCTGATGGCGCCTCTGGTAGGGGTGCTTGCGGGCGCCGGGCTCTTCCTGATCTGGTGGTCGTTCTGGGAAAAGCCGGCAGCGCTGAAGCGCCGCCCGCGGGCCAGCCGCCTCGAGGACCTGCTGGCCTCCGCCGGAATCGAAAAGGTCACCGGGACGGGCCTCGTCGCGTCGTGCCTGGGACTGGGCATATTTGTGGCTCTCATCCTCTTTGTCGTCAGCCGGTCATGGCCTATATCCGTCTGCTTCGGACTTTTCGGCGGGTGGCTGCCCGTCAGCATTGTCCGGTGGCGGGCGACCAGGAGAACTGCCGTCCTACGCCAGCTCTGGCCGGACGTGGTGGACCACCTGCGGTCGGCCATCCGCGCCGGGCTTTCACTGCCGGAGGCCCTGATCCAGCTGGGGGAGAAAGGCCCCGAGGAGCTTCGGCATGTTTTCCGGGACTTCGGAGCCGACTACCGCGCGGGCGGGCAATTCGATGCATCTCTTAATAAACTCAAGGACCGGCTGGCGGACCCGGTGGCGGACCGGATCGTCGAGGCACTCAGGCTGACCCGTGAAGTGGGCGGTTCGGACCTGGGGAAACTGTTGGGCACCCTTGCGGAATTTCTCCGGGAAAATGCGCGGACACGCAGCGAGCTCGAGGCCCGGCAGTCCTGGACTGTCAACGCCGCCAGGCTCGCGGTTGCCGCTCCCTGGATCGTTATGCTCCTCCTGGCCACCCGGCCTGAAGCCGTGAACGCCTACAACACGCCCATGGGAGCCGGCGTCCTCCTCGGCGGGCTCGTGGTGTCGCTGGTCTGCTACTCCATCATGCTCCGCATCGGCGCCCTTCCGCAGGACGAACGGGTGCTGCGATGAACGGGATCTCGGCGGCTGCGATTGTGTGCGGCATCGTCCTCGGGACGGGCCTGTGGCTGATCTTCGTCCGGTTGCCCTTTATGCGGCCGCTCACATTCGTCGAGCGCATCGATCCGCAGCTGAAATCGCAAAACCTTGAATCGCGGTTGCTGCGGGCCAGCGGACAGAACGCCACGCCATTCGGACCGTTGGAACGGATCGTGCGTCCCCTGCTCCACGACGGACTCGCAGCCTTGGGGAAGCTGAACCTAGGGTCAAAGGCGCTGACCCGCAGGCTCGCCCAAGCCGGCATCAACAAATCACCCATAGATTTCCGGGCCGAACAGCTCCTCTGGGCCGCTGCTGGATTCGCCGCCGCCATGGCCGCGGTGGTGCTGGGCGCGGTAGCCGGCCGGTTCAGTCCATTCCTCGCGGTTGTCGCCGTCCTCGGAAGCGCGCTCGGCGGCTTTCTCTTCCGTGACTTCTGGTTGGGCGTCCAGATCAGCAGGCGGGAATCCCGGATGATGGCGGAGTTTCCCAGTCTTGCCGAGCTCATGGCCCTGGCTGTCGGTGCCGGTGAAAGTGCCACGGGGGCCCTGGACCGCGTCTGTCGCAGTGCCAGTGGCGAGCTGGCCAAGGAGTTTTCCAAGATTCTTGCTGAGACCAGAGCGGGAAAACCGCTGGTGGAAGCGCTCCAGGAGTTTTCCTCGCGGACAGATCTGGGGCCGCTCGTCAGATTTGTCGACGGAATCATCGTGGCGGTCGAGCGGGGCACACCCTTGGCAGATGTGCTGAGGGCTCAGGCCCAGGACGTCCGGGACACCGCAAAACGGGACCTCATGGAGTCGGCGGGCAAGAAAGAAATTGCCATGATGGTTCCTTTGGTCTTTGGTGTACTGCCCTTAACAGTGGTTTTCGCAGTGTTCCCCGGCATCGCGGCCATCAGCCTTGGACTTTAGCCATGAGCATCGCCAAGCCGTCACAGCCGCTAACCGCCACATGACTTCCACCGCGTCATTTACACAACGAATGGGACCGAAATGAAAAACATGGGAATCTCGGGCAGCCTGCTGCTCCTCGCTTTGCTGGCCGGCCTGTGGGCACGGACCAGTGAAACTGTGTCAGGCCGGAGGTACGCAGCGACGGATCCCGACGTGCCGGCACAAGACCACCCGGAACGTGGCGACGTCCCCGGTTGGGTGATGATCACCTTAATGTCCGCAGTTTTGGTGGCGGGGTTGCTGGCTCTCGCCGGCCCAGCCCTCGAAACGATGTTCAACCAGGCCATGGACAAGGTCGGAAAGTAAGTCATGCTGGGCGCCAGCCAATGCATGCCCAGCCGGGAACCGTGCCAGTCCCGGATCGGCGCTGAGCCGGGCTGGCGCACGGATGAACGCGGTTCTGCCGTCGTGGACTTCGTCCTCGTGGGTGGCCTGCTCACCATGTTTTTTCTGGCGATAATCCAGCTGACCCTGGTCCTGCACGTCCGCAACACACTGATCGACGCGGCAGCCTCAGGGGCACGTTATGGAACCCTCGCAGACCGGGGAGCGTCAGATGCCCAGGAACGGGCGGCGACGCTCATCGAGACTTCCCTAAACGCTGAGTTCGCGCAGGACATCACAACTGCCGAAGTGACGTTC
The DNA here is from genome assembly GCF_054511035.1 of Pseudarthrobacter sp. MDT1-22. Lineage (NCBI taxonomy): Bacteria > Bacillati > Actinomycetota > Actinomycetes > Micrococcales > Micrococcaceae > Pseudarthrobacter > Pseudarthrobacter sp. MDT1-22. The sequence goes on along the minus strand of NZ_JBTNDK010000003.1, from coordinate 261,474 downwards.
CAGGGCCTGCGGACCCTCGAAGTGACCATCAAGGCTCCGATGCCCGTCATCGGGCTGATCGGCCCCCGGGACCTGCTGGAGGTGAAAGGCCATGCGGCCATCCAGCCCTAACACCTGGCGTTCCCGCCTACGCAAGCGATTCAGCGAGGCGCTCAGCAACGAGCACAGGGAAAAGGGGAGTGCAGTGGTCGAATTCACCTTCCTCGCGCTGCTCCTGATGGTCCCATTGGTCTACTTCATCATCACCGTGGGACAGATCCAGGGTGGGTCCTTCGCCGTGGTCGGCGCCGCCGACCAGGCCGCGAAGGTGTTCGTCGCCCAACCGGATGCAGAGTCTGCCGAGGCTGCTGCCGAACGGGCAGCCCTCATCGCCCTCGCGGACTTCGGCCACGATGCCGAGCAGGCACGCGTATCCACCCGCTGCGACCCTGCCGACTGCCAGGCTGCGGGCACGGCCATCACCGTCACGGTCAACCTCACTGTCCCGCTGCCCTTCGTGCCATTCAACGAGGACTTCAGGCTCAAGGCCAGCGAAGTTGAAGCCTCGTCCACCCAACTGGTGGGCAGGTTCCGGTGACCCAAAAGTGACGCAGAAAGCGATCCCCGAAGCCACGCAGAGCGATCCAGGTGAGGGCGGCCAGATGACCGTCATGATCATCGGCTACGTCGCGCTGGCCCTCTTGGTGGTCACAGTGGTCATCGGCATCTCCAGCGTCTACCTCGAACACAAGCGGCTGTTGTCCCTGGCCGACGGCGCCTCGCTGGCCGCCGCCGACAGCTACACCTTGGGCGAGGTCGGGGGAGAGGGCGGGAGCCCCTCAGCCGTACTGGGCCCTGGACGCGTCCGCAGCGTTGCGGCCGACTTTATCGCGCGGAGCCCGTCGTCGGCCCGGTTCGACGGGTTAGCCGTTTCAGCGGCGACCGGCAGCCCTGACGGGTCCACCGCCGTCGTGGTTCTCAGCGCTGTTGTCCACCCTCCGGTGGTGAACTTCCTGGTGCCTGATGGCATCAGAATTGAAGCGGCCTCCACGGCCCGTTCCCGGCTCACGCGCTGACCGGAAGCGGAGAAGCCAGGAGAAGTCCGGCACTCCGGCCGGATAGCGTAGGCTTAAACGACCATGGCCAATATTGATTTTTCCGCAGAAATCCGCGCTCTTCGCGCCACCTACACCTCCATCGAGCGAGTCAGCGATGTTGAGGCTCTGAAGGAAGACATCGCCGAACTGAGCGAACGCGCCGGCGAGCCTGACCTGTGGGATGACCCCGCCGCGGCGCAGAAGATCACCTCCCGCCTGTCGCACCGCCAGTCCGAGCTGGAGCGGCTGAACCGGCTGGTATCGCGGATCGATGACCTGGAAGTGCTGGTGGAGCTTGGCCAGGACGAGGATGACGCCGATTCCATGGGCGAAGCTGCAACCGAGCTGGAGTCCATCAGGAAATCCCTGAAGGAACTCGAGGTAGTGACGCTGCTTTCGGGAGAGTACGACGAACGTGAAGCCGTGGTGTCCATCAGGGCCGGGGCCGGCGGCGTGGACGCCGCAGACTTCGCCGAAATGCTCATGCGTATGTACCTTCGCTGGGCCGAACGCCACGGGTACCCCACCACCGTCATGGACACCTCCTACGCCGAAGAGGCGGGACTGAAGTCCGCAACGTTCGAAGTCAAGGCACCGTATGCGTTCGGCACGCTCAGCGTCGAAGCCGGGACCCACCGCCTGGTGCGGATCAGCCCGTTCGACAACCAGGGCCGCCGCCAGACGTCCTTCGCCGCCGTCGAGGTCATTCCGCTCATCGAGTCAACGGACTCCATCGACATACCGGACAACGAGATCCGTGTGGACGTGTTCAGGTCCTCCGGTCCCGGCGGGCAGTCGGTTAACACCACCGACTCCGCCGTCCGGTTGACCCACATCCCCACCGGCACCGTGGTGTCGATGCAGAACGAAAAGTCGCAGCTCCAGAACCGGGCAGCAGCCCTGCGCGTTTTGCAGTCCCGGCTCCTTCTCCTGAAGAAGGAGCAGGAGGACGCCGAAAAGAAGGCGTTCGCCGGCGATGTCAAGGCATCCTGGGGCGATCAGATGCGCTCCTACGTCCTGAACCCGTACCAGATGGTCAAGGACCTCAGGACCGAACACGAGGTAGGCAACACCTCCGCCGTGTTCGACGGCGAAATTGACGACTTCATCGACGCCGGGATCCGCTGGCGCACCGACAACCGGAACGCCGAGAAGTCGTAGCTGCTGTGCCTACCCGGTAGGCCTGATCGCGCGACACACCCCCGAAGCCCCCGAAAACCGGCCAAAAGCCTGCGTATAGTCGAGGAGCCGGAGCTCTACTTCCCCCAAACGAATGCCCGTGCTCCGGCTGCAGATCTGGGCTGTATCAGCCGTGCCCTGCAGGGTAATTAGGGCCATGATCCGATTCGAAAATGTCACCAAGGTCTACGACCATACGGCCCGGCCTGCGCTGGACGATGTCAGCCTTGAGATTGACCGTGGTGAATTTGCCTTCCTCGTCGGCGCTTCCGGATCCGGAAAGTCCACGTTCCTGCGGCTGGTGCTGAAGGAAGACCGGGCCTCCTCGGGCGCCGTGTACGTCGCCGGGCAAAACGTCGCCAAGATCTCCAGCTGGCGCGTGCCCAGGCTCCGCCGCGGCATCGGCGTGGTCTTCCAGGACTTCCGGCTCCTTCCGCAGAAGAGCGTGTTCGCCAACGTAGCCTTCGCGATGCAGGTCATCGGCAAGAGCCGCAGCGTCATCCGCGACACCGTTCCCGAAGTCCTGAAGACCGTGGGCCTGGAAGGCAAGGAAAACCGCCTTCCGCATGAGCTTTCCGGCGGCGAGCAGCAGCGTGTGGCCATCGCCCGTGCCGTAGTCAACCGCCCCGGCATCCTCCTCGCCGATGAACCCACCGGCAACCTGGACCCCACCACCTCCATGGGCATCATGGGCGTGCTGGACAAGATCAACCAGAACGGCACCACGGTGGTCATGGCCACGCACGACGACGACATCGTCAACGAGATGCGCAAGCGCGTTGTAGAGCTCAGGAATGGCATCGTCATCCGCGACGAGGCCAAAGCAATGTATACCTCCATGATCCCCGTGGTGGGCCAGTCCCGCCGGCTCAGGGACGCCAGCGGCCGCGACGAATCCCAGCCGCCCGCATCAGGGGAACGCAATCCGGGCGCAGGGGAGGAGCAGCGATGAGGCTCGCCTTTGTCCTCGGCGAAATCGGCAGCGGACTGCGCCGCAACGTTTCCATGGTGGTCTCGGTCATCCTGGTCACCTTTGTCTCACTGACATTCGTGGGTGCCGCAGGCATGCTGCAGCTCCAGATCAACCAGATGAAGGGCTACTGGTACGACAAAGTCCAGGTTGCCATCTTCCTCTGCAGTGACGGTTCGACGGCGGCCGGTTGCGCAACGGGCCCGGTCACCCCGGAGCAGCAGGACAACCTGCAGACCCTGCTCGAATCACCCGCCGTGGCCCAGTACGTCAACGATTTCCAGTACGAGTCCAAGGAAGAGGCCTACAAGCACTTCAAGGACCAGTTCTCGAATTCTCCGATCGTGGATTCCGTCACGCCGGACCAGCTCCCTTCATCGTTCCGCATCAACATGAAGGATCCGGAAAAATACCAGATCATCAGCGAGACGTTCTCCTCGCAGCCGGGCGTCGAAACGGTCATTGACCAGCGCCAGCTGCTCGAGCGGCTCTTCTCGGCCATGAATGCCGCCTCCCTGGTTGCTGTCAGCATCGCCGGCGTGATGATTATCTGTGCCATTCTCCTGATCGCCACCACCATCCGGCTCTCGGCCTTCAGCCGCCGCCGCGAAACCGGGATCATGCGCCTGGTGGGCGCGTCCAAGATCGTCATCCAGCTGCCGTTCATCCTTGAAGGCGTGATTGCGGCGGTGATCGGCGCCGCGCTGGCATCCGGCACGCTGTGGGCAGTGGCGCACTTCTTCCTGGGCGAATACCTGTCCAAGCAGTATCCGGACACGGCGTTTATCTCGCCGGGCCAGACGCTCATTCTTGCGCCGGCCTTGCTGATCCTTGGCGGATCTTTGGCAGGAATTTCGTCGCTCTTGACCTTACGCAGATATTTGAAGGTCTAGGCTGTGCAAACCGAACAAGGAATCCTGATGAACGAATTGCACCGAACTGCGCCCCGACACCGGGCCGAACGCCGGCGACCTGCGGGCCGCCGCGGCGGCCTGATCAGCGGCGTCCTGGCCCTGCTCCTCGCCGCCAGCATGGGTGCGTCAGCCCCGGTGGCGCACGCCGATGAGCTCGATGACAAGCGTGCCGCCCTCGAAGCTGAGGCGGCCCGGGTTCAGCAGTCCCTGGAATTCGTGGACTCACGCATCGCGAAGGCCGCCGGCGATCTAGTGATCTACCAGGGCCAGCTGCCGGGCGCCCAGCAGGCACTCCTGGAGGCCCAGGGGCGCGTGGCCAGTGCGGTCAAGGAAGTCGAAGCCCTGACGGCGCGGGTTGACCTTGCACAGCAGAATAAGGCCAAAATCACCCAGCAGCTTGAGGCTGACAAGCAGAAGATCGCGGACACCAAGAAGCTGATCGGCCAGATCGCCACCCAGGCCTACAAGTCCGGAGGCGTGCCGTCGAACCTGACCCTCTTCTTCGGGGCAAACAACGGCGGCAGCCTGACCGACACCATGGACCTCGCGGACCAGGCCATGCGCAGCCAGAACGCCGCCATGGACAAGCTGTCCCAGCAAAGCGCCACAAATGTGAACTCGCAGGCCCGGCTCGAAGCCGTTGAGGCAGAAATCAGGGACCTCAAAGCCAAGGCAGACGCCGCCTTGGAACGGGAAAAGGCTGCCCGTGACGAGGCGGCTGCCAAGAAGGCCCAGGTTGACCAGCTGATCGCCGATACAACAAGACTTGACGCTGAACTCCAGGCAGCGAAACCTGGCATTCAGTCCCAAATGGCGGCGGTTGCAGCAAGCCAGAACGCCATAGCCAACGAGATCGCCGAACGTGACCGCAGACTCCGGGAGGCCTGGGAAGCAGAGCAGCGCCGCCTCGCTGAGGCTGCTGCTGCCGCCGCACGGGCGCAGGGCCAGGCCGAGCAGCCGTACGCCCCGGTGACCGGATCGCCGTCGGCCTTTGGCTTGCGGCATCCCTTCTCGGGCGACGTGCCCATCACCTCCGGCTTTGGCTGGCGCTCAACCCCGCCGGGAACCATCGACTTCTACGGCACCGGCGGTTACCTCCACACCGGCATCGACTTCGGCGCCGCCTGCGGCACTCCGGTCTACGCAGCGGCAGCCGGCGAGGTCTTCTCCTCAGGCTGGAACTCCGCCGACGGCGGCGGCTGGCGCGTGAAGCTCTCCCACGGAGTGGTGCAGGGCAACTCGCTGACCACTATTGTTTACCACAACGCCAGCGTCGTGGTCTCCAACGGCCAGCAGGTTTCCGCCGGGCAGCTCATCGCCTACTCGGGCAGCACCGGCAACTCAACGGGCTGCCACGCACACTTTGAAACCTGGCTCAACGGGGCCGCAGTGGACCCGATGCGGCTGCTGTAACGCCGGTCCGCGCCTGCCGTACACTGGTATGACTCCGCGCCGGAACGGCCGGAGCCAACCAGGATCCAAGAACTGAGGAGTTCAACCGTGCCCAAAGAAAGTGGCCGTAAAGTAGTGGCCACCAACCGCAAGGCCCGGCATGACTACCACGTGCTGGATACCTACGAGGCTGGCATCGCCCTGATGGGGACCGAGGTCAAGTCGCTGCGCGAAGGCCACGCCTCCATGGTGGACGGTTTCTGCACGTTCTATAACGACGAGCTGTGGATGGAGGGCATCCATATCCCGGAGTACAACCAGGGGAGCTGGACCAATCACTCCGCACGCCGCCGTCGGAAGCTGTTGCTGCACCGTGAAGAGCTCAACAAGATCTCCGTGAAGATCCGGGAGTCCGGCTTCACAGTGGTGCCGCTGCAGCTGTACTTCCTCGATGGCCGGGCCAAGGTGGAGATCGGCGTCGCACGCGGTAAGCGGGAGTACGACAAGCGCCAGACCCTGCGTGAGCAGCAGGACAACCGCGAAGCCCTTCGCGAGGTCCGGGAACGCAACCGCAGGTAGGAATGATTTCCGCCGGGCATGCGTTATGATAGATAGTCCGGCAGGGATTTGTGCGTGCACAGCCCGGCCGGTTTGAAAACAAAATACGGGGATGATCGGTTTCGACGATGTTAGTCGCGACAGGTGAAGCGGGCCGAGGATGCAGAATTATCTCGTAAACGCTGTCTGCAAACCAATAAGTGCCAAATCAAACCGCACTGACTTCGCTCTCGCTGCCTAAGCAGTAAGACAGTCCGTCAGCCCGAGGTTGCTATTGCCCCGGATCCTGGCGTCATTTAGATAGCCACTGCTGCTTGCCTCCGTCATCGGGGCAAACGGGACTCTTAGATGACTGGGCCCGGATCAGCCACCTGTTTGCAGGAGGGCTGGGGCCGAGAAAGTCCGACGCAAACTGCGCCCGGAGAAGCCCTGTTAACACAACATCGGACGGGGGTTCAATTCCCCCCATCTCCACATTTTGAATGTCGCAAGACATTGCCAGAAGACCCGGACCCGCGTCCGGGTCTTCTGGCATTTAAGCGCGGTGTTGAGTGCCCTGTTCACCCACGGCGTAGCTTTTCCGGGACTACGCGGTGCTACCCCGTGGTTGTCGCCAATAAGCTCCGGCGCAGCAGCAGGTCTGGAAGCCGGGGGCAGCAACGCCAGCCAGGAGGTGTGCCATGGAACAGGCGCAGGAACCCAATGCAGCGGCCGACGACGGTCCGCTGGACTCGTATTCGGAGACCGTCATGCGCGTGGCTGAGACGGTCACCCCGCATGTTGCGGCCATTGAAATGACCGGCAACCGCCGTAACGGCCGGTTCCGCATGGGCGCAGGCTCGGCGGTGCTCTTCACTGAAGACGGCTACCTGCTCACCAATTCGCATGTGGTGGCCGGCACCCATCAAGGCCATGCCGCCTTTGCTGACGGCAGCCGGACCGATCTTGCACTGGTGGGGGCGGATCCTTTGTCCGACCTCGCGGTGCTCCACGGCAGGGCACCGAAAGTGGCCCCGGCGCAGTTCGGCGATGCCGAGACGTTGCGGGTGGGCCAGCTGGTCATTGCGGTGGGGAATCCGCTGGGCCTGGCCGGATCAGTTACAGCGGGTGTGGTCAGCGGCCTGGGCCGTGCCATTCCGGTATGGTCCAGTGGCAACCGGCGCGTGATCGAGGACGTCATCCAGACCGACGCAGCACTCAATGCTGGCAGTTCCGGCGGAGCGCTGGCCGATACGCACGGCCGCATCGTGGGAATTAACACAGCGGTGGCCGGAGCGGGGCTGGGCCTGGCCGTGCCCATCAACACCACCACGCGGCGCATCATCTCAGCGCTGCTGAAGGACGGCCGTGTCAGGCGGGCTTATCTCGGCGTGGTCAGCACACCTTTCCGGCTCAATGCCAGCGCGGTGATCAGAACGGGACAACGGGACGGGCTGCGCGTGGTGGAGGTTTTGGCCGGTTCGCCTGCAGACCGCGGGGGCCTGCGGGCGGGTGACGTCATCCTGACAGCCGGAAGCCGTCCCGTCAGCAACGCCGAGAGCCTGCAGAAGCTGCTGTTCGCCGATGCGATCGGCCAGCCGCTGCCGATTCGAGTGCTGAGGGACGGCCAGGAAGTGGACATTGTGGCAGTGCCCGAAGAGATGGCCGGGAACGGGTAAACCGCTACCGGCGCTTCTTCAGGTGCGCTACCGGGTCCTGCGGGCCTTCAACCGGGCTCTTGGCCTTCTTTTCCGCGCGTTTTTCCTTGATGGTTTTGACCGGCTTTTTGTGCAGCTGCTGATGTGGTGACTTGTCCGGCATGGCGTGCTCCTTACAACGGGGGACGGGCTGCGTCCCACTTCGTAAAATACGCCTGTTCAGCCCCGAATGTAATGCCCCGAATCAGTCCGGAACTGCCACGTCCGCGATGCCCACGAAACGGGTCCCGACGCCGTCGAACTCGCTCCTGATGAGGCCCGGCCGCAGCGGCGGCACCTCGTCCGGGGCATGGTGCTCGCACACCACATACGTGAATTCCGGCCACCATTTTTTGGGCCGGGCCGCTTCCTCGTAGCCGCAGACGGCACATTCCAGGTGCACCCAGACCGGACGCTTGCCGGTCCGGTTGGCCCGCGACTGGATCAGCCATGCCGGTGGGTTGTCCAGGATTTCGCCCAGCTCCGCCTCGGTCAGTCGTTTCGGGATGCCATGGCGCTGGGCCATTTCCATCGGTACATCAAGGGCAATTGCCGCGTCGCGTCTGCTAATCATCAGAGTCAACGATACGGGACCGGGACAAACCTGAATGAGTCCCTTACGACGCCAGTGCGATGCCGACAGCCGCCGCGGCAAATCCGGCGGCCAGGTTGGCGCCGATGTTCAGGGCGGCGGCACTGAACCGCGACTCGCTCAGGAGCCGCACCGTGGCGGTGGTCCAGGAGCTGAACGTGGTGAGCCCGCCCGCCAGGCCGGTGGCGACAGCGGTCTGCCACTCGGGGGCAAGGCCGAGCCGTCCGGTGATGCCGATGGACAGTCCGATGATCAGGCACCCGGTGACGTTGACGGTGAGCGTGGCCCACGGCCAGTGCCGCAGCCTACCGCTCGGGCTGACGGCCGTGCGGAGCCCCTCGCGGTGGGCGAACCAGCTGTCGACGGCGAAGCGCAGCAGGGCGCCCGCCATGCCGAACACTCCCACCAGGACCGCGCCCATCACGGCGCTGTCCCCGCCCGGTCACCCTGCAGCCGGTCGGTGAGTAGCCGTCCGGTCCGCCAGCCACCGGCCGCGCCGCCCAGTCCCAGCAGCAGGGATAGCCCCAGGTAGGCGATCCACACGGGATGTTCGCCGGCCCTGGACAGCTGGTCACTCGAGAAAACGACTGCTGAGAACGTGGTGAACGAGCCCAGGAATCCGGGCCCCAGGCCGGCGCGGAGCCAGAATGCCGTCTGCGGCCGGGCCATCCAGACCGTAGTGAGGGCAGCCAGCACAAAACTTCCGGTGACGTTGATGGCCAGGGTGGTCCAGGGCATTGCCCCCACGGTTTCCGGAAAGGCGAGTCCCAGCCCGTACCGGAGTTCCGTTCCGGCGAGGCCGCCTGCCGCCACGGCCAGCCAGGCCCGCCAGTGCGGAACGCGGGCGTTCGTCATTCAGCTGCCGCTGAAGGTGCAGCCGGTATGGGGGTGGTCACTGTGGACCCAGAGCGCCGCGGTGACTTCATCCGCGAGATCGTAGTCCCGCTTCCTGCCGGCGTTGCTGATCCGCACCACCAGCGCTCCGCCAAACGGCTTACGGCCCACTACCTCGACCTCGTCGTCGAGGTCGATTTCCTCGGCGGAAAGATACCGCAGCAGATCAGGGTTCTCGTCGCTGATACGGGTGATCCGGCCGGTGTGCCCGGGATCGAGTTCGCCGAGGAGGTGGGCCTCGGGCAGGCGCACGGTGCCGTCCGCGGCGGGGATCGGGTCACCGTGCGGGTCACGTTGCGGGTTGCCCAGTTTTGCCGCCATACGCTCAATAAACGTGTCCGACACCGCGTGCTCCAGCAGTTCGGCTTCGTCGTGGACTTCGTCCCAGCTGTAACCAAGCTCCTGCACCAGGTAGGTCTCAATGAGCCGGTGCCGGCGCACCATGGACAATGCCAGCCGGACCCCGGAGTCTGTAAGGGTGATGGCGCTGTATGGCTTGTGGTCCACCAGGCCCTGGTCCTTGAGCTTGCGGACCATCTCCGAGACCGAGGAATTGGCCACCCCCAGGCGCTGCGCGAGCTGCGAGGACGTGATGGGTTTGTCCTGCCACTCCGTGAAGCCGTAGATGACCTTGACGTAGTCCTCGATCGAGGAGGAGGGCGCGCTGGTCTTCACGTTCCCAAGCCTACCCGGTGGTCAGCGCCCGTCACGCCTTCGTGGCCCGCCACGTCAAAGTCAGGTACGGCAGGCTGATCTCCTCTTCGGCGGCGTGCCCCAGGTGTTCGTGCAGGTACCAGTCGAGGTTGGCGAGGACCTTGCCGCGCGTGGCTTCGCCGGCGCGCAGGTAGTAGCTGCGGGACTTCGTCAGTTCCATGATGTCCGCCGTGCTGAGGCTGTCCTCCCACCGCGTCACATGGCTCTCGAGGCCTTCAAACTCCGGCCCCACCACCGGGCGGAACCCGGGCTTGTAGACGTCGCCCGCGTGCATGATGCGGGACAACCGGTGCACCCACGGAACGGACGTGTCCAGCTGGTTCCAGATCAGCCCCAGAGTTCCGCCGGGCCGCAGGATCCGCGCCAGTTCGGTGCTCGCCTGCAGCGGATCGCACCAGTGCCAGGCCTGCGCCACGCTTACGACGTCGAACGAGGAGTCAGCGAGTCCCGTCGCCTCTGCCGTCCCCTGCGTCGCGTCCGCCGCCGCGTAGTGGGCCCGCAGCTGTTCGAGCATGTCCGGCGACGGATCCACGGCGGAAACCGCCAGGCTGCGTTCCAGCAGAAGGGCGGTGAACTTGCCGGTTCCGGCGCCCACGTCCACGGCGTCCGTGGCCCCGGCAGGGATCAGCCAGTCCGCTGAGTCGGCAGGGTAGCCAGGGCGTACGCGCTGGTAATGTTCGCCGCCGTCCTGGAAACTCTGTCCGAGTTCCAGGCGGCGTCCGTGCTCAAGTCTGGGGCCACCCCGTGCCACGTGCGGCCTCCTTCAACTGTGCCCATCGGTATCCTTCGAATTTACCGCATGGGCCGCAGCCGCTGGGGCAGGCGGCAGTCAGGCAGCGGTCAGGTCAGGAACCAGGGGAGGAAAGCGTCAGTCAGTCGTCAAGGCACGGAGCTGCGCCGGCGGTGCCCGGGGTGTTGGGAGCCCAGTGAGGGTACGTGCGGGAGTCGTTGGCCGGAACCCAGCGGCCCGCGTCCACCACGTAGTCCCAGCCCAGGCCGGTCCGGCGGAGTTGCTCCAGGCCGGCAAGGAGGCGCTGGGCATCCTCCAGCCGTGAGCCCACGCCGAAGCTGGCCCGCAGGGAACCGGAGGGAAGGCCGAGGCGCTTGAGCAGCGGGTGCGCGCAGAAGCGGCCGTCCCGGAGGCCAACGCCATGCTCGGCCGACAGGTACGCGGCCACAAGCCCGGCGTCGTACCCTGCCACGGAGAAGTTCACCACGCCGATGGTGCCCGCTTCAGCGTCCGTGTCCGAGAAGATCTGGTGCACGGTGACGCCGTCGATCTTCCCGAGCCCTTCCACCAGGAATGACCTGATGGCTGCCTCGTGGGCGTGCCAGCGGTCGTGGTCCAGGGACGCGATGACCTGGGTGGCGCGGGCCAGGGTGGCCGCGCCGAGGACGTTGGGGGAGCCGCCCTCGTGCCGGGCCGGACCGGTGGCCCAGCTGACGCCGTCGAGCCTGGCCTCGCGGACGGCGCCGCCGCCGGCCAGGTGGGGCGTGCCGGCGTCGAGCCAGTCGGTGCGGCCCACCAGGACGCCGGAGCCGAACGGCGCGTAGAGCTTGTGCCCGGAGAAGGCGAGGTAGTCGACGTCGTCGGTGCTGATATTGATGCGCCGGTGCGGCGCCAGCTGCGCGGCGTCCACCACGATCCGCGCTCCGTACTCATGGGCGAGGGCGGCCAGGGCCTTGATCGGGAGGATCTCGCCGGTGACGTTGGAGGCGCCCGTGACCGCGAGGAGGCTGACGTTGCCCTGCTCAAGTTCGGCGCGGAGGACCTCGATGGTCCCCACGATGGTGTCCGCGGCGACAACGCTGCGGTGCGGGACTCCCTGCCACGGAAGCAGGTTGGCATGGTGTTCGATGTCCAAGTAGAGGACATCGCCATTGGGCCGTCCGTCCGTCGCCGGCAGGCAACCCGCCAGCAGGTTCAGCGAGTCGGTGGTGTTCCGGGTGAAGATGACGGAGTCGTCCGGGCGCCCGCCCACAAAGTCGCGCACGATGTCCCGGGCGTTCTCGTAGACGGAGGTGCTGATCTGCGACGCGTAGCCGGCGCCGCGATGGACGCTGGCGTAGAACGGCAGGATCTCGTTGAGGTAGGCCGACACGACGGAGAGGGCGGGAGCGGATGCGCCGTAGTCCAGGTTCGCGTACCGGACATGGCCGCCCTGGATCAGCGGTGCCTGGATTTCCGCCCCGGTGACCGCAGAGAGGGGGCGCCCTGCAATAGCGGCGTCATCGTGGATCAGCGCAGTGGCATTGGCGGGGGCGGCGTTGCTGGGAGAAACAGTGTTGGGGGAGACAGTGGCAGTTGTCACGGAGACCTCACTCTAGAAGGACTCCCGGTAACGGGAATCCGCGCTTGCCGTGTCCATTCCGGACCGGCCTGGTCGTCACCCGGGGCACCCCACCGCGAATGGAGGGTTGCCGGCCAGCAAACCGGGGTTTCGCGCTGGCACTCGTGACCTGTTAAGAAGCGTAGAACATCCGCCGCTGCAGAAAGGAAGCTCGGCCCAATGTTAAGGACTTTGTTACGCGCGTTTGAGGAACAGCCTCATTTGTCGAAGATACGACGGCGGACGCCCCCTTGAGGAGGCGTCCGCCGTCGATAATTCGAAGAAAGTGCCTAGAGGAGATCGTCCAGATCCGGGTTCAGCCGCTTGAGCACCTCTGAGTGCAGGATGGAGTTCGTGGCCAGGGCGTTGCCGCCGAACGGCCCGTCCTGTCCCTCCAAGGAGGTGAAGCGGCCGCCGGCTTCCACTACGATGGGCACCAGGGCAGCCATATCGTACAGGTTCAGTTCGGGCTCGCAGGCGATGTCCACGGAACCTTCGGCCACCATGCAGTAGGACCAGAAATCGCCGTAGGCGCGCGTGCGCCACACGTCCTCGGTCAGGCCCAGGAACTCATCCAGGTTGCCGCGTTCCTTCCAGCCGCCCAGGCTGGAGTAGGACAGGGAGGCATCCGAAAGTTTGGAGACGTCGGAGACGCGGAGCCGCGTTGCGGCGGCGAGGGACTTGCCCATGTACGCGCCGGAACCCTTGGCGGCCCACCAGCGTTTGCCCAGCGCGGGCGCGCTGACCACTCCCACCACGGGTTCGCCTTCGTCCACGAGGGCGATCAGGGTGGCCCAAACCGGGACGCCGCGGACAAAGTTCTTGGTGCCGTCGATGGGATCAATGATCCAGCGGCGGGAGCCATGGCCCGAACTGCCGAATTCCTCGCCCAGCACGGCGTCGCGCGGACGCGAGCGGGACAGCTGGCCGCGGATGGCTTCCTCCGCGGACTTGTCCGCGTCCGTTACCGGCGTCAGGTCCGGCTTGGTCTCGATGCGGAGGTCCAGTGCCTTGAAGCGGCTCATGGTCTGGTCATCCACGGAATCTGCCAGCACATGGGCAAGGCGCAAGTCATCGTTGTAGCTCGAAGCGGGTTGGATCATGGTTCCAAACTACCGTCTCAGGGCCGCAGTGTTGGGGACATCGGCGTCCCGTCTAGCCGATGCTGCCGAGTTCCTTGGTTTCCTGGCCCACCAGGCGGGGATCCGTGCCCAGCAGCCGTCGCAGGGACGCGAGCCGGGCCGGGCCGGTGGGGCCCGCGTGGCCGGCGGACACCCAGGCATCCACGCCGCAGTTGACGGCCGCGGTGTTGTGCTTGCAGCCACGCTCGCAGGCATCCGTACCCGGCTCCAGGTCCGGGAAGGACCGCAGGATCCGGTCCGGGTCCACGTGGGCCAGGCCGAACGAACGGATGCCAGGGGTGTCGATGATCCAGCTTCCGGCGGGAGCTCCGGTCAGCTTCAGGGCTAGGGCCGACGACGACGTGTGGCGGCCGCGGCCGGTCACGGCGTTCACACCACCGGTGGCCCGTTCGGCCCCGGTGAGCGCATTGACCATGGTTGACTTGCCCACGCCGGAATGACCCAGCATCACCGAGACCTTGCCCTCGAGGTACGCGCGGAGCTGCGAAACTGCGTCACTGTCCAGGCGGGCCGAGAGGCCGTCGTCGGAGCGGGCATCGATACCTGAGGCTTCGGAGTCCGACGTGCGGCTGATGATCACCGGGAAGTCCAGGTGCTCGTAGTTGGACAGCAGTTCCGCCGGATCCTTGACGTCCGCCTTGGTGACGAGCAGCAGCGGCTCAATGCCGGCGTCGTAAGCGGCCACCAGGGCGCGGTCGATGAAGCCTGTGCGCGGCTCCGGGTTTGCGGCGGCCACCACCACCACCAGCTGATCGGCGTTGGCCACCACCGCACGCTCGATCGGATCAGTGTCATCGGCGCTGCGGCGCAGCAGGGTCCTGCGGTCCTGGATCCGGACCAGGCGGGCCAGCGTGTCGGGTTCGCCGGAGACATCTCCAACGAGGGAGACGAAGTCGCCGGCAACCACGGGGGAGCGGCGGAGTTCGCGGGCCCTGGCTGCGATGATGATCCGCTCGTCGCCCGAGTCTTCGCCGACGACGGCGGTGTACCGGCCGCGGTCCACGGTGATGATGCGGCCCGTGACGGCGTCGTCGTGGCTGGGGCGGTCCTTCGTGCGCGGCCGGGAGCCCTTTTTGCTGGGCCGGATCCGGACGTCGGACTCGTCCCAGGAATCAGTGCTGCGTGCCACCAGTGGGGCCTTCCGCGCGCTTGTCGGCAGCAGCGCCCTGGGCCAGCATGTCGGCCCACATCTGCGGGAATTCCGGCATGGTCTTAGCAGTGGTGGCGATGTCCTGGACTTCGATGCCCGGCACCGCGAGGCCGAGGATGGCACCGGCGGTGGCCATCCTGTGGTCCGCGTAGCTGTGGACGACGCCGGCGTGCAGCTTTGCCGGGCGGATTACCAGGCCGTCGCTGGTCTCCTCCGCGTCGCCGCCGAGGCGGTTGATTTCTGTGACCAGCGCGGCCAACCGGTCCGTCTCGTGGCCGCGAAGGTGCGCGATGCCGGTCAGCCGTGAAGGTCCGCTTGCCAGGGCGCAGAGGGCCGCCACAGTAGGGGCGAGTTCGCTGGTTTCGTCAAAATCCGCACCCTTGATCTCTGGCCCGCCCGTGACGGTCAGGACGCCGTCAGCCAGGCTGACGTCCGCGCCCATGTCCGCCAGGATGCTGCGCCAGAGGTCTCCCACCTGGGTGGTGCCGGCGGGCCAGTCCGGGATCCGGACGGTGCCGCCGGAGGCCAGCGCGGCGGCCAGGAACGGGCCGGCGTTGGAGAGGTCCTGCTCAATGCGCTGGTCAAAGGCGCGGATGGGGCCCGGTGTCACTACCCAGTGGTTGGGCACGGAATCGTCAACTGATACACCGACGCCGCGGAGTACGGCAACGGTCATGTTGATGTGGTCCAGGCTCGGCACCGGTTTGCCCACGTGCTCCAGGTGGAGTCCGTCGGTAAACCTGGCGCCGACCAGCAGGAGGGCCGAGACGAACTGTGACGACGCACTGGCATCGATCACCAGGTGGCCGCCCCGGACTTCCCCGGTGCCTTCCACGGTGAACGGCAGCGACGAGGGGGTCCCGCCGTCGTCCGCGGTCAGGGCCACCCCGAGGGCTTTCAGGGCCTCGATGATGGTGCCCATGGGACGCTTCCGGGCGTGGGGGTCGCCGTCGAAAACGCTCACGCCGTTGCGCAACGCCGCAAGCGGCGGAACAAAACGCATTACTGTTCCGGCGAGGCCGCAGTCAATGTGCGTCCGTGACGACGGCGCCTCCTGGCTCAGGGGCATGACCTCAAGGTCCGGCCCGAACGCGCCGTCGCCGGGCACCTCCGTGATGGTGGCTCCCAACTGGCGGAGGGCGTCGATCATCAACGCAGAGTCCCGGGAATGCAGGGGGGCGCGGAGGCGGGACGGCCCGTCAGCCAGCGCGGCCAGCACCAGGAACCGGTTGGTCAGGGATTTTGAACCCGGCACCGTGACGGTGGCGTTGATGGGCCTGCTGGCGAAGGGGGCCGGCCAGTGCGGAACGGTGCCGGTGGAGCTGTGTGAGTCGGTGGCTGCGGGCGGGGTGGAACCGGTCATCCGTCCTTACGCCCCCGTTGCGTGTTCGACGGCGCGGCGCACGGCCTTGTCTGCCTTGTTAAGCTTTTGGCCGGTGGTCTTGCGGGCGCCGGCGGCGCTCTTCCGGGCGTCCGCGGCGAGGTGCCCGGCACGCCAGGCCAGGCCCGGCTTGCCAGCGGTGTCCACCGAGGCCAGCAGGGCGCCGCCGCTGAGGGAAATGTTCTTGAGCAGCTGGTTCCGGCGGGCCTGGCGGCCTTCCTTGGTGCTGATGTCTGCGCTGCGCCATTCCACAAAGGTGTTCAGGAGCGAGATGACTGTCAGCAGCGTTGCCGAGAGGCGGCTGAACTTGCCCAGGCCGAACAGTACGCCTGCACCCACCTGCGTTCCTCCGATCACCCGTGCCAGCATCTTTTCGTCGGCCTGGAACGGCAGCGACGCGGCTGCCTTCTGCAGGAGCGGCGAGAGCTGGGTGGCGGTGTCATCGGCATTCTTCAGCTTGTCCAGTCCGGCGACTACGAAACTGGAAGCCAGCATGGGGCGGGCGAGAGTACGGACAAAGGACATGGATTTCCTCCTGGCTGGACGAACCGCACCGGATGCGGCGGAGTCCGTTCTAGTCTTGCACTTTTGGGGAATATTTGCCTGCCGCCAGCGGTTATGGTTTGCGGGTCCGCCGAACACCGGACGAATTGACTCATCATGGATTCCCCGGCAGGTATTTGCCTGGAACACTATGGCCTGACACAGACTGGAGTTGCCCTTGAGGTTACTGAAGGACGGGACGGAGCCCGCCGGACCCGTAGCACTGCAGACTCTGGAATCCGATCCTCCGGAGTACGGATCGCCGCGTGCCAAGGCCGTCACAGTAGACTTGAACGCAATGAGCACCCTGGATCCGGCCCTCGAGGCCATGTATGAGGCCTCCGTACGCGAAGCCAAAACAAGCAGCGAAGCCAATGCCCGCAGCGATGCGCCGGCAGGGAGTGACTCGCGGCCGGCAGACGCGCAGCCTGCAGGGGATGTCCCTGCGCCCGCTGAGCCTGTGCCCGCTGAGCCTGCGCCCGCCGAGCAACCCGTGGATGTGGCCACCGAATCAGCGGAAGAACGCCGGGTCCGTTTTGAGCGTGATGCCATGCAGTACGTGGATCAGCTCTACTCGGCCGCCATGCGGATGGCCAGGAACCCCGCAGATGCGGAAGACCTGGTCCAGGAGGCCTACACCAAGGCGTTCTCAGCGTTCCACCAGTACAAACCCGGCACCAACCTCAAGGCCTGGCTGTACCGGATCCTGACCAACACGTACATCAACCTCTACCGCAAGCGGCAGCGGGAACCGCTGCAGTCGAACTCGGACACCATCGAGGACTGGCAGCTGGCCAGGGCGGAGTCGCACACGTCCCGCGGCCTGCGCTCGGCCGAGGCTGAGGCGCTGGACCACCTGCCGGACTCGGACGTCAAGCGGGCGCTCCAGGCCATTCCCGAGGAGTTCCGGCTGGCGGTGTACTTCGCCGACGTCGAAGGCTTCGCGTACAAGGAAATCTCGGACATCATGAACACGCCGATCGGGACAGTGATGTCCCGGCTCCACCGCGGCCGGAAAATGTTGCGGGACATG
Source organism: Pseudarthrobacter sp. MDT1-22 (assembly GCF_054511035.1). NCBI lineage: Bacteria > Bacillati > Actinomycetota > Actinomycetes > Micrococcales > Micrococcaceae > Pseudarthrobacter > Pseudarthrobacter sp. MDT1-22. Next base: position 243,930 of record NZ_JBTNDK010000003.1, on the reverse strand, counting down.
CTGGCGGACTATGCCGCCGAACGAGGATTCAAAGGCGCCGTCGAATCACAGGACACGGCCGCGAGCACAAAACAGGAGAACAGGAAATGAGCGACTGCCAGGGATTGGGCGACTGCGATGACGCCCGGATGCAACGCATCTACGAATACCTCGACGGGGCGTTGACCCGCGAGGACATCACGGAAATCAAGACCCACCTTGATGAGTGCCCTGAGTGCACGGAGCAGTACGACCTCGAGTGCGTGATCCGCACCATGGTGAAGCGCTCGTGCACCGAGGCCGCTCCGGAAAACCTGAAGAACGCCATCCTGGACCGGATCCACTCCATTCGCCCGGTGGACGCCTGACGCAAGCGGTACCCGTCTGCAGGGACCCACGTGACCGCATCGACGCCGGACTGCGTCGATGCCCGTCAGCAGAACCGCAGGCGCCAAAGACCAGCGCAAAGACGAAGGACCCCGAAAGCCGTTTGGCTTCCGGGGTCCTTCGCTTAAACCGTTTTCCAAGCTTTAGCTTAGGCGTTGGGGCGCTTCCCGTGGTTCGCGCCGCCACGCTTACGGTCACGACGTTTACGTGCACGCTTGCTCATAGCTGGCCTCCTTAAATGTTGGTACTCAAAAGAGCTGCCCTCAAGTCTCCCACACCATGGGACACGCCGCGAAACCGAAACGGGCTGTGACCGGGGGCAACACCGGTCCGGCGGCGCAGTCCGGCTGCTCAGCCGGGCTGCTCAGCCGGGCGGCTCAGCCGGGCAGTGAGTTGCGGATGGAGATGCGCGCCTGGTCCAGCACGGTCCTGACAGTTTCCAGCGTGACGGCGCTGAGCGGTTGCCGGGTGGCCTGCAGCCGCAGTTCCACGCGCAGGTCGTCCCGGAACGCCTGCAGCAGCATCTCCGCTTCCTTCAGCTCCTGGAACCCTTCCGAAGACTGGCGGCCGGCTTTCCGGAAATCGGCGGCCCGCGCCGTGGAACGGGCCGCCTCGGCCGTGGCCGCCAGGTCTGCCCGCAACCCGCGCATGTTGGCGCGGATATCCGCCCGCAGGTTGTCCGCCAGGCGGCGGACGGAAGCGGAAATGTCGTTCTCGACTCCGGCGAGTTCCTCCCGGCGCTTGTTGAGTTCAGCAAGCCCCGCCGCGGTGATGCGGTAGTTCGTGCGGCGGCCTTCTGATTCAGTGGCGACGAGCCCTTCTTCCTCCAGCTTCCCAAGCCGGGGATAGATGGTTCCCGCGCTGGGGGAGTAGGTGCCGCCGAACCGTTCGCTGAGGGCTTTGATCAGTTCATAGCCGTGTTTGGGCCCCGACTCCAGCAGTGCGAGCAAGTACAGCCGGAGCGCACCATGGGCGAACACCGGAGGCATCAGTGCCCCGTTTCCGGGCTACTTGCGTCGTCATTGCGGGCCGGCTGGCCATGAAAGATGGACGTTTTGCCGGACACCGAGTTGGTCCGCACCAGCATCAGCTTGCCGTCCGGTCCGGCAATGGTTTCCACCTTGCCGCCGGGCTGGGAGTACTGCTGGTCATCAATCACCACAACGCCGCTGGCCGATTTCGCGACGATGTCCACGCCGACGTCGTGCGGCAGCCTGATGGTGAGGTCGCCGGAGACTGAATTGGCACCGAAGTCGTGGGTAAAGCCGAGCAGGTCAAAACTCATGTCGCCGCTGACCGTGTGAGCCCTGATGTTGCTGAACCGGCCGGATGCGGTGACCTCGCCGGAGACGCTCTTGGCGGTCAGGACGCCGTCGTGGTTTCGCGCGATGACTTCGCCGCTGACGGTGTTGACGTGAAGTTCCCCGGATGTGCCGTCTGCCATCACAGAACCCGAGACGGTATTGAGCCGCGTGCGCCCGCTGATTCCGGACACGAGGCCATCGCCGCTGACCGTGCCGGCCTCCACCTCGACGCCGGCCGGCAGAGCGATGCTGATCACCGCTGAGTTGTTGCTGTTGTGGTTGACCGTGCCCATCAGGTTCTTGAACCAGCCCTGGGGGCCGTGCAGCTGATGGCGGACCTCAAGCCTGCCGTCCGTCAGTGTCACCGACACGGGATCGCCCTGGACGTCGTTGATCTCCACACGGGCCACGGCGTCGGCGTGCGTGACGACGTCGAACCTGCCGCGGACCATGCCCAGCTTCAGCGACCGGACGTGGTCAACGTCGATGGTTTGCGGACCTGTGACGGTCCAGCTGTCCTCTGTCATGAATCCTCCAAAACCGCGATATATCGTGACTGATATCTCAAGATATAACGGACCGCTGGACCCGTCAAGATATATCGCGACTGGAAGGGTTGGCGAAGCCTACTCGGGGGCGTCCATGCCCAGCCACTGGAACCAGCCACGGTGGAGGACCAGCCAGGCCATCAGGCCATAGCCCGCCTGCCCCGGCGTGCCGGTGTTCGCCGCAAGGTCCTGGCGCCACTGTTCGTGGTTCAGAAGGGGGGAGAACGTGTCCACATAGAGGTGCTTGCGCCTGGTGGTGACGTCAGCGAAGGCCGTGTTCAGATCGGCGAGCCGGCGGTTCTGTACCGGGTCCAGCGTGGGCGGCGGGCCCACCACAAACACCTCGATCCGGTTCTGCGTGGCGGTATCCAGGATGTTGGCCAGGTTCAGGCGGCTGCGGGCGGTCGACAGGCCGAACTCGATGTCCCGGCCCGAGAGGCCAATCACCAGGCGGTTCTCGTGCTGGTCGCCGAACCGCCGCCCGGCCTCCTCCTGCCAGCGGGCAGCCAGCCCCTCCGTTCCTTCCTGGGGACAGGGGAGGGCATACGCTTCCAGGACCATGCCGTCCTGCGGAGTGCGGGCCAACACGCGGCCCAGCCAGCCGAGGGCCCTGGGATCGCCTAGCCCGGCCAGCAGTTCATCTCCAACAGCTGCGATCCGCAGCTTCCTGTCTTCCACAAGTCCCTCTTTACGTCCGTGCCGATTCAGGCCAATCGGCGTGGCTATGATCCATCTTCATTAAACAGAACTGCCCGGCCGGAGTCTGGTATTTCGACGTCCGGCCGGGCAGCCACTGGGACTACTTCCGTGCAAATGCCTGCTTCAGCAGTGAATCCTGCTCAGCTGCGTGTCGCTTCATGGAGCCAGCCGCCGTGGAGGCCGATGCGGGACGCGACACCAGGCGAACGCGCCGGTCCAGCGCCTCCGGGAGGTTCAGGCCCATAAACGGCCACGGTCCCTGGTTGGCGGGCTCGTCCTGTGCCCAGACAACCTCCGCGTTCGGGTACTTGGCCAGTTCCGCTGCGATTTCTTCGTGCGGCAGCGGGTAGAGCTGCTCCACACGGACAATCGCGGTGGTCTTGTCACCGGTCTTCTGCCGGGTGGACAGGAGATCGTAGTACAGGCGGCCGGAGACCAGCAGTACGCGTTCGACGGCGTCTGCCGCCAGCTGCTCGTGGTCACCTATGACGGGGCGGAAGGAGCCCGTGGTGAAGTCCTCGACGGACGACGCGGCTGCCTTGAGGCGCAGAAGCTGCTTCGGCGTGAAGATGATCAGCGGCTTGCGCGGCCGGCTGTACGCCTGGCGGCGCAGCAGGTGGAAGTGTGATGCCGCCGTGGTGGGGTTGGCGACGATCATGTTCTCTTCGGCGCACATCAGCAGGAAGCGTTCGATGCGTGCCGACGAGTGGTCCGGGCCCTGGCCTTCGTAGCCGTGCGGCAGCATCAGGACCAGGGAGGAGCGCTGGCCCCACTTCTGCTCGGCCGAGGAGATGAACTCATCGATGATGGTCTGCGCGCCGTTGACGAAGTCACCGAACTGCGCTTCCCACAGCACCAGGGCATCCGGGCGTTCCACCGAGTAGCCGTATTCGAAGCCCATGGCCGCGTATTCGGACAGCAGGGAGTCGTAGATCCACAGCTTCGCCTGGTCATCCGAGAGGTGGCCCAGGGGCAGCCACTCGCCGCCGTTGGCGCGGTCGTGGAACACTGCGTGGCGCTGCACAAACGTGCCGCGGCGCGAGTCCTGGCCGGCAAGCCGGACGGGAACGCCTTCCATGATCAGCGAACCGAAGGCCGCGATCTCGCCAAAGCCCCAGTCGATGCCGCCTTCGCGGGACATCTGCTCGCGCTTTTCGAGGAGCTGCTTGAGCTTGGCGTGGACGGTGAAGCCCTCGGGGATCTGGACGTGGGCCTTGCCGATGTGTGCCAGGGTCTCCGGAGAAATGGCAGTGGACGCCGGGGCGTTGGTGCCGAAGTCAGCCTGCTGGGCGATGGGACGCTCAATGTCGGAGACGGCGGCGGAGTCCGCGGTGATGATCGGGATGGGCGAGGTCTGGGCCGCGTGCGTTTCGGCGAAGACCCGCTCCAGCCGTTCCTGGTAGTCGCGGAGCAGCTGCTCCGCTTCTTCCTCGGTGATGTCGCCACGGCCGATGAGTGCCTCGGTGTACAGCTTGCGGACGGAGCGCTTGGCTTCGATCAGGTTGTACATCATGGGCTGGGTCATCGAGGGGTCGTCACCCTCGTTGTGGCCACGGCGGCGGTAGCACACCATGTCGATCACAACGTCCTTGTGGAACCGCTGGCGGAACTTGTAGGCGAGCTGGGCGATGCGAACCACTGCCTCGGGATCGTCACCGTTCACGTGGAACACCGGCGCCTGGATCATCTTGGCGACGTCCGTGGAGTAGGTGGACGAGCGCGACGACGACGGCGCCGTGGTGAAGCCGACCTGGTTGTTGACCACCACGTGGATGGTGCCGCCGGTCCGGTAACCGCGGAGCTGGGACAGGTTCAGCGTCTCAGCAACCACGCCCTGGCCTGCGAACGCAGCATCTCCGTGGACCATGAGGGGCAGGACCGGGAAGGCCTCGCCCTGGTCCAGGCGGTCCTGCTTGGCGCGGACGATGCCTTCGAGCACCGAGTCGACAGCCTCGAGGTGGGACGGGTTGGCGGCGAGGTAGACCTTGGTCTCGTTGCCGTTTTCCGAGGTGAACGTGCCTTCGGTACCGAGGTGGTACTTCACGTCGCCGGAGCCCTGCACGGAGCGGGGATCCTGGGTGCCTTCGAATTCGCGGAACACCTGGGCGTAGGTCTTGCCGGCGATGTTGGTGAGGACGTTCAGGCGGCCGCGGTGGGCCATGCCGATTGCAACTTCGTCCAGTCCGTCGTCAGCGGCATCGGAAATGATGGCGTCCAGCAGCGGAATCAGGGATTCGCCGCCTTCTAGGGAGAAGCGCTTCTGGCCGACGAACTTGGTCTGCAGGAAGGTTTCAAACGCTTCGGCCGCGTTGAGCCGGGACACGATGCGCAGCTGCTCTTCGCGGCTCGGCTTCGAGTATGCGTGCTCCAGCTGGTCCTGGAACCACTTGCGTTCTTCCGGCTCCTGGATGTGCATGTACTCGATGCCCGTGGTGCGGCAGTATGCGTCGCGGAGTACGCCGAGGATGTCGCGGAACTTGAGCATGGGCGCGCCGCCGAAACCGCCGGTGGGCCACTCACGGTCCAGGTCCCACAGGGTCAGCCCATAGGTGAGGACGTCAAGGTCCGGGTGCTTGCGCTGGACGTACTCCAGGGGATCGGTGTCTGCCATCAAGTGGCCGCGCACACGGTAGGAGTGGATCAGCTGCTGGATCCGGGCAACCTTGTTGATCTGGTCTGCAGGGTCCACCTGCAGGTCCGGGCTCCAGCGAACGGGCTCGTACGGGATGCGGAGGGACTCGAAGATTTCGTCGTAGAAGTTCTGGGCACCGAGCAGCAGCTGGTGCACAAGCTTCAGGAACTCGCCGCTGCCGGCTCCCTGGATGACGCGGTGGTCATAGGTGGATGTCAGCGTGAGGACCTTGCTGATGGCGTTCTGCGCAATGATCTTTTCGCTGGCGCCCTGGAACTCGGCCGGGTAGTCCAGCGCGCCGACGCCGATGATGGCAGCCTGCCCCTTGGACAGACGCGGCACGGAGTGAACGGTGCCGATGCCGCCGGGGTTGGTCAGCGACACCGTGGTGCCGGAGTGGTCATCAGCGGTCAGCTTGCCGGCGCGGGCACGCTTGATCAGGTCTTCATAGGTGTGCCAGAACTCGGAGAAGTTGAGGGTCTCCGCCTTCTTGATGTTGGGCACCATAAGCAGGCGGGTGCCGTCCGGCTTGGGCATGTCAATGGCGATGCCGAAGTTGACATGGGCCGGCTGGATAGCACTGGGCTTGCCGTCGATTTCGTCGTAGTAGACGTTCATCGAGGGGAACTGGGCGAGTGCCCGGATCACGGCGTAGCCGATGAGGTGCGTGAAGGAAACCTTGCCGCCGCGTGCACGGGCCAGGTTGGAGTTGATGACCACGCGGTTATCGATCAACAGCTTGGCCGGAATAGCCCGGACGCTGGTGGCCGTGGGGACCTCAAGGCTGGTGACCATGTTGGTGGCGATGGCCTTGGCCGGGCCACGAAGAACGGAGACCACGTCCTCTTCCGGAGCCGTGGGTGCCTTGACGTTCTTGGGAAGCTGGGCGGGAATCGGCTGGGCGCCGGTTCCGGGCTCGGTCTTCTTCGCGCCATCGCGGGCGACCGTAGCGGGAGCTTTCTTTGCCGCCGCGGGGGCGGTGGCTGGCGCTGCGGGCTGTGCGGCCGGCGACGTTGCCGGTGCAGCAGTTGCAGAAGCCGGAGGTGCCGGCGGTACAGCCGGCATTTCGCGGGTTGCTGGGTGGGCCACGGCTACCGCCGTGCTTCCGTTGGAAGAAGAACCGCTGCCTGAATCGAAGGACTCGAAAAGGGGCCACCATTTGGTATCCACCGTGTTCTTGTCTTTCTGATACTGCTCGTACAGTTCGTCAACGAGCCACTCGTTTCCGCCAAATTCCTCTGGTAGACGGTGGCTAGGCTGCTCTGGCACTTGAAATACGCCTCTTCCATGAGTTTGATTTCTCTCTGGCCGCCACGGTGCCGCAGCACAACATTCGAACCAGTCTCTGCGTCCTGAACCCGGACCGTTGCCAGTCTAATGAGCATTCTGTGTTAACTGCCAATAACGGTGACCCAAATCATGGCAATGACGCGGAGATCGCGGATTGTGGCGTCCGGAAACCGTCCCGGCGCGGGTGCGCCGTGACCTCAGTGCGGCCATCCGAAAGGCGCAATCTGCTCCTGTAGACTGAAATTCTTATGGACAGTAAATCTAGGTGCCGGCCTGGGGGCTGTCAGCGGAGCACGACATACAGCACCGCGCAGTCCACCCGCAGAGCCGGCAAACCCCGAACACGCGCCCATCATTCTCCGTCAGCCCACCCCGGCGGAGCCCCTATGGAAACAGCGTCGGCTTCGGCCGATCATCCTCCGCCGGTCCGTTTCCCCCGGCTTCACACAAATTCTCCCGACTTTCGGGCGGGATGCTGAATGGAGTGGTTGCTCCTAGCGGCAGGCCTCCTGCTGATCGCCGGCACCGGCTTTTTCGTCGCCGTCGAATTTTCCCTGATTGCCCTTGACCAGGCCACGGTCCAACGTGCCATCGATAACGGTGACACGGGTGCCGTCCCACTGCTCAAGTGCCTGAAATCCCTCTCAACCCAGCTTTCCAGCTGTCAGCTCGGCATCACCCTGACCACCCTTCTGACCGGTTACGTGATGGAACCGTCTGTAGGACGCCTCCTCGAGGGCCCGTTGGCTGCCGTCGGTATTCCCGAAGTGGCGGCGGCATCCGTTTCCCTGGTCATCGCCATGGCGCTGGCCACGCTGCTGTCCATGCTGCTTGGCGAACTGGTGCCCAAGAACATGGCCATTGCGCTGTCCTTCCAAGTGGGCAAGGCGCTGGCGCGGCCGCAGCTGGTCTTTACGGCCATCTTCAAGCCCGCCATCGTGGTGCTCAACGGCTTTTCCAACAAGGTACTGAACGTCTTTGGCCTGGAGGCCAAGGAAGAGATTTCCGGTGCCCGGACGCCGGCCGAGCTCGCCTCCCTGGTGCGGCGCTCCGCCGCCATGGGAACGCTCGACGCCGGGACGGCCAACTTTGTGGCCCGCACCCTGAACTTCTCGGCCCGGACGGCCGCCGATGTTATGACGCCCCGGATCCGGATGGAAACCATCGACGCAGACCAGCCTGTCTCGGACATCCTGGACGCCGCCCGGCGCACCGGGTACTCCCGTTTCCCCGTCATCGGGGAGTCCTCCGACGACATCAAGGGCCTGGTCCACGTCAAGAAGGCCGTTGCCGTGCCGTGGGACCGGCGGGCCAACCTGGAGGCCGGAGCCATCATGACCGATGTGCTCCGCGTGCCGGAGACCATCCACCTCGATGCCCTCCTGGCCGAGCTGCGCGAGGGAAACCTCCAGCTCGCGATTGTCCTGGATGAATACGGCGGAACCGCAGGCATCGCCACCCTTGAGGACCTCGTGGAGGAAATCGTCGGTGAAGTGTCCGACGAGCACGACAAGGTACGCCCTGGACTGCTCCAGAGCGCCTCCGGGGACTGGTACTTCCCCGGGTTGCTGCGCCCCGACGAGCTTTCCGAACAGATCCCGGGGCTGACCGTTCCGGACGAAGCCGCCTACGAAACCGTGGGCGGGTACGTCATGAGTGAACTGGGCCGGATCGCCGCAGTGGGGGACACCGTCGACGTAGGCGGAGGCACGCTGAGCGTGACCAGGATGGACGGCCGAAGGATCGAGCGGATCTCCTTCCATCCGGCGGCGCCTGAAGCGGAGCCTGCTCCGGAAGACGGGAGTGAACGATGAGTGACTGGGCCGGAATTGCCTGGCTGGTTGTCCTCCTGCTGGGTAACGCGTTTTTTGTCGGCGCCGAGTTCGCCGTGATGTCGGCCAGGCGCAGCCAGATCGAACCCCTCGCCGAGGCCGGTTCCAAGCGGGCACAGACCACGTTGCGCGCCATGGAGAACGTCTCATTGATGCTGGCCTGTGCGCAGTTGGGCATCACTGTGTGCTCGCTGCTGATCCTGCAGGTGGCCGAACCGGCCATCCACCACCTGATGGCGGCTCCCCTGGAAGCTGTCGGGCTGCCGGTGGAAGTTGCCGACGTCGCAGCGTTCGCGATTGCCCTGATGGTGGTGACCTTCCTCCACGTGACGTTCGGCGAGATGGTGCCGAAGAACATCTCGGTATCGGTGGCGGACAAGGCTGCCTTGCTGCTGGCGCCGCCGCTGATGTTTGTTGCGAAGCTGGTCAACCCGGCCATCGTCGCGCTGAACTGGTCCGCCAACCACATCCTCAAGCTGCTGCGGATTGAGCCCAAGGATGAGGTGAACTCGTCCTTTACCCTCGAAGAAGTCCAGTCGATCGTGCAGGAATCCACCCGTCACGGGCTGGTGGATGATGACGCGGGCCTGATCACCGGCGCCCTGGAATTTTCCGAATACGCGGCGTCGGACATCATGGTTCCGCTGGACGACCTGGTCATGCTGAAGGCGGCCACCACTCCGGTGGAGTTTGAAAAAGCCGTCAGCAGGACCGGGTTCTCAAGGTTCCCCATGCTGGACGATGACGGCATGCTGTCCGGCTACCTCCACGTGAAGGATGTGCTGTCCATTCCCGACTCGGACTACCAGCACCCCATCGCCGAGAGCAGGATCCGTTCGCTGGCCAACCTCGCGCTGGACGACGAAGTTGAAACGGCCATGTCCGTCATGCAGCGCACGGGCTCACACCTGGCCCGCGTGATCGGCACGGACGGGCAGACCAACGGCGTCCTCTTCCTGGAAGACGTGATCGAGCAGCTGGTGGGAGAGATCCGGGACGCCACGCAGGCCACAGGCATCAGGAGGCTGGGCGAGCCGAACGGTGACTGAGCGCGCCCGTCCGCAAGGGACCGGCCCGGCTATCCTAAATAGGAATCATTCACATTTAGGGGTAAGCTTTTTCGAGACGCAAAAGTCCATCCCTGTACCGAACTGAGGTTTCCGTGCGCCACCCCGCCGCCATCCGAACGTCCCTCGCAGCCCTCGCCGGCCTGAGCCTGCTGCTCACCGCCTGCGGCTCCGGAGGCGGTGCACCGTCGGCGACGTCCGGCACGGAGTCACCCGCCGGCGTCGTCGAGGTGGTGGCGTCCACCAACGTGTACGGCGACATCGCCGCGATCATCGGCGGGGACAACGTCAACGTCACCTCCATCATCACCAAGACCAGCCAGGACCCGCATTCGTACGAGGCCACCGCGCAGGACCGGCTGCTGGTGTCCAAAGCGGAACTGGTGGTCGAGAACGGCGGCGGCTACGACGCCTTCCTCCACAAGATGGTCGACGACAGCAACATCCCGCACAGCAATATCGTCACGGCCGTCGAAGTGGCTGGCCTGGCTCCGGAGGAAGGCCACACCGATTCGCCGTCGGCGGCGAGCGAGTCAGCTGACGGCCACCGCCACGAGCACGGTGAGTTCAACGAGCACGCCTGGTACAGCCTGGATGCCATGGGTAAGCTCGCTGATTCACTGGCGGCAAAACTGGGTGAACTCGAACCGGGATCAGCCGCCCTGTTCACGTCCAATGCCGCAACCTTCAAAGCCGGGGTGGACGGCCTGGCCGTCAAGCTCGCCGCGCTGAAGGCCAACGGAACAGGCGCAGCCGTGGCCGTGACCGAACCTGTCCCGCTGTACCTGCTCGAGGCAGCAGGGCTGGAGAACAGGACTCCGGCCGACTACACAGCCGCGATCGAGGAAGGCTCGGACGTTCCGCCAGCCGTGCTGAAGGCCGCCACGGAGCTGGCGGGATCCAAGGACATCAGGTTCCTGGCCTACAACGCGCAGACAGAGGGACCACAGACGCAGGCGCTGAAAAAGGCAGCCGAATCAGCCGGCGTTCCCGTCATTGACTTCAGCGAAACCCTGCCCGAAGGCAAGACGTACCTGCAGTGGATGACGGACAATGTTGACAACGTCAGCAAAGTTTTGGAGAAAAATAGTTGAAACCGGTGGTCAGCCTCCGCGGGGCGTCCCTGCAGTTCGGCAAACGCTTGCTCTGGGAGGATCTCGACCTGGATATCAGGCCCGGTGAGTTCTTCGCCGTCCTGGGTCCGAATGGCAGCGGAAAGACCAGTTTCCTCAAGGTTCTCCTGGGCCTTCAGGAACTGCAGTCCGGCCGGGCCACTTTGGGCGACCGTCCCGTGGAGCGGGGCAGCAAACTGATCGGCTACATTCCGCAGCAGAAATCCTTTGCTCCGGACACCCCCATGCGTGCCCGGGACCTGGTGGGGCTCGGTGTGGATGGCCACCGCTGGGGGCTGCGGCTGGGCAGGTCCGGGGCAAACCGCAGGATCGATGAGCTTCTGGAACTGGTGGGCGCCAGTGACTACGCCAAAGTCCCGGTGGGCCAGCTCTCCGGCGGCGAGCAGCAGCGCCTCCGGGTGGCCCAGGCGCTGGCCACGGACCCCAAGGTCCTCCTCTGCGACGAACCGTTGCTGTCCCTGGACCTGCACCACCAGCAGGCCGTCAGCGCGCTGATCAACAAGCAGTGCCACGCCCAGAACAGCGCGGTGGTTTTTGTCACCCACGAAATCAACCCCATCATCGATTACGTTGACCGGGTGCTGTATCTGGCCGGAGGGCGGTTCCGGGTGGGGACCCCGGAAGAGGTCATGACCACTGAGGTCCTGTCTGAGCTCTATGGCAGCCATGTGGAGGTCATCCACGCGAACGGGCGCATCGTCGTCGTCGGCCTGCCCGACGCAACCACGCACCACCATGCCGATGTCCACGCAACGGCGGGGGACGTGGCCTGATGGATGCGGACAGCATCATCGGAGCGATCTTCAGCTTCGAGAACTACGGCGAGCTGCTGGTACTGGTCCAGAACTCCATCTGGGCGGGGGCCGTGTTGGGCCTGCTCGGCGGGCTGGTAGGCACTTTCGTGATGAAACGGGACCTGGCCTTCGCCGTCCACGGCATCTCCGAGCTTTCGTTCGCGGGGGCGGCCTTTGCGCTCCTGATCGGCGCGGACATCGTGTTTGGCTCACTGATCGGCTCGGTGGCGGCGGCGCTGCTCCTGGGCCTGATGGGCGTCCGGGCGCGCGACAAGAACTCCATCATTGGGGTGATCATGCCGTTCGGACTGGGGCTGGGCATCCTGTTCCTGTCGCTGTACGAAGGCCGTGCCGCCAACAAATTCGGCCTGCTCACGGGGCAGATCGTGTCCGTGGACACCGTCCAGCTCCAGGTCCTCGCCGGCGCCGCCGTGCTGGTCATTGCGGCCCTGGCAGCCATCTGGCGCCCGCTGAACTTTGCCAGCGTTGATCCCGAACTGGCAGAGGCCCGCGGGGTGCCCGTCCGGACGCTCGCGCTGATCTTTATGGTCCTGCTGGGAGTCAGCGTAGCGCTGTCCATCCAGGTGGTGGGGGCGCTCCTGGTGCTCGCATTGCTGATCACCCCGGCAGCCGCGGCGCTCCGCGTGACGTCCGCGCCCGTGGCCGTGGTGGCGCTCAGCGTTGTTTTCGCCGTCACGGCCACGGTGGGCGGAATCCTGCTGGCCCTGGGCGGGCGGATCCCCATCAGCCCCTATGTCACCACGCTGTCATTCCTGATCTACGTGGTGTGCCGCCTCGTGGGCAGTGTCCGGGCCAAGAAAGGCATCAACGGCCGGCTGGTGCACGCCCGCTGACACGGTCGAACGGGATGCGTGAGGCCGCGGCCGCGCAGGCCGTCAGAGTTTGCCGGTGGCCCTGAGGGCTGTGCAGTCCGGGCACAGGCCGAAGATCTCCACGGTGTGCGCCACCTCTGTGTAGCCGTGTTCGGTGGCGATCCGGGCGGCCCAGGTTTCCACCGCCGGGGCCTCGACTTCCACGGCCTTCCCGCAGTTGCGGCACAGCAGGTGATGGTGGTGCCCGGTCACGGCACAGCGCCGGTAAACGGCTTCGCCCTCGCCGTTGCGCAGCACGTCCACGAGGCCCTCGTCGGCGAGGAACTGCAGGATCCGGTACGCCGTTGCCAAGGAAACTGAGACGCCCTTGTTCTGCAGGATGCGGTAGAGCTCCTGCGTGCTGACGAAGTCATCCAGCTCGTCCAGGGCAGCGCTGACGGCCACACGCTGCTTGGTGACGCGCTGCTCCTTGCCGGGCACACTAACGGTGCCTGCGCCGGATGCAGCGGTCGACGGCGTGGCGTCAGCTTTGGTGCCGAACGGCATGAAGGTACTCGCTTCCCTGAGGGACGGTGGCAATCATCAAGATTACCAGCCGGGGCTGAACAGCCGGACGCCCCTTGGACAGGCTTGGGGCCGGACCCTAGGCTGGCGCTATGAAGCTGACAAAATACACCCATGCGTGCGTCCGGCTTGAGAAGGACGGCGGGGTGCTGGTGCTGGATCCGGGAACATTCTCCGAGACCGCCGAAGCCCTGGCCGGGGCGCAGGCCGTGCTGATCACGCACGAGCACGCCGACCATGTGGATGTGCCGGCCATGATCAACGCACTGCGCCGCTCTGACGTCCTGGCGGTCTTCGCGCCGGCCGGAGTGGCCGCCCATCTGCGGGAGGAGGCGCCGCAGGCCGCAGTGCGGATCCACACGGTTGAACCCGGTTCCAGTTTTGACGCGGCCGGCTTCAACGTGCGCAGCTTCGGCGGACAGCACGCACTGATCCACCCGCAGGTTCCCATCGTGGCCAACATCGGCTACCTGGTGGACGGCAACGTCTACCACCCTGGGGACTCTTTCATCATCCCGGACGGCCTCAGCGTGCAGACGCTGCTGGTTCCGCTCCACGCGCCGTGGAGCAAGGTCAGCGAGGTGGTGGATTTTGTCATTGCCGTCCGGGCCCCGCGTGCGTTCCAGATCCACGACGGGCTGCTCAACGAAACGGGCCTGAAGGTCGCAGAATCCCATGTTGCCCGGCTGGGCCGGAAATACGGCACCGAGTACACCCGCCTTGCCCCGCGGGAATCAGTGGAGGTCTGACCGGCTACGCGTTCCAGACGCCGGTCTGGAAAAACCGGCGGATGACTTCCTCATACGGCTCGGGGTCCAGGCCCTGCCCTGAAAGCCACGCGGGATTGTAGTAGTTGCCCGCATAGCGGTCGCCGCCGTCGCACATCAACGACACAATGCTGCCGCGCTGTCCCTCGGCCACCATTTCCGCCATAAGCTGCCAGACACCCCACAGGTTGGTGCCCGTGGACGGTCCGGCATGCAGGTCGGCGACCGTGCGCAGGTGCCGCATGGCTGCGACGGAGGCGGCGTCGGGGACCTGGATCATGTGGTCGATGACGGCGGGCACAAAGCTCGGTTCCATCCGCGGCCGGCCGATCCCTTCGATCCGTGACGGCAGTCCGGTGCTGGCCTCACCCGCACCGCTCAGCCAGCCGGGGTAGAACGCGGAATTCTCCGGGTCTACCACCGCAAGGCGCGTGTCGTGGCCGCGGTAGCGCAGGTAGCGGCCAATGGTCGCACTCGTGCCCCCGGTCCCCGCACCCACCACGATCCAGCGGGGGACGGGATGTTCCTCCAGCGCCAGCTGCCCGAAGATGGACTCCGCGATGTTGTTGTTGCCGCGCCAGTCTGTGGCCCGCTCCGCGTAGGTGAACTGGTCCATGTAGTGGCCGTTGGATGTGGCAGCGACGTCCGCCGCCGCAGCATAAACCTCTGAGGCGTGGTCAACCAACAGGCACGTGCCGCCGAACTGTTCGATCAGCGCGATCTTCTCCGGGCTCGTCGTGCGGGTCATGACTGCTACGAACGGCAGGCCCAGGAGCTGCGCGAAATATGCCTCCGAAACAGCGGTGCTGCCGCTGGACGCCTCCACGATAGTGGTACCTTCGCGAATCCAGCCGTTGACCAGGCCGAAGAGGAACAGCGACCGGGCCAGCCGGTGCTTGAGGCTCCCCGAACGGTGCGTGGATTCGTCCTTGAGGTAAAGCTGGATGCCCCAGTGCTGCGGGAGCGGTACCGAGTAGAGATGGGTATCGGCGGACCGGTTGTTTTCTGCATTGACTTTTCTGATGGCCTCGTCAGCCCAGGCCCGGTCCGCGCTCGCGTTCTTCACCGGACCAGCCTACCGTCGGCCCTCCGTGCAAGGCGCTCTGCCGCAGCTAGAGTTGGATCAGCGACTGCACACCTCACAAGCACAATTGCCAAGGAGCACGATGGGTCCACTGATGGCTGTCCCGGCTTTGGCGGCGCGTTTCGACGCCGGACAGCGGACCGTGGTGCTGGACGTCCGCTGGGCGCTGGGCGACCCGCACGGCCGCGAACACTACCTTGGGGGCCACCTCCCGGGGGCAGTTTTTGTGGACCTGGCCACCGAGTTGGCGACGCCGGCCACGCCCGCCCGCGGCAGGCACCCGCTGCCCACCCACGCGGAATTCCAGGAAACTGCCAGGCGCTGGGGGATCAACAACGGCGACGTTGTGGTGGCCTATGACAACAGCGGCAATATGGCTGCCGCCCGCCTTTGGTGGATGCTCCGCAACGCCGGGTTCCAGGCCGTGTACCTGCTCGACGGCGGCCTGGCCGCGTGGCGGGACGCCGGACTGCCGCTGGACACCGGACCCGTGGACGCCGCCGTCGGGCGTGTTTCCTTTGATGTTTCCCCTGCCGGAGGCAGGATGCCCAGCATTGACGCGGCCGGAGCGGCGGACTGGCCGGCAACGGGCGTCCTCCTGGACGCCCGGGCGGGCGAAAGGTACCGGGGCGAATTTGAACCCGTTGACCCCCGCGCCGGCCACATTCCGGGCGCCCGGAGCGCACCCACAACGGAGAACGTGGACGGGGCCGGGCATTTCCTGCCCGCGGACCTGCTGCGGCGCCGATTCGAGGACCTCGGCGTCCGCGACGACGTCCCGGTGGCCGTGTACTGCGGCTCGGGCGTGACCGCCGCCCATGAGGTGGCCGCCCTTGAAATCGCAGGATTCCGGGCCGCCCTCTATCCGGGATCCTTCTCGGAATGGTCCAACAATCCCGCGCTGCCGGTGGCGACGGGCGGCCGGCCGAGTGGCCATGCGGCGGCCCGCGGGGGTAGCGTCGAAGCATGACCCCAGGACGCCCCGTACCGCCGCCCCTTGCCCGCCCCGTATTGCCGAACGACGATGCTGTTGCTGCTCATCCTGCTACGCACCTGGACACCGTTCCGGGCACCGGCGTGCTGGCAGCAGCCTATGGCGCGGTTTCCGCCGACAGCGGCCTGGCACCCCTGACGCTGGCCCGGCGTGCCCCCAAAGCAGATGACGTCGAAATTGCCATCGAATTCTGCGGCCTGTGCCACTCGGACGTGCACGCCACGCGAGGCGAATGGGGCAGCCAGAAATATCCGCTGGTCCCTGGCCACGAGATCGTCGGAACTGTTAGCCGCGTCGGCGAGGCCGTGACTGACTTCACCCCGGGGGACCGTGTGGGCGTCGGATGCATGGTTGATTCCTGCCGTGAATGCGAGAGCTGCCTGGACGGTCTGGAACAGTACTGCGAAAACGGGCTGATCGGGACCTACGGCGCCAAGGATCCGCGCAACGGCGATGCCATCACCCAGGGCGGTTACTCGTCCGCCGTGGTGGTGGACCGGCGCTACGTGGTCCGAGTGCCCGGCAACCTGGACCCGGCCGCCGTCGCCCCCTTGCTCTGCGCCGGTGTCACCACGTTCTCTCCCTTGCGGCACTTCGACGTGGAGGAAGGCGACGTGGTGGGCGTGGTGGGGCTCGGTGGGCTCGGACACATGGCCGTGAAGCTGGCCAAGGCCATGGGGGCGCGGGTGGTGGTATTCACCACCTCCGAAGGCAAGGTGCCGGCCGCACTGGAACTCGGAGCGGACGACGTGATCCTGTCCCGGGACAAGGACGCCATGGCCGCCGCGGACCGCACCGTCGACCTCATCATCGACACCGTGGCCGCTCCGCACGACCTGAACCCGTTTTTCCGCACGCTGCGCGTGGACGGCGCCCTGTTCCAGCTGGGCCTGCCCTCCGACGCCATGCCGCCGGTGAATCCGGGGGCCCTGATCCGGCGGCGGATCGCGTACGCTGGCTCGCTGATCGGCGGCATCGCCGAAACTCAGGAGATGCTCGACTTCTGCGCCGACCATGGAGTGGTGGCGGATATCGAACTGGTGCGCGCAGACCAGCTGAATGAGGCCTACGACCGCATGGTGGCAGGCGACGTCAAATACCGGTTTGTGCTGGACACCAGCACCCTGCAGGCTCCGGCCGCGAAGGCAGACGTATGAGCACTCTGTTCACGAAAATCATCAATGGCGAGATCCCCGGACGCTTCGTCTGGCGGGAGGCTGACGTTGCGGCCTTCCTGACCACGGGTCCCCTGGCCGACGGGCACACCCTGGTGGTCCCCACCGAGGAGGTGGACCGCTGGACGGATGCGTCCCCGGAAACCCTCGCCAAGGTGATGGAAGTGGCCCGCCGGATCGGTGCGGTGCAGCTGGACGTCTTCCCCGCCGAGCGGGCGGGGCTGATTGTGGCCGGGTACGAGATCAACCACCTGCACGTCCACGTGTGGCCGTCCAGGACCATGGCTGATTTCGATTTCGCCTCTGCCGACCAGAACCCGGATCCCGCGGTGCTGGACGCGAACGCCGAAACGCTGCGCGCCGGGCTTCGGGCCGCCGGCTACGCGGAATTCGTTCCCGCCAGCTGAGCCTGACGCTCGCGCCGGTTTGGCCCGTCCAGGTCTTTGCCCGCGCCAGCCGTGGGCCGGCAGGCCTAGGCCGGCGCGAGCGCCTTGTTAAGGACAGCCCTGATCCGCTTTTCGGAGACGGAATAGGCCGTTCCGAGTTCGACGGCGAAGAGGCTCACGCGCAGCTCTTCGATCATCCAGCGGACCTGCGTCAGTTCTGCACCGACCCGACGCCCGGGCAGCAGCGCCGACACGGCGTCGTCGTAATCGTCTTCCAGCCGCTGGACCGCGGCCATGCTCAGGCCATCCCGCTGGACGTTGCCGGGGAGCTTTTCGAGGCGTTTCTCGATGGCGGCAAGGTAGCGGGGGAGCTGGCTCAGCTGCATATAGCCGGTGCGGGCCACGAATCCCGGGAACACGAGCTGCTCGAGCTGGCTCCTGACATCGTTCAGGGCACTGATCAGTGCCAAACTGGTGGTGCCCTTCAGCATTTTCTCAATCCGCCGGGTGCTGGCCAGGACGCGCTCCACCACGGCCGTCACACTGAAGACGGTATCGATCAGTTCCGCCCGGACCTGTTCGTAAAGGGCGTCGAAGGACCCCCGGTCCCACGGGAGTTCCGCCGGGGTCAGTTTGTCCACGGCAGCCAGGGCACAATCGGCAATGAGGGCTGACACCGAACCGTGCGGATTCTGGCTGAACGTCAGCTTTTCGGTGTTGTTGAGGTGCTCCAGGACGTAACGGTCCGGTGCCGGTACCCTGAGGGCGAGGAGCCGGATCACACCGCCGCGCATGGCCTCGAGCTGCTCCGACGAGGTCTGGAAGACGCGCAGCGCCACGGATGTTCCTTCATCCACCAACGCCGGATAGCCGGTGACCATGTGGCCGTTGACGGTGTTGCTGACCTGCCGCTGGACCGTGCCGAAGGCCCACTCGGTCAGGCCGGTCTGTTCCTGGAAGCCTGTGCCGCTGCCGGCTGCATTTCCGCCAGTAGATGACGCGGGTACTGTTCCGCCGGCCTTTCCGGGTGTCTTCGAATTTCCAAGAGACTGCGGCGCGGTGGTTCCCGGCGTCGCCCCCAAGGATTCAGCGATGGCGCGGCGGGTTGCCGGGGCCAGCCGCTCCTGAAGGACCGCGAGGTCCTTGCCCTCATCCAGCACCTTGCCCCGCGTATCGACAACCTTGAAGCTCACCCGCAGATGGGACGGCACAGCGTCCCAGTTCCAGGAATCTGGCGGGATGACGTGGCCGCGGATCCGGCGCAAGGCCAGTTCCAGTGAAGCTTCCAGCTCATCGTGCGCCGGATCGAAGTCCGAATCCAGGGCAGCAACGGCCTGCCGGGCCACATCCGGAGCGGGGACGAAGTTCTTGCGGACCTGCTTGGGGAGTGACTTGATCAGGGCAGCCACAAGCTCCGCGCGCTGGCCCGGGATCAGCCAGCGGAAGGCGGCATCATCGAGCTGGTTAAGGAAGAGCACCGGGACTTCGGCTGTGACGCCGTCGGACGGGTTGGGTGGTGACCCGGGCGCCACCGGGTGGAACTCGTAGCTGAGCGGGAGCTCGAAGCCCTTGTGCAATAGCGTCTTCGGATAAGCGGCTTCGTCCAGGCCATCGGCGTCGTTGTTGAGCAGCAATGACTTGTCGTAGTCGAGGAGGTCCGGATTCTGCTGCCGGGCCTCCTTCCACCATTTGTCGAAGTGCCGTTCGGATACAACGTCGGGGCCGATCCTGGCGTCGTAGAACTCAAACAGCGTTTCGTCGTCCACCAGCAGGTCGCGGCGGCGCATCCTGGCTTCGAGCTCCTCGACCTCCAGAAGCAGGGCGCGGTTGCGGTGGAAGAACTTGTGGTGCGTTTTCCAATCGCCTTCCACCAGGGCGTGCCGGATGAACAGCTCGCGGGCCAGCACAGGATCCACTCGGCTGTAGTTGACCCGGCGCTGCGGGATGATGGGCACGCCGTACAGGGTGACCTTCTCGTACGCCATGACCGCGCCCATTTTGGTGGACCAGTGCGGCTCGCTGTAGCTGCGCTTAACGAGGTCCGGCGCCACCTGTTCTGCCCAGACGGGATCGAACTTGGCTGCGACCCTGGCCCAGAGGCGGCTCGTCTCCACGAGTTCGGCAGCCATCACAAACGTGGGGGACTTCTTGAAGAGCGACGAACCGGGGAAGATTGCGAACCGGCTGCCGCGGGCACCGGCGTATTCGCGCTTGCGCTCGTCCAGGATGCCGATGTGGCTGAGGAGGCCCGACAGCAGGCTCATGTGGATGCCCTCGTGGTTGCCCGCAGGATCGGCAAGGCGCTTGTTGTCCAGACTGATCCCGAGCGGGCGGGCCATCTGGCGGAGCTGGGCGAAGAGATCCTGCCACTCCCTGACCCGAAGGTAGTTGATGAACTCGGTCCGGCACAGGCGGCGGAACTGGGTGGACGAGAGTTCCTGCTGTTTCTCCTGCAGGTAGTTCCACAGGTTCAGGAAGCCGGTGAAGTCCGAGTTTTCATCGCGGAAGCGGGCATGCTTCTCGGCGGCGAGCTGCTGCTTGTCCGTGGGACGCTCACGCGGGTCCTGGATGGTCAGCGCCGCGGCCAGGATCATTACCTCGCGGACGCAGCCGCGCTTGCCGGCCTCCACGATCATCCTGCCGAGGCGGGGATCCACCGGCAGCTGGGCAAGCTGCTGTCCGACGGCGGTGAGTCCGCCGCTCTTGGCGTCACCTGGCCGGACGGCATTCAGGGCGCCGAGCTCGCGCAGGAGCGTAACGCCGTCGTTGATTGCCCGCGAGTCCGGCGGCTCGACGAACGGGAAGTTCTCCACGTCCTTGGGCCCGCGGGCAACGCCCATGGCGGTCATCTGCAGGATGACGGCCGCCAGGTTGGTGCGCAGGATTTCCGGATCCGTGAACAGCGGCCGGGACCCGAAGTCCTCTTCCGAATAGAGCCGGATGGCGATGCCGTCCGACACACGGCCGCACCGGCCGGAGCGCTGGTTCGCCGAAGCCTGCGACACGCGCTCGATGGGCAGCCGCTGGACCTTGGTGCGGTGCGAGTAGCGGGAGATGCGGGCCGTGCCGGTGTCGATGACGTACTTGATGCCCGGGACCGTCAGGGACGTCTCGGCCACGTTGGTGGCCAGCACAATCCGGCGGTTTTTGCCGGGGTGGAACACCTTGTGCTGTTCCTGCAGGCTCAGGCGGGCGAACAGCGGGAGCACCTCGGTGCCGGCCAGGCGCCGGTTGGACTGGATCCTGGCGTTGAGTGCCTCTGCTGCGTCGCGGATTTCGCGCTCGCCGGAGAAAAAGACCAGGATGTCGCCGGGGGCCTCGGTGGCGAGTTCGTCAACGGCGTCGCAGACGGCGTCGAGCGGATCGCGGTCCTCTTCGAGTTCGTCATCGGAGGCGTCTGCATCTTCGCGATCGGCGGGTCCGCCGGCCGGCTGGGACAGCGGCCTGTACCGGATCTCCACCGGGAACGTGCGCCCGGACACCTCGATGATGGGGGAGGGCTCGTCGTCGGACCCGAAGTGTTTCGCGAACCGCTCCGGATCGATCGTGGCCGAGGTGATGATGATTTTCAGGTCCGGCCGCTGCGGCAGGATGCGCTTGAGGTAGCCCAGGATGAAGTCGATGTTGAGGCTGCGCTCGTGCGCTTCGTCAATGATGATGGCGTTGTATTTGCGCAGCAGCTTGTCCCGCTGGATCTCGGCGAGCAGGATGCCGTCGGTCATGAGCTTGACCTTGGTGGCGCGGCTGACTTCGCCCGTGAACCGCACCTGGAAGCCGACTTCCTGGCCGATCTCCACACCGAGTTCCTCGGCGATGCGCTCAGCGACGGTGCGGGCTGCGAGCCGCCGCGGCTGGGTGTGCCCGATCAGGCCGTTGTCGCCCAGGCCCAGCTCGAGGCACATTTTGGGGATCTGGGTGGTCTTGCCGGAGCCGGTCTCGCCGGCGATGATGGTCACCTGGTTCGCTGCAATGGCAGCCTTCAGGTCCTCGCGGCGCTCGGAAACGGGCAGCTCAGCAGGGTAGGAGATATGAAATGTCATGGCTGCAGCCAGTCTACTGGGGCGGCGCCTGTTTCCCACGCTTGCTGCTGGCAACCCCGACGCCGGCCCGGCCGTTGATCCCACCTTCCCCGCCCTCCCGGACGCCACTCAATCAGAACATGAGGAAGGGACCCGGCTCACATGAGCCGGGTCCCTTCGTGTTAGTACGGATGGGTTAACAATGGCGGGTTGAGGCATGCCTTCTGGTTAGAAAATGCGCAGGGTGTAGTTAACGCTGGGCAGGTCCAGGGCGGACCAAGGCTGGTCGGAGGTGATGGGCGGGGTGTGGCCGCGGCCATCACGCAGGAGCGCTGAGACGGTGGCGGCGAGAACAACGAGGAGCAGGACCACTAGGGCGATTCCGAAGATTTCCATGACTCAATGCTGCTCCCGTGGGCTGTGAAGAAACAGTGGCAGAAATGCCCAAAAAGCTCGAATTTCTGCCATAATGGAAGCATGCTCAAATCAGTGGCAGTCATCGTAGTTCCCAACTTCTCTGTCTTCGAGTTCGCCACCGCCTGCGAGGTTTTTGGTATCGACAGATCAGGACGCGGCAGCAACGTTCCGGCGTTCGACTTCCGGGTCTGCGCACCCGAACCTGGTAACGTCCGGATGAAATCGGGACTCTCCTTGAATGTTTCGCTGGGATTGGAGGCAACGGCGGACGCGGACCTCGTGATCATGACCCCCTTCGGACGCGACGACGACGTTCCGGAATCCGTGCTGGAGGCATTGCGCGCCGCGCACGCCCGTGGAGCCTGGGTGATGTCCATCTGTTCCGGAGCCTTTGCCCTGGCCCGCGCCGGTCTGCTGAACGGGCGGCGTTGCACCACGCACTGGCACTATTCCCATGAACTCGCAAACCGGTACCCGGAAGTGCAAGTCGATGAAAACGTGCTCTATGTGCAGGACGGCAACCTGATCACCAGCGCCGGAACAGCGGCAGGAATTGATGCCTGCCTTCATCTGGTGCGCGTTGAGTTGGGCGCCAATGTGGCTGCCGCCATTGCGCGGGACATGGTGGTGCCGCCGCACCGCGACGGTGGCCAGGCTCAGTTCATCGACCGGCCCGTGCCAGCCTGTGGATCGGCGCCGATGGAAGAGTTGTTGCGCTGGATGGTGCAGAACCTGGAGCAGGAGCACACCGTCGTTGAGCTGGCGTCCCGCGTCCACATGTCAGCCAGGACCTTCGCCCGCCGCTTCCGGTCCGAAACGGGGGCCACCCCTGCTGCCTGGCTGAACTCGCAGCGTGTCCTCCGGGCGCAGGTGCTGTTGGAATCCACTGACCTGAACATCGACGAGGTTGCCCGGGAATCCGGCTTTGGCCACCCCGTCCTCCTTCGGCATCACTTCGCCAAGGTGCTGGACACCAGCCCGCAGTCCTACCGCCGGGCCTTCCGGGGGCAACTGGTAACAGCAGGCTGACTGGAGACGCAGCTAAGCCTGCACAGGACCCCGCCGGTCGGGGCTGTCCCCGGCTGCCGCCCGGGTGGTGTCCACCAGCACACGCCATGGTCCGGTGACAGCCTGCTCCGGCAGCGCCGCCCGCCGCTGGCCGGCCCGGATCGAATAGATAAATCGGTCGGGCTGGTTGTCCTGCACCTCCGCGGCTGCGGCCCGGACGGTCTTGGGCACCGCGTCCCAAGGGCATGCTTCCACAATGGGTTGCCACTGGCTTTTGGCGCTCGCGGTCTGGGCGTGCACTGTCCATACGCGGGTCAGGGCTGCGATGCCGCCGCTGCGCTCCACACTGATCTTCATGGCCTGGGTCCTGGGCTTTCCTGCAGCCTGGCCGCCGGCTCGCGGCGGGCAGGCGTTCAACTAAAGCTTGACCTTCACAGTTTCCCACGCCTGCCGCACGGCGTCATGCTCCGGCGAATCGGTGCCGAACAGGTCGACGGCAGATGCCGCCGTCGCCCTAGCGAAGACGCGGAAGGTGGCGGTGGCAGGCAGCGAGCCGCCCGTCAGTGTGTCGTACCAGATCCGTCCCGGCGCCTCCCAGGCGTTGCCGCCCAGGGTCTCCGCCGTGAGGTAGAAGGCCCTGTTGGGGATCCCGGAGTTGATGTGGACGCCGCCGTTGTCCGCGCTGGTCCGCACGTACGAGTCCATCGAATCCGGCTGGGGGTCCTTACCCAGCACGTCGTCGTCGTACGCTGTGCCCGGGGCCTTCAAGGATCGGAGAGCCGATCCCTCAACCTGGGGCGTGAAGAGCCCTTCGCCGATCAGCCAGCTGGCGTCGGTCACGGACTGGCTGTTCAGGTACTGCTCCACGAGCGCGCCGAAAACGTCGGACATGGATTCGTTGATGGCACCGGCCTGGTTGCGGTAAGCCAACCCCGCCGAGTACTGCGTGACGCCGTGCGTGAGTTCGTGCCCGATGACGCTGAGCGACCGCGTAAAACGGTCGAAGACTTCGCCGTCGCCGTCGCCGAAGACCATCTGCCGGCCGTCCCAGAAAGCATTGTCGTAGAGCTTGCCAAAGTGCACCGTGGCATCGAGCGGCAGGCCTTCCCCGTCGATGGAGTTACGGCCGAAGACGTCGGCAAACAGGCGATGCGTGTGCCCAAGGCCGTCGTACGCCTCATCAGCGGACTGATCGCCGGAGGCCGGTTCGCCTTCCTTGCGCATGAGCTTTCCGGGCAGGTTCTCCGATCCGCCGGCATCGTAGACGCTCCTGTTGGGCGGGCCCGGGCGGACGTCCCGCAGTGCCGGGGGAGCGGCAGGCGCCGGCTGGGTACGGGCTGATTGGACGTACCGGACGTGGCTTAGCGCTTCCTTGGCAGCCCGTGCGGCGGCTGAAAACCTCGGCTCGTCCAGGCGGGCCAACCGCCGCAGCAAGTAAGGCGGAACGATCGAACAGAATGTGGCTGGAATGTGCATGGTCTACCCCCTCGCGTTCGTTGAATCAGCCTACGAGGGGGCGCCGACAATCCGACGAAGGCGCACTCAATCCAGCGCGAACGGACACTTGGGGCCCCGTGCGCGAGGGGACAGCTGTGGCCCTGAACTCCGCGGCGGCTGGAGGCACGGATCGTTGTTTCGCGGAGTTGTGCACATAGCCGTTTAGGCTGGCCGTTATTGTCAGACCCTCGCGGGATCATTTGAGTATGGATACCAGAGCAGCTGTGGTGACGGCGGAGGCACTTGCGGTGTCTTTCGCTGAGCTGGCTGTTGTGATCAGTGAAGGTGCCGAAGCCTCCGGTCCCTGGGAGGCTGATCCGTTGCGCCGGGTGGTGGGTGGTTTCCTGGACGGGCTGGCCGAGATCTCGCGGTTGGACGCGAAAAGTGCCGCACTGAAGGCCTGGCTGGCTGCCGGTTACGGCGCCGCTGCCGAGGCCCTGGCGGGTCCGGCCGAGTCGCCGCAGGACCACACAGGTCAGGAGATGACTGTCGTCGCTGAGGTCGCTTGCGCCCTGACAGTGAGTGAACGCAGTGCCGGTGCCCTGCTCGCCGAATCCCACGTACTGACCACGGCCTTGCCGCTGACGTTCGCGGCATTGCAGGCCGGGACGATTTCGTGGCAGCACGCCCGGATCATGGTCGACGAAACCACCAACCTTGACCTCACCGGGGCGCAGGCGTTGGAGGCACATTTCCTGGACCCCTTCGTCGTGAATCCGGCACGTGGCCGCGCCGGTGAGCTCATCCCCGGCCGGTTCCGGCACAAAGCCCGGACCTGGCGGGAGCGGCACCACCCGGTCAGCATCGAAAAACGCCACGCACGCGGTGTCCGGGATCGACGGGTGGAGTATGCCCCGGACCGGGACGGTATGGCCTGGCTCTCCGCCTACCTGCCCGCGGATCAGGCCGCGGGGATCTGGGACCGCACCACCACCGCCGCCCGCGCCCTCCAAGGCCCCCATGAGGACCGGACCCTCACTCAGCTCCGCGCCGACACCGTTGCCACCTGGCTCCTCGGCGTAAACGCGGACTGCATCAGCGGCGGATCAAGCGGCATCACCGGCGGAACCGATCTCAGCTCTGGCCGGGAATCCGTCGGCGTGGGTGGCGGTATTCCCTCACCGCGGGCGCAGGTGCTGATCACGGTCCCGGTCATGGCGCTGCCCGGCCTCACCGATGAATCGGCCATGCTCGACGGATACGGGCCGATCCCGCCGTCCATGGCCCGCCACCTGATCGCCGACGGTGCCGAATCCTTCCACCGCGTCCTGATCGATCCCCGCGATGGCGCACCGCTCGAGATCGGCCGGACCAGCTACCGGCTCACGAAAGCCCAACGCCAATGGCTCAGGTTGCGCGACGGGAAATGCCCGTTCCCAGGCTGCAGCAACCACTCCCTCGACAACGAAGCGGACCACCTCCTCGCCTGGGGCCACGGCGGCACCACCGGGATCAGTAATCTCGGCCAGCCGTGCCACAAACACCACCGGCTCAGACACACCACCGCATGGAAACCCACCACCGCGGGCAAGAATGAACCACCCGGTTGGATCTCACCCACCGGACGGCACTACGCGAGCGAACACCCCGACTGGGAACCACCGACGTTGCCAGCACCGGAAACAACAGGAGCCTTATGCACCACGCCGCCTTAGCGCGGGCCATGTCGCGGGCTGGGTATTGAGGCGCAGCGTCAGCCGCGGAGTCCGACAAGCCGGAGTGCCACAGCCGCGCCACAATAAACCGGCGTGCCACAGCCCGTCGCAATAAACATGCGGCCGGTGTCCGGCCGCGCCAGCTCGGTAGGGCCTCATGTGTCCGGCTGCCCAGCTCGGCAGGGCCTCAAGTGTCTGTGAGGATCCGCTCGCGCCTGTGGGGGGAGGAACGCAGAAACCCCCGCCGCTTTTGCAAGCGGCGGGGGTTTCATATGTGCCCTCGATTGGAATCGAACCAACGACCTTCTGCTCCGGAGGCAGTAGTTTTAGGCCTGCCACCATTGAGTTTTATGCCATTCCAGTGACATCAAAGTGACATTGAATCCAGCGCTCACTGCCAATCGATGCCCTGAAGTAGGTCATTTAGCCGGCTGGCGCTGTCGTGGAGGTCGTCGTCAAAGAGGCCGGCATAGGTGTCCAGGGTTAGGGTCGCGGACGCGTGGCCAGCTATGCGCTGGACCACCTTGACGTTGGATCCAACGCTGATCGCCAGGGAGACGGCGGTATGCCTCAGATCGTGGAAAGTTGGCGATGGGAAGTCTGGGTCGCCGGCTGCGGCCCGTTCGATAGCGGGTTTGTAGACGTTCTTTGTGAAGTTGCCGTTTCGAAGCACCGTACCTCGGGGGCTTTGAAAGACCCTCGCTGTTGACGGTGCGCCTTCGACCGCGTCTCTCAGTCGATCAGCTATTCGTCTCGGGATGGGGACCTGCCGGTCTTCGCCGCCCTTGGTCGGGCCGAGGATCAGCTTGCCAGAGACTTCGCTGTAGGCCTGCGTTACCGCCAGCATGGGCCTATTGCCCAGCCGCACGTTGGCCACTGTCAGTGCTGTCACTTCACCCCACCGGAGCCCGCATGTTCCCGCGAGCATCACCATGAGGGCCCCGTCCCCGGCCTCGCGGGCGATGGTGGCTAGTTGCTCCATGGTCAGGTAGGTGTGGCGCTTGACGGGGCGGGCATCTGGAATATAGTCGGCGCGACCGGTGGGATCCTTCGCGGGGTTGGCTGGGAGCAGGCGCTTCCTGACCGCGAAGCCCATGATGCGGCCAAAAACCTTGCTCACAAGTTCCCGCGTTCGGGCACCGGCTGGCTCGCCATTCATGCCTTTGAGTGAGGTTATCCATTCGCTAGTCGCGTCATAGGTGACGCCGGACACGCGAGTCATGCCCCACTGTGGCTCAATGTAGTTCTCGTAGAGGCGGATGTAATTATCGTATGTCTTGGGGGTCACTGGCCTTCGGCCGTTTGCGCCGACGGACTTGACCCTTTCCAGCCATTCGAGCGCCAGCTTGCCCACCGTCATCTTGTCAGCGAGCTTTGGGTCCACCCATGAGCCCGCGCGAATGGCCTGCCTGGTGGATGCCTGGAAATCTTCAGCTTCGGCCTTTGTGGAAAAGCGTTTTCGGCGGCGCACCTTGCCCTTTGCAGCGTCGTCGGCCAACCAGTCAACCTGCCACCGCTTAGACTTCGCGCCGGGTTTCCACTCGCCGACCGTCTTCAGATCTGTTATCGCCATGCAACAACCATAGGTGACAGTGACTTCAAAAGGCAGACATTAGTCTCAAAGAGATTATTCGGGCCAGAAGCAGCAAACCGCGATGGCCGCAAGGTCACCGACCATGCTTGCCGGTCCCCATCTCCATGACTAACGCTCGTGGATCGCTTCCGCGCCAGGCGCACTACCTCTGCGTGCGTGCCCGCATTTCCGCCCATATTCCGTTCGACTGGTCCAAGAACGCCGTTGCTATGTGCGCATCTCGTCCCTTGCCCTCGAGTATCCCCTTAGCCCTGGCGCGACGGAGTCGAGCTGACCATGTATCTATGCTCTCGCCGGACCACTCGGCCAGCCGTTTGATCGGTTCCACCGACACGGCGCCGAGGGCCACGTATGCCGACGCTGCATGAACGTAATCCCGATCCGTCTCGACCCTTGCCGGCAACGGCGTGATGTCCCGGCGAACGTCAATGACGGACAACTGCTCGTGCCGGTCCCGCATCAAGGCGCGAGCGTGCGCCATGGGGATGGCGCGCAGTACCGAGGTCGTGATCCCGTCCCAGGCTTCGGCTTGGCGTTCCCCGTCCTGCGACAACGCGTAGTCCATGGAGTCAAAGTCGATACTCAGTTGGTTTGGCTCGCGAAAGTTCCCCATCGGGTGGCCCACGACCCAGCCGATCTCGACGCGGAGGCCATGGACTCGGTATCTGGCCCTCAATACGGTATACGCCACACCTCCGTCGTCGTGGGTTTGCATATCGGGCCCATCTGGACGGCCTAGATATTCGACCTTGGGGGCGAGCTGGGGAAGTGCCGGTGTCGTCATGTGGAAACGTTAGCACAGGTCACATGCCAAGAAAAAAGTGCTGAACACTGTTTACATGCCAAGCGAACGGTGTTATGTTTCTTCTGTTGAACAGATTGATTGCCAACCAAACTGTGTTACTGGCCTCTACGAAAGGAACTGGGTTGAACAATAGCCCCGCACGAAATTCGAATTCGACCACGACCGGGCTTGCTGCGTTACCGGCGTCGCCGTACATGACGAGGAAGCAGGTGGCCGTCTACCTCAATGTCTCCGAGAAATGGCTGGCCCAGTCGGGCCGCGCTATGGGGCCGCGGTTTCACAAGTTTGGAGCGCAGTGCCGCTATTCCATCGACGATGTCGTGAACTGGGCTCGCCAGCAGCGCACATCGTGAACGGTGGCTTCGCCGCGGGTCGATCGTCCTGAAGGTATGCATGACCGAGCCAGCTCAGAATCTGAGCTGACCCCGGTAGTCCGCCGACCGGTCGTCGACCGTCGCCAATCTGCACTCTTGAATTTGTCGTCCCGAGCGCCTGTCGTTCGGCAGTGACCAGTCACTGCGGCTGAAGCAGTCTCCCTGATAGCGGCTTCCACTTCGCGGTTTCTTGCTGCTTGTACCCGCGCCCTTTTTGACCCAACAAATGGAGGTATCCATGACCCCGCTGACCGAACCGTCGCCTGAAGCCGTTCCTGTGAAGCAGACAGGCGAGCCGCGTACTGCTGACGCCGAAGGCGCCAACAGCTCCGCGTTCGCAACCGTAAACCCGTTCCTGGTCGACTGGCTCCACGCGATCGCCAGCGACGGCAGTCTGCCGTCCGAAGCGCTCCAGGCGACAACTGTGATGGCCCGTTCCGTTGGTATCGGCCGCGTGGCATTCACGGACTGGCAGCGGATCAACGCAGCGCTTGGGCGCGACAGGAGGGATCTCACGGTGATCGAGACTATGTCAGAACTCGCATTGAAGGGATACCTCGACCGCAACATCGACGAACGCTTCGGCCAGAACTATGGGTGGACGCTGCTGATCCCGCTCAGTGTCAACTGCAACGAACTCGACGACAAGAACCCGGGATCCCTTTGAAAGCTCCCATCTCCCGTCGCGCCCAGGATCCTGTTGAAACTCCCTGGCAGGCGAGGATCTTTGATGCCATGAAGCGCCACTATGTTCGTCTGGGCCTCTGCTTCCCCTGTGCCGCCCAGGCGGCCTGGGGCCACCAGTTGGGATTCTCCCGGATCGATCCGCCGTGTCACGAATGCCAGTCGCTGGTCGATACCTTTCCCGTAGTCAAGCCCGGGAGGTGGCGGTCCAACTCTCCTCGTCGCGGGGCCGAGTTCTCCTCATCGCTTCGCCCGGGGGTGGGTCAGTAGCGGCCCTGGGCGGGGATTGTCTGACAACGGCACAGGGCACGACTCCCAAGAGTCCGTGTCGGCCTGGCAGCATCAATAAATGCGCGCTGGGGCACGATGTAAACAGTTGCGAGACGAAGAGTGCCAGCACCTACAGCAGACCTTCAAGGTCTGCAGGATCCGGTTGCATGTGCCGCCACTATCCACAGTAATGCCGTGGGTCTTGCGGGCTACTCACGTAGCCAACCAACACCAACCGTCCGACGGGCCGGTGTCAACGCTTGCCCTCAGCCCCACAGGTGCCCTGTGGGCAACAGGGCAAGCCCCCGCCCTCCTTCCTCCCTCTGCGGAGCCCGGTTCTGTAGAACCGTTCCTATGCCAATTACCGCTGAACTGAACGATGGAAGGAACAAAAACACCGGCTACGGCTTGAGGCCTACGCCGGGACCAGGGGAGACCAGACACCAGGGCCCGCTCCGCTGGAGCTACGCGGGCCACCCCAGCGGCCACCCGTAAATACACAAAGGGCATCTCTGAAGCTGGCTGTTGAACTCAGGCAGGAAACCGCCCAGCGATACCGGGAAACCGGGCATCCGAAATGGTGCATGGCCTGAAAATCCGCTACACGATGGGTGAACGCTTTGGCGAAGAAAAACGTCTGCTCCATGGACGGTGACGGCAATCCGATAACGTGCACCACAGGCAAGGATTACAAGGGCAAGAAACGGTGCACCACGCACTATCAGCAGTGGTGGCGGAAGCAACCCGAGTGCCGTGCCGATGGGTGCAAGACAAAGCTGTTTTCCAAGGAGAGGAAGACGCGGGCCGACTACTGTCGGCCTCACGAGCGGCTGGCTCTGACGACCAGATCCCAAGCCGCCCAGGAGAAGACTCTGGCCAGATTCCTTAGCGCTATCGAGCCGGACTGGTTCTATGGCTGCTGGCTGTGGCGAGAGCGGCCAGACGAAGGCTACGGGAAGTTCCACGCAGGCGGGCCCTGGCTGGCCCACCGCTTCGCCTATGTCTGGTTCTACGGTGGCCACGCCAAGGGGAAGACTTTGGATCACACATGCAACCGGCCGCTCTGCGTGCGGCCAGACCACATGCAGGTCGTGACCGGGACAGTCAACACTAAGCGCCGCGATGAGCGAGCTTTCGCTCCCGCGGGCACGGTCTGGATCTTGGGCCACATCCCGGTCAGCCCGGAGATGGACGCCTGGGCCGAAGCCAATGGCTTGCCCTACGGGAACCCGGCATGGTGGGATTCTCTGCCGGTCTCGCCGCCATCGGAGGATACCGCCAAGGTGACAGGGGCCGACTTCGCCCGCATATAACCACGGATTACGGATTACCACTGCCACGTCCATAAGCCCCGACTGCTGGCGCGTCGAGGCTCTCCGCTGGGATGGTGCTAAACGCTGCTGCGGGAAGGGCGTAGAGGGCCCAAGCTTCCTACACCTTCCATCAGCGCCAAGCGACCCCTCAAATCCTCCAGCACCGGAGGTCCACTTGTCAGGTACGTCCGTTGCCGTCACCATGTCCGCAGGTCTGGAACAGGGAGATGTATCGGACTGTTGCCGGCAAGGCCGGGCCCTTCCGTAATGGACCGTCTAGAAGTTAATGTTTGCCATGGAGACGCTACTTTTGATGTTGCTCTGGGGGCTGTTCTGTTACGTCGGTATCCCGGCTTTCTTCGTTTTCCTCTTCATAGCCTTTTGCAAGACGAAGCCACAGCTGGCGGTGCCGGCGAAGCCGAAGCCGGTCTCAGCGGACGTATATGGCCGATTGAAATCCAAGCTGGAGCAGGCCGGTGGAGCGGAGGCCGGCAGTGCGGGCAGCGTTGAGCAGCCGAAGCCGTGGGCGGAGTCCCCAGGACCCACGGCGGGGGGAGGCTACTGGCGGAAGTGGACAGGGACCCGCAGGTGGTCCGCTGCCCAGGACAAGGGCGCATGGGACCGCGACTTCAAGGAAGCCGAGGAGCGGGCGGAGCAGCAGCCGGAGCCGCCGCCCCTTGTGCAGCCGCAGCCGCATCCGGCGGCGCCGTCGGAAGTATTTGCCCGATTGAGATCCCGGCTCGAGCAGCTCGGTTAGGCTTGCTTCGCCGGGCCGGGGTCCACATAGGAGCGCGGCCCCGCAGGTTGACCGACGGAGAAGGTGTTCCGTCCCAAACTCAGAACCATGCCGTCCGCGCCGACCCGGAGGTTCACCAGCGCCAAAGCGCATCACCCCCATGGGGCGCCAGATCATCAAAACGTACTGGATGGAGTCGAAGCCCATACCGGCTGATTATCACTTATCAACCTATTTCGGTTACTTTTCAACCCGTACGCGACCGGGGGCGCTACCACGGCCGGGCCGGCACACAAGTCCAACGGGGGTTACCCCCACCCCTTGCCAGACATCCACGTGTCAGCAGCACCCCTTCGAAGTAGACGGCGAGCAAGGCGGCGGAGGTATGCCGCCGCCGCAGCCCCTCCTATGCTGTTGATAACCATAATTACCACGATGATCGCCAGCTGTCCCGTCCAAGGAAACATCAGCGCTGTGATGGCTCCTTGCGCAGTCGGTCCTGCCAAAGTGCTACGCCCGCCAAGGGCCCCGTGCGAGCGTCATGCAACCAATGACGGCCGGGCAGGCGCTATCGCCCGTGTGAGTTCTCCGTGCTGGGCGTCGAGAGTGGAAAATAGCAGGCCGGTGCCTGCCGCGCCCCTTCGGCACCTTCGTTGAAGTACCGGTTGTTCTAGTTCTGTACCTGAGCATTGCCCAAGGTCCTCATGACCGGGCCTACCGGAAATGTTAGGTCTCTGCGGGGGCGGAGCTCTGGCTAGGCGATGTCCAGCGGCCTAAGGTCTCAAGCCCAGTGTCGCTGGTGACGGTAAGGTGTTTGGCCCAAGTGGACATGCAGCTCCAACGACTCCGTACGTTCTTCCCAATTCTCGCGGCAGTCCTGCCCACGTGGCCGGGGGCTGGTCGCTTTGCGACGAGGTCGCGATTGTTAGCCAAGCCGCATCGGGGCAAGGGCGTAGTTCAAAGCGTCGGACAACTGGTCCTGACACCCTGACCAGAGGCCGTGTGCTTGGAATTCTTGACGACGCCTCGGCATACATGGGCCGGAGGACGGGCGTGATCCCATGTGTGGATTCTTACCGCTTGTGGCAGCGGGCGCGAGTCTGGGGAGCGCTCGCTCGGGCAGGCAGGAGAGGCCAGAAGGCTCCGGTGCCCACTGGCGGGTGAACGCCAGGGTCGGGGATTCGCGTGCACGAGACGCGGAGGTGAATTCACAACGGAGCCCTGACCGCGCAAGACGCAGGTGAACTCGCGAAGCGCCATCCGCACGCAAGAGACGCAGGTGAGCTGGGGGAAGCGCTGTGCGTCCGAGAGAGACGAGCCTGCCCATGCACTGGGGTGACCGGCTGTCCCGATTCTCCAAGATGGCAGTCGTCCGCTCGCGTTCTCGGGAGAGCAGGCGGATCGTCGCGGGGCACGGCGGGCGGGACTACGTCCGGGGGCCTAGTTGCCGTGTGTAAGTATGCCGCCCTCGACCTGGAACGAGTGGCTGCCGGCCTCGATGCCGAGACCCTTCACGGGGACCGAATCGACCGGTAGCACTGACCGGATGTAGCGGCGCCCTGCTATACGCCCGCCGGGAATGACGCGTGATTGCTTGCGCAGAATTCGGGCAATCGGCTTGTCGTCAGCGACTTGGAACACGGCATTCCAGCCCGACGTTGGATGCACCCGCACACTTGGCTTGTATCCCAGCGACCGCGCGATCTCGACGAAGCCGCCCATGATGCGCCGGTTCGTGTTAGTAAAGAGGACCTGGCCCTTCTGGGGTGTGACGGCCCCGTCGGAGTCGATCATGCCCTGCAGGACGGCGCGGCGTTGTTCGGTGCCGGCGAAGAGGTAGACGTCCGGTACGTGCTTGTTTCGCAGCACTCCGAGCGTCCGCAGGCGTTGGAACAACGATTGGTCCACCGCGTCGCGGGAGGGCTTCTTAATGTTTTTGATGTTCAGGAAGTGGCAAAGGTTGTAGTCGTAGTAAATGGAGGACATGGTTTCGTAAGGCAGCAGTGCGCTCCTTAGGAGGGCTGTCACTTCCTCCACGTCCTGGCGCCCTACGGCAAAGGCGCCGTTGGCAGCGTAGCCGTCTCCGAGCCAGTAGCCGAACAAGTACGGGTCGACTGGAAGCACGACGTCGTTGCTGATGCGGGAGCCATTTGGGACGCTGATCGCCGACCGCCGATTGCGTTTCATGCGCTCCAGCTCCTCAGTGGAGACTGTCACGTGGACGAAGCCGTCGTCGTGGCCGTTGCGGGTCTCGACGGTCCATCTGTGCGATGCTGTGGCTGTGATTTTTTGGCCGTCGTCGAACGTTACTTCGTGGCATTTGAGGTCCTGGAAGATCGGCGTCTCCGCGATGACCCGCTGCAGGTTGCCATATCCGTCGTAGACGTAGTTGCCCACGGTGAGTTCGGCAAGCGACTTCCAACCGACTGCCGTGGCTATGCGGCAAGTCAGTGCCAGGAATCCAGAATCTGCAGCGACTTCTTTTGCTAAAGGCAGCGCGAGACACGAAGGCCCGGCCTTCAAGACTCCGTCCGCCTCCCGCCGAGCTGCCGGCCGATCCTCCAGCGGTAGGGACACACAGATAGGCCCCGGCGCAACCTGCCTTTCAGATTCACCAACTCTGCAAAACTGTGCGCTGAGACCGGTGGAGTCAGCCCCTCCAGCATCGCTTGCGCTTCTGGCAAGCGTCATGTTGTCAGCCCCTTTCGATTAGTTTCTACCATGTATCAACTAGTGGAGCAGACAAGGCTGACATTATTCGTTGGTATTGATTCATGCCCACACGCCCGTTCCAGTCCTCCCAAGAGCAGATGCCCCGCTGGGCTGACCGTAGGGCCCTGGTCGGGGCGCGAATTAGAGAGCTACGCCTTGAGCAGGCCCTGTCCCAGGAGGCTCTGGCCCTGGAGCCGGGATTGAGCCGGAATATGATCATCGGGATCGAGTGGGGAGGGAAGAGCGTAGCCTACGAGCGCCTTTGGGATATCGCTGACGTTCTGGATGTACCGATCAGCCAGCTTCTTCTCCCGCCAGATTCGGCTGCCAAGACTTCCCCTTACCGGGGCGGTAGGCGACCCATGGGCAATTAGCCTCGGCGGCGACTTCAGGGCGGAGGCTACGGTAGGCCCCACTTCTGCGCTCGCCAGCACCTCCTCAACGGGCGTTTGGATGAATTTGCTGACAACGGTATATCGACTCGTACCCACACCACCCCCGAGGTGCGAGAGAGTCATCAGATACCTCTCGCAGCCATCGGGCGGTCATGCACACGCGAATCGAACTGGGGTCGTGAAGCTCGCGCCCCAGACACACCGTGATCAGCGTAGGGCGTCATAGCCTCGGACGCCGGCGGCCAGAAGATCCGCCTGCTGCCGGTCGGTGGACTGCTGCCGCTTCGAAACGCCTGATGAGGCCGTTCGGGCCGCATAATCTTGCCTAGGTGTTCGGGCCGTTCGGGGCGCATAATCTTGCCTAGCTGTTTGCGCAAACTTTGATTGGGGAATGACATGACTCAAGAGCCCGGTCCAGGAGACCTTCCGCCAGTGGAGGGGGCAGCGATTCACCAACCGGGGGAGCGCAGGCCGCGGAAATGGCCGTATGTTGTGACCATCGTCGTCTTGGCCGTCGGCCTGCTCGGCCTCGGTGCCGCCTACGCCTACAGCACGAACTCCGCAGGCCAGTGGCGTGCGACCGCGGACAAGACTTCGCGTAACCTCGCCTCGATGACGGCCGAGCGGGATGGGCTCTCGGAGAAGAACACGTCCCTGACTTCGCAGTTGAGCGACACGAAGAGCAAGCTGAATGACACGACGAGCAAGCTGAATGACACGACGAGCAAGCTCAACGACGCCAGCGCTCGGATCCGCTCCCTCGCGAACGAGAAGGCCCAGCTCGGGGACGACACCGCGTTTCTGGCGGAGCTGATCGCCTCGTCCCAGAATGTCAGCACGCAAATGTCTACGTGCATCCGTGACCTTCAGAAACTGCAGACCTATCTGGTGAATTACGCCGCTTATGATCAGGCAGCACTGATCAGTTTCGTGCAGGGCGTCAACTCGGAGTGCAACACCGCACGGGCAGACAGCGACAGCCTCACGCAGAAGATCCAGGGACTGAAGAAGTGACGTTCGGGGGTCGGCGTGTCGCGTGCGCAGGCGTCCTCTGCCTGCTGGCGCTATCAGGCTGCGGACTCACACCTGTGCCACCGCCGCCCGTAACCAGCGCGGCGCGGACCCTTGCCCCGGCATCGCCGATAGTGTCCCCGACTGCTCCGGCCCCGATCATCACCCCGTCCGGGTTCAGCGCCTACGAGCGGGCTGCGCTGCGGGTGCGCAACATCGGCTGCGGCGGGGTCTCGCGCGGGTCTGGCTTCGCCATTGCAGATCATGTTTTCGTCACGAACCGCCACGTAGTCGGCGGGGCAGCGCTCCTGCAAGTAAGCACCTACGACGGCAGGGACATAACGGTCAACGCCGTGGGCGCGGTCATTATCGCCGACCTGGCCCTGGTGTGGACGAAGGAACCACTACCGGCCACGCTCCAGCTCGCGCTGTCGAACCCGCCACTCGGCGCGGAGGTGACAGCCGTCGGGTACCCGTTGGGCGGCGAACTCACAACCACGAGCGGAAAGGTGTTGCGGTACGACCGCGACCCACTGGGCTCGTCACCGTTGCAGATGATGTATAACAGCGCGCCCATTGAGCACGGCAGCTCGGGCAGCCCACTGGTCGATTCATCGGGGAAGCTTGTGGGCGTGGCCTATGCCGGTGGCGGCGGCCAGTATGTCGCCGTGCCGGTGGCGGCCCTAACCCAAGCGCTCAAGGATCCCTCGAACTTCTCGAACGGGGCTGGCTGCGACTGAGGATCCAGTGGTCTCGGATTCATCAGCAAAGAGCACTCCATACCGAGGCCGCCGGCGACCTATGGGCCGGTAGCCCTGGAAAATTTGAACCGATTGTCATGCCCGGACGATGACCCCCGCCACCGACGTGGTCGCTTCCGACGGGGGTGTAACGGGGCACCAGCCATGAGTCGTCCATCGACCCTAGAGACCGGCCCGACGGGGCAGCGAAGTTCCCACGCGTTTCAACTGAGGCATCGGCGGTACACACTGCAACCTTACTGACCGCTTCACAATGTGTCACAGCCGCAAGGGAGGCCAAGATGGTCGATGTCGACGATGATGGCTCTGTGAATAGCGCTGAGGAACCAAGTTTCAAGGTTGTGACGGTACCGGACTCCGCAGACGCCCGACTGTTCATCGAGCTGTCGAGTTACGGGGCGGATCTCGCAGAGGCTCGACATGCCCTCGATCTCGCGATCAAGTCCCGCGGCGAGGGCTCTCACCTTGAGGATGCGGCTGCCTACTTGATCGCATTCGCTGTCGTTGCATACTGCCGCACGTATTTCCCCTCGAAAGTGAGAAAGCCACTGACCGACCACATAGACATCCCCGACGAACTGTCAGACATTCACGGGCTGGTGGGGGCATTCAGGAACACCACGATTGCACATTCTCAGTCGAACCTAGCGACAACGTTCCCGGTGGGTTTCCTCGATGCCCCGACTCTTCGAGTGCGGGACGTGGCGGCAGCGACTGTGTCGCAGACGCTCCCTCCCCGGCTGGTTGATCGTTTCGGCGAGCTCGTCGAAGCAGCGGACGACCTCCTCTTCTCAGTGACAGAGCCAGTCCGGCAAAGGCTGATCGACGACTTAAGCGGATCTGATCTGGCGAGGATCGTTGATGTGTGCGGACAGCCACAGACAGTCGAGGCCACGGATGCAGACTTCAATCCACGAACGAGGCGACGGCCCTATCCGACCTCACACACCGTGTACTGGTCGCCGGCGTCACTGCCGCCCGACTAACCCGACGGGCGCAACATCACGACTCGCCGTGTAGTCCGCCACGGCCTTGGTCGGCCTTTGCAGTGCCACAGTGGACGCATCTTGTGGCAGGAATTCTGATATGACTGGTCATGGTTGTTACCGTGATGGTTGTTGCACGAACTGTAAGACGATCCATAAGAGACTTGCTGCGTCTCCTCGTCAGCCGCCCGACACTCACGCCACAGGCTATGCGTGCGTGTCGTGCCCTTGGTAACAACCGCACGTCATTCGGGCTTTAGCTAAATCTGAGTCCAGACACGCGGGGTCCTGACGGCCGCACCGCCGTCACCCGGATCACAAACGTCGTCTCGTTTCGGGGTCATTGGAAACTTTCCAGGCCTGGGTGCGCCGCAAATTCGGGATCCAGAGTCCCAGTGCCGTCGACGTCTGTGATCTCTCTGGCTTGCTTCACCGAATAGGCGTGACCGATGCCTTCTTCTCGCTGCGCCCAGCCGAGCCGGTCCTGATAGCGTGCGACGATCAGGTTCTCCGCTGAGCCCAGGCTCTCGCCGCCAATCCACTCTCCGTCGCCGTCGTACATTCCCGAGATGTAAACCTGCGGCCTGTCCAGCGTCTGACCTCCCCAGTCGGTCAGGACGTGCCAGGCGAAGACTGACGCAGTCGGGAACCCCTTCAAAAGCATCTCGGACATTTCACGCATGAGGGGGGCGAACTCGGTTGACGGGACCGGCATAGGTATTCCTTCCGCTGTGTAGCAGGAACACTAACAGGTGGCCCCGCGGCGCACGCTGACCCAGCGGCCATTATTTAGGTGGCGCGGGTCTGGGGGTCGTCGTCCAGGTCGATCGCCAGCGCGGCTGGAAGCGGAAGCCCATACTTGTCGCACAGGAATCGGGTCTGACAGTAACGCTGGGCGTCGGCGGCCACATTGCCGAGGATTACGGAATTCGTGCTAGCGCCAATGAGGATCCCCACGTAGGGCACGGCCTTGGCGACGTCCTGAACTCGGACCTTGGAGCCGGCCTTGCCTCCTTGCTGCATCAACTTCTCAAGAGCGGCCAGGAGGCGGTGGTCCTGGCGGAGCTTGTCTGACCACTTTATGCGCCCCTTGATCGCGTCGGCTGCACGGGCGGCCTCACGTAATGGCTCTACTTTGGCCGCTTGCGCCATGAAGGACCGGCGCACCAAACGTTGGATGAAGATCTGCTCACGTGGGTCCTTGGCGTCGTAGCCGTAGGAGTACGCGATGCGCGTTGCGATAGCCGTGCTCAGGACCTGGATGATAACGATGTCCGCGGTGATCGCAGCGAAGGTCCCGGCGACGGGAACCATGGCCAGCAGGCCCATG
This sequence comes from Pseudarthrobacter sp. MDT1-22, assembly GCF_054511035.1. Taxonomy (NCBI): domain Bacteria; kingdom Bacillati; phylum Actinomycetota; class Actinomycetes; order Micrococcales; family Micrococcaceae; genus Pseudarthrobacter; species Pseudarthrobacter sp. MDT1-22. Next base: position 204,895 of record NZ_JBTNDK010000003.1, on the reverse strand, counting down.
GCGCCGCCTTCGAGTACGCCAGCGGTATGCCACGTGAGGGTGTTGAATTTTAGAAGCCGGTCACAGGCCTTGAGGTCTTGCTGCCGCAATTCGGTGAAACTGTTGATCTCGAAACCTCGTTTGCGGGCGAGCTTCTCGACGCCCTTCGGGTCGTTAAGCTCCAGTGCCCAGTCGTTGACCAGATCGAGCAGCGCGGCCACGGCTTTGAATGCCGGTCGCATGCCCGTGTTAGCGACCGCGTCGCCAGCACGACGGATCGGTTCCTTGACCACATCCGGCACGGCGTCGGTAACCCTGCTCGCAGCTTCAACGGCGACCTCACCGGCGCGATTGAGCGCGGTACTCGCCCAGTTCGGCAGACCGCGGCGGTTGTTGCGGCGCTGCCAGTGCTCGTTGAGCGTGCCCCATATCTGCACCTCATACGCGCTCATCGGGGTTGCGCCGTCGACGAGTGGGTCGGTATCGGTACTCATCCAGGTTCTCCATTTCGACTTTGATCGCTGGGTCCATGATGCCGCATCGGCTAGCAGGCGGATGACGCCGCAGCGCCGATTCGATGTCTAGTGTCGACTGCACGTCCAACCGCAGCGACACCGAGAACTGGTTGTGTGACCGTCTCGCAACCCATGGCTTATGAGACACCGAGGTTACAACACACGTCCGCTTGGAGCCTCATGACGCTTTGTTAGCCTGACAGATACTCAATCACGGCCATGATGGCGGCATTTCTCATCTGCCTAGATCGAACCCTGCCAACGTAGAAGAGAGCTTGAAAGTCGGCTTCCGAGGCACCGAGGACGTCACCAATTGACGTCAAGTTCAGCTCACGCAGCTTCGACTTCTGGAAATAGGTGAGATCCAGATTACCTATGCCGGCAGCAAGCCGGGCCTCCAGCGCCACGTTGCTATCTGACTGCAGGGATTCCATCCCCATTTGTTCAATCAGCTTGTATGACGGATGATTCGCACCGAATTCTTGCATGCGCTTGATGCTCAAAGTTGATCTGACGGCAGAGCCATACTGGACAGGTTCCGCGTCCTGGGCAAAGTTGCAGCCTAAATTGACGATGTATCTCGTGCCGACTTCGCTGCGGGTTGCACGGATTCCAGAGATTCCCTCAAGGAGAATTCCGCTGTAACAAAGGAGACGAAGCCCTTCCCGCACGGCCTGCGGAGCATCCCGGTGAATCCATATAGCCGACGATGTCTCGGATGCTCCCTGATTTCGTGCATAGAGGACGGGCAAAACGTCGCGTTCTATGAAGTTTCGGCCCCAATCGATGAGATCCCTATGCCCGGGATACCGTTCCGCCAGGTTGGAGTGCTCGGCCCAAATCTCCTCCCGATAGTAGTTCCTTATGGTTTCCTGAACTCGAGCTCGATTGATAGGCGTGCTGGCAGCAAAAGTCTTAAGAAGAATTCGCGGATTACCGGTGGCCGCAAATGCAAGAACATCAAACGCCTCCCCGTATTGCTCAATGGAGCGCCTTAGAGTCGCGTCCTGTTTTAGGACTATCTCACGCATGGACGAGGCATATCTCGAGTCGGTCAGAGAGCGTTCGACATCCAGAACGGTCGCATCGTGGGTCGGTTGAAACGACTCGCCGTAGGAGGTGACCCCCGGATACACCGCCGCCTTCACCGCCAATCTGGGACTTCGAAGGTCACGCATCAGCGTGAAAAACTGTCGTTGTTGATCAGGGATGAATACGTGCGCTGCCTCGTCAACCAAAAGGGCAATGCGCTTCAGCCCCAGCTCTTGGCAGAGGTCGTCGATGGCGTCCCTGAGTACGTCGGGATCAGGGATAAGGCGTCCAGATGGAACCGATTCTCCGTTCTTCCAGAACTCTTCATACTCGGTTTGGACCGTGTCGTCGATGGCACGGCCGGCCGGGGACCTTGAGGGCGGAGTCATCAAGGCTGCAAGAGCGCTTTCAGGGGGAAGTGATAGGCCGTACGTGACCAGCGCCCGCTTAATGCCTGTCGAAATCTTGGAAATCATCCAGGGAATAAAGCCATCTTCTGTTTGACGAATCAGACCTGCGCGAGCAAAGGTAACGTACACAGGAAGGATTCTGTCTGCGTCAAAATCTCTCTTCAGTTCTGCTTCGGCCACTCGCAGAAGGAAGGATTTCCCAACTCCACGACTCCCTCGCAGGAGCACAGGTGATCTTGACTTCAAACGATCGACAACTACTCGATCGCCCGACGTTTCTACAAAGTAGCCGAGGACTTCGTCGAGTTGGAGGTCCTCGGTTCGGTAGAAGAGATCCCCGGTGCCGTTAGTCATTAGCCAGTCCTAGAGATACGCGCATGGAGTTGAGGTGTCCGAATCGATTGATGAGCACTTCGCTCAAGGTCGCTTCGGTATGGGCGTTAACGTCCGCACCGTAGCGGATATAGAGGAGGAACAGAACGGCTGTTCCGCATGATGACGCGTGGTTGCACCAATCGCTAACGGCCTCGCTGCTGTAGTCCAATGCCTCGGGCAATGAGTCGGACACTTTTGCTTTGCCATGAATGAATTGGGAGCAGTATCTGTAAGTGCGTGCAGCATCCCCAGCATATTTGGATGCATCACCTCGGCACTGAGGGGCGAATTCGTCAACGAACTGCTTCGACAGCAGGCCAGTCTCTTCGTCTAGCGCCCTAGACCAGGAAAAGTCGCTCTTGTCGGATCTCCATCGCCGCCGCTCAAATTCATGCACAGAAAAATGGACCGCCGCGAAGCTCAACTCGAGAAAAAGACGAAGGCTCGCAAAGGCTTGTCGGTATAGGCCTAAAGCTGCACAAAATTCAGCGAGAGCCAGTTCGCGCCGCGCCGCCCGAAGTTGATCAACCTCGGGACCAGTGATCAGATCCACCCACAGCCGGAGGTCATCGTCGACTTGATGCACCGCGCCCAAGGCGCCCCGATGATCAGCAACAGCCGATTCAGAACACCGAGACGCCGCCGCTTGCAGGTCTTGCAGATACCGACGCATGTCGACTGGCGCAACCGAGTCCAGGGGCTGGTTCATCGAAATCTCCCTCTAGGCTAATGGCTGGCGGTCCCTCACAGGCTAGCAAGAGAAACGCCCCGCTTCGATCACCCCGTGCGGCAAAGACCCGATCAATCCCGGTGTATCGAAACCCTAGGGATTCAGGACACATGGGTTATGAGACACACCGCATTTAGGAGAAGGGGTCAGCCGCCCGCAGTGGATCCGATCACGGACTGTTAGCAGTGCTTCAAAACCCGTTCTGTAGGAGCGGAGCTATTGGGTCCACCAGGGTGAGTCGTCATCCCGCCGTTGGTCAGCGGCGGCCGCCGTGACCCGCGACGCAAGTTCGGCCCAAGGGGTCGGACCACCGGAGAGTTGGCGGACTTTGGCGATTCCCAGGCTTTTCAGCCCAGTCGCGGCTAAAACGCTGCGGGGTACGACGTGGAACTCCCATTGGAGAACGTTCAGCTGGTCATACTTGGCGTGGTCGGTCTCGGTGTGTGCGCAGAAAACGTAGACCATCGCATTGAAGCGTCTTCCTGCAGGATCCATGCCGTCTCCCGGCGCCCGGGGGTGGTAGCGAGTTCCTTGCAAACCTGAAAACGACAGGGCGCTGATTTTCTTCTGCTCCCAGGACTGCAGATAGGCCGATGACTTGATTTCGATGGTGATGTCACCGAAGAGTAAATCGTAGGAGTCCCACTCGATCCGCTTCAGATCTTTGATCCCGAGTGCTTTGCCGACGAGGAATTCAGCAAGATATCCGCGCGCGTTGTTCATCCGCAGATCACCGAGGGCGAACTGCCAAAAGTCCCGGACAGTCGTTCCTGGCATTCCGGTGAACCTCTCATCACCGGAAAGACTAAGAGACGCGGGCGGGACCAACCACTGAATCTCGTCTGTCATAAACGGAGCATACATTTGGAACTGCCCCGCGGGAGAAGTCATCCGTTCAGAATCCGGTATTTCATCCAGACGTCCCGGCGGGACACGATCCGTTCTCAGGGGCTGGCGGAGTTCAGTGCGTGGTAGCGACCGCCGGGAGAAGGAGTCGTCGGCCGCCCGGACGGATCCTTTGCCGGACGCCGAGGCGGCCCGCCGCCCTTAACGCTCCACGGTAAAATCGTCTCGAAACCCTTGGGATACAAGGCGCCTCAGCGGCTGATTAGACGTTTCGACTGCACTGGTTTAGGTTTCGCGGAATCTTGCACGTTCCATTGCGACCCGGAAATTCTCGTAACTATGTCTCGCAACCTACTGGTGAAATCGGCGTGTTCATCGTTAGTTATGAGACAGGTGACGCCGGCCCTCGAAGGAGTTCAACGGCGCCCCGCGTTTCGACGCGATGACCTTAAGGGGTGGCGGTCTATCCAGGCATGAGCTTCACGAACGCCTAGCGAAGGCGCCTGCGTTTCTCGCAGATGGGACCACGGGTTGACAGGGTGCGGTGAAGGTAGCCGTCCCATTTTAGTTCGAAGAGTAGGCGGCCGGGCAGGCGCTGGTCTGGTCCAGGTGGTGCGGGCGAGGTCATCGAGGGCGATGAACCGGGCACCCGCCAGGACGATGGCCAGTTCCGCGAGGTACTCGGGCCCATTGCTGTGTACCAAGTCGTCCAGAACGGTGTGCATTGCGTCCCGTCAGCTCGCTGGGGCCTTCAGATTCCTCGGCCGCGATCGCGTCAGCGTCAGCGCCGCAAGGGGCGGATCGTCGTAGATGAGTCCCATGGACCCACGCTACGCACGCCGGGCCAGATTGTCAGTGACCGGCTCCTGCATCTACTGGCCCAGTATTGGAACCGCGGTGCGGCTCAGGTTTGCGATCGTCAGGCTTTTCGGATGTTTGGGGATCCGGGTGGGCGGCCGCGGGTCCGGCCGTTCCGCCAGCCGGGAAGGAGCGTGTTCAGTAGTGCTTCTTTGTCGTGGTCCAGTTCGTTGCGGCGGTACTTCGTGCGTTGGATGTGCAGCCACATGCCCAGGACCCGTTCTTTTTCGGTGTCCGTCCTCTTGTGGCGGGGCCAGTCGTTCCCGGCAGCCACATGGGCGGTGAGCTCTTGTAGGCGCTGATTCCAGCGGGCTTCGTCTTTGGAGGTGCGGGTCCGCTGTTCCCAGCCGGGGATTTCCTGCAGGCCGTCACCGTAGGTGGGGGAGAGGGTTCCCCTGTCGTGGTCCTGGCGTCGTCTGACTAGCCATATGGCCAGGGACCGCTCCCGGGCGGAGGGGGAACTGCTTGAGGGGAGTCGGTGTTCGGCTTTGTACAGGGCGATGGTGTCGTTGAGGTTTTGCAGCCCTTCCGCAGTGATGCGGGTGACCGGGGCTGGGCGGCTTGCGTTGCGGTGGTCGTCCCTGATGGACGGTTCCGCGGCGGCCGCGATGGCCAGGTGGTAGCGGACGGTGCTTTGGCCGATACCTGCGGTGGTGGCGATCTTGGCGGTGGTGAGGCCCTGCCTGTACATCTGCACCCACTCCGGGTGTGGCGCTGTCTTATGTTCTGGCATTCTGGTCAGCTGTCCTTGCGGATGGCGATCAATTTGGTGCCTTCGGGGATGGCAGCCTCAAGTGCGGCCTTGGCGTTGTCGTAGTCGTCGCCCTGGGCAGCGATGTGGTCGATGCTGCCGTCGGCCATCTGGAGTGTTCCGGTGAGTTCCACCGGATCAGCCTAGTTGGCTCTCCCGGTTCCCGGCAGCTGTGCGGCGAAACCCTCCAGGGCGCGGTGCAGCTGCCCCGCACGAGGGAGGCAGTCCACGGGCCGCGCCCCGCCGAGGTCATGGGCAGGGGTGATCATCCAGGCAGTGAAGTAGTTGTGCGCAATCCTCAGTTCCAGGGCGTGCCGGAACAGGGACGCCACGGTGGGGTGGATCTGGCCGCCGGGGAGGAATTGGAAGCCCGGGCAGTACGTGTCCTCGCGGACGAAGACCCGGACGAGCTGCCGCATCACCGGGTCAGTGTCTTCCATGAGTTCGGCGAGCCGGCGCCGGACCTGCTCCAGGGTGGGCAGGCCGAATTCTGACCTGATGGACTCCCAGGCCTGGTCGGACACGGGTCTGCCGATGATGGGGGAGGGCATTAGCTGCCGTCGTCGATGGACTCGAGCAGCCACTGCGTGGCGAGAGGCTGACGGCGCAGCGTGAACGTCCTCAGCGGTGCGTCGGAGCCGGGGATCCGGGCCTGGACGCGCCAGTATTCGACGCTGACCAGGTCACCGCTGCCTTTGGCTGCAGTGCGGCGGGTGTCCCACCAGGAGTCGCGTCCGTACCAGTGTTGGGAATTCGTGGCCGGGTCGACCAGCCAGATCCGTCCTTCGTGACGGATGGCCAAGGGGTTACCCGACGGGGCGAGCCGGACCTGGACGTCGTTGGTCTGCGTGGGAGCTTCTTGGGTGATGGTCATGAACTCGTTCTTTCGTGGTGCTGACGTGCCAGTACGGTCGTTCGTGCGGTGTTAGGCGGCTTTGACGAGGGGGAGTTCGTCCCAGTGGGTGGTGTAGCGGGGGGAGAGCATGTCCCGTTTCATGGTCCAGTCCGGTCCGCCGCGGATGCCGGCGTGGCCCAGGCCGATAGAGCCGCGGCCGTAGCGTCGGGTGACGTCTTCGAGGAGGCTGCCGACGTGGCGTTCCTCGTGCGGGTTCTCGAACAGGGACAACGGTGCCTGGTTGCCGGTGGGGCGCAGATCGGTGACCATGATCCCGGCCCGGGCATACCGGATGCCCTCGTTGATGTAGGGGAGGAGTGCGTGGGAGGCCTTGGTGAGGATGACCGGGTCTGCAGTGGGCATCGGCAGCGGGATGCAGACGGAGGGGTACGAGGTGTCTTTGGGATTGAAGTGTGAGGTGCCGGCGAAGGCGGTGAGGACTTTGGCCTGCAGGCCGTGTTTGGCCAGCCTGGCTGATGCCTGCTGCCCGTACACACTCATGACCTGCCGGATTCCGGCGGCGGTGGTGATGGGAGTGGCGAAGGAGCGGGAGAAGATCAGCTGCTCCCGCCCGATCCGTTCTTCCTCCATCGGGATGCACGGGGTGCCCTGCAGTTCCAGGACGGTACGCATCATGACCACGGAGAACCGGTCCCGGATCATGACCGGATCCGCCCGGGACAAATCCAGGATCGAGAAAATGCCCATCACGTTCAGGCGTTTGGTCAGCCGGGTCGCGACGCCCCAGATCTCCACCACGGACAGCCGCCCCATCAGTCCTTCCCTTTCGGGGGCGGGGACGGAGTCCCAGTGGCAGACCCCGCCGAAGCCGGGGTTGTTCTTCGCCCATTTGTTGGCCAGCTTCGCCAAGGTCTTCGTGGCGGCGATCCCGACGCAGACCGGGACGCCGACGTTCCGCCGCACGGCGGCTTTCATGGAACGGCCGAGGGCGAGGAGTTCGGCCGGCGTGCCTTTGACACCGAGGAAGGCCTCATCGATGCTGTAGACCTCCAGCCAGGCCGAGTAGCGGCCCAGCAGTTCCATGACGCGGGCGCTGATGTCGCCGTAGAGCTCGTAGTTGCTGGAGAGGGCAACGAGTCCCCATTCCTTGGCCCGGGGTGCGAGTTTGAACCAGGGCTCGCCCATGGGGATGCCGAGGGCTTCGGCTTCGGGGGAGCGGGTGACGGCGCAGCCGTCGTTGTTGGACAGCACAATGACCGGCCGGCCTTCTAGGGACGGGTCGAACGCCCGCTCGGCGGACGCGTAGAAGCAGTTCACATCGACGTGCGCGATCTGCGGCATCCGCCGCATCACGGCCGGCTTAGACATGGTGAAGGCACCTGGTTGCGACACCCCAGATGGTCAGTTCGCTGAGGCTGGGTACCCGGATGTCCGCGTACGCGGGATTCTCCGCCTGCAGCACGACGCCGGTGGCCGTAATCCGCAACCGCTTCACCGTGAGCTCCCCGTCCAGGACCGCGACGACCACGCACCCGTCCCGCGGCTCCAGCGCCCGGTTCACGATCAGCTCATCGCCGTCACTGATGCCGGCGCCTTCCATCGAGTCCCCGGACACCCTCACCACGTACGTGCTGGTGATGTCCTTGATCAGGTGCACATTCAGATCGATCCGGCCATCAAAATAGTCCTGAGCCGGCGACGGGAACCCCGCAGCCACCGGCACCGGAGAGATCAGCACCGACAACAACGACACACCCGCGCCTATCACGCGGGGACCGACAACAACGCCCACAACACACCCTTATTCGAATATATGTTCGATTCATTTCAGTGTACTCGTGGGGACGGACATTCGTTCTCCACCATGTTGGATCAGATGCACGAAGAGCCTGTGGAGCCGGAACGTCGTCAGGCGGCCACGGCACGATCCTGCGGCTCTGGGGGCGGAGCTGGGTGAGTTCATGTTCCGTTGGCGCCCTCAATCGTCCGGGGCGAAACTGAGTGGATGGCTACGGACAATGAAGCGCAGGCGGTGGCGCACGTCATCGATCGGTTGGTGCAGGGTTTCCCGAAAAGCCGCGCTCAGAAGCTGAGGCGATCGTTAGCGAGGAAATCGACGCGCTACGTGATGGATCGATCCGGGATTATGTGCCAGTTCTGGTTGAACGAGCCGCCAAGGACCGCCTCAGACACTGACTGACGCTTCCACGCGCCGCTTGACCGGACTCCGTTCGTCCACAGCGAGCGCGAATACATCGCCGATTCCGCACACCGCGCACGAATCCTCCCATGGGCTGGTCCTCGAGGTGGATCATTACTGGGGTGGGTGGATTGACCTGCGTAGTTTCTTCATGCCTCGGTCTCAACCGGTAATTCTTCGACAAGTCCAGCTTCAATTCGTTCGGCTGTTTGACGGTACGCCTCGATTATGTAGTTCTCAAAGTCCTGCACGCCTATTCTCCATTGTCCCCGACTTGGATGGCCCGCAGCTCCCCGTTCTTGAGCAGCGCCCGAACTTGAGGCAAACCGACGTTGAGTTCATTGGCGATCTGATCAATGGTGAGGAAGCGCGGTGACGGCTTGTTCGGTGGCGACATGGTCTTCATCGTATTCGCCGATACGTCTGCTCGGCCTTGCCCGATGCTCTGACACGCAGTTCGGCTAGGCCAAGCGTCCACCCCGAGCAAAATTGATCGACAGGGCGAGGTAAATTCCTCGTTACTGCCGTCTTCACTGGGGCTCGATACCGGGCCAGGCGAGTTGCCCGCGATGCCTCATCTTGAGACAGTTCGTATAAAACCAGCCGGTATTGCACACGATAATGTCAGTTAGCATGTGTGCGGCTCAGGTTGCCGCGTGAAACTACAATTGAACTCCCAAACGGCCCAGTCGCCGGTAATGTATGCTCCCCCGGGGCTTCCACTTTGATTGTGCGGCTTACCTTAGAGGCGTTCTCACTTAGGGCAGCACCAACAACTTCGGCGACGTTCAGCCAACGTGCCGATGACGCGAGAAGCTTACTGCGACGGTATTAGGGGTGTCTGCAAGTTACCAGCGGCCTGACTCAAGTGAGCGGGCCGCGATCGGGAGCCGACGGACAAGCAACGTCGGCCAGGTTAGGGTCGCCCCGCAATTGCTGGCTATGCCTCACAACTCCTCGAAGCCGTGCTGGTCGAACTTTAGTGTGTGGGCGTTCTCCGAGACGGTGCGGACCTTGCTCGCATCGAATCCAGTCGTGTCGGTGGCTTCGATCTCGATGCGGACGACGAGTTTGGTACTTGCGTCGGCACGGAGGTGAGCGAGGACTTCTTCGGCGATGCTTTTGAAGTCCATAGCGATCTTGTCGGCGTTGAGCGTCTTGACGCCATAGAAGCGCTTCTTGGCCGTCGGGGACACGACTTCGGCCCGGGGCCATAGCGGCGTGGCGGGCTGGTCGACGGTCGGCTGGTCGCTCGGCGTATCGGTCGGTGTGTCGATCAATGCCTGGGCCTCGCCTTCCCGCTGTTCGGCTGCGACGTCGGGACGAACGAGCAGGAGCGAGTCCGTGGCAACAGGGGCGGCACCCTTGTCCTGCGGGATCCACAGGCCGACGTAGCGACCAGCTGGTTCGTCGTAGCCAGTTGCCAGAGCGAAGGCATCGGTTTGCCAGATCATCGGCATGTCAACGATGCCTTCATCGAGGACTCGGCGGTCACGTAAGCGTGGCATGTAGGGGTACCGGCTGTAGAGAGCCCACAGTGCTCCGAGCGAGACGTGGCCGTCCTTCCAAATCTGCGGCACCTTGCTGATAGCGAGCCGGACCGTGGCCGCGGCTTGCCGGGTGGATAGGTCACCGTCGTTCCCGAGCCGACGTGACACGCGGTCGGCGAGCGAGTCAGACTGGCCCTCGACCTTGGTCTCACGGAGCAGGAACCGCGCCCCGGCGTCAGGCTGTGCCGGGACTAGCGCCCAGGTGAAGGTCTGCAACAGGCGTGAAGTGACAGTCTGGTCAGACTGTGCTTTCCGCTGTGCGGCTTGGTTCTTTTGGTTCTGCGTCAGATCGAGGTCGGCCTCATTGGTCAATACGTGGGTCCAGCCGAGATAGTCACGGGTGGCGCTGTTGAGTTCCTCCAGCCGAGTCTCATCAGCGGCGAGGAAGATCAGCATGTTGCGGTGGGTCCTGTTAGCACTTCCGCGCTGCTCGGTGGCTTTCTGCGCGAATTCCTTGGCCGCCGAGTCTACACCGCGCTTGTGTGCCACCTTGGGGTGGAGGATGACCAGCCGAGCCTCGTCCGTGTCGGGGATGTCACCGTTGGTCTCAGGGCAAACGTGGACCCCGGCGAAGTCACCACGGGTGCGAGCCTGCCCTTGGAGGCGTTTGACGATCTCGGCCCACACATCTTCCTTGTGCAGCCGCTCGGCCTGGTCCTTGGCGGTTCGGGTGATGTTGGGCTGGAGGTCGTACCAATACTTACCTGAGCCGGAGTAGAAGTACGTCGCCCGGTCGCCTAGCTGGGTGAGTGCGGAGTGGAAGTTGCCGGGCACGTCCCCAGGGACTGCGGTGCCTAGGAACACGCGCTGCGTGCCTGTCCCCTTGTGGATCGAACCCGGTGCGATGGTTGGCGCCGCGCTGAAGAAGACCGTTCGAGCGAGTCGCTTGGTCAGCGCCCGCTGTCCGAAGAGGGGTTTCTCAGTGTCGATGCGCGCAGGCTCAGAGTTTGGTCCGTCGACGTCCGCGTCGATGATCGTCTTCCATGAGTCCTGGAGGTATTGTGTCAGCTCGGCGTTCACGTTTGCGGTCGCCAGCGGGATCGAGCCGGGCATGATAAGCGGTGAGGCGTCTTCGCCGGTCCACAGTGCGTGGATGACAGTACTCATCAACCGCAGCACGCCACGGGTGCGCTGAAAGCGTTCGAGGGAGGACCACTCTTCGTAGAGCGTGTCGAACAACTCGGGATGGATAGGATAGGTTCGCTTGATCCGGTCCTCGTAGTTCACGTCGCGGGCTTCGCCCGGGAAGTCGTCGGTGTACTTCCGATACATCTCGACATAGGCCTTCGCGGTCGCTCCGATCGAGGCAAGTCCGGCGGCGTCGGCCTGCTTGAAAAGGCGCTGCTTGACGATGTTGTACGCCTCTTCCGATGAGGCGGGACGCCACTGGTCAGCCACACGGCGGACGACGTTTTGCAATCGCTTCAGCGCCTCCAGGCCGTTGGCGCCGCCCACCTCCTCAGCGTTCCCGGCGACGATTATGTCACCGTTGCCTCCGCTCTCCGAGGCTGGAATTGAGACCGCCAGCAGGACCCCGGAGGTTCCTTTGCATGCCTCGGTCAGTGACTGCGCGAAGGTGAACTGATCGTCAAACGTTCCGCCGGCCAGGTCGTCGCGGCCTACGAGCGAGCGGGCGTAGGCGACCCATTCGTCTATCAGGATGACAGCGGGAGCGTACTTAGCCAGTAGCGCGTGCAGCGCTTCCCCGGGGTGGGTTCGGTCCGCGTCGGCCTTAGCAACCATGGCGAACGCCTGCAGTCCGCCGAGCTGCCACGCCAACTCGCCCCAGATCGTGTTGACCTGCGTGCCGTCGTTCTTCGTGACACCGGACGGGCTGAAGTGGTTTCCCACGATTGCTACGCGGTTTACCTTGGTGCCGGTGTATCCGTTAGCGGTCAGCAGCTCCTGGGTTTCCTGCGGGAACTCCCCGATCGGGATCCCGGCTGCGACATGCCACAGCGAGAGCATCGAATGTGTCTTGCCGCCGCCAAAGTTGGTCTGAAGGTTGATGACGGGTGAGGTGTTCTCGTCCCCGGCAAAGCGCCGAACAGCTCGACCTATCAGGTCGCGAAGTCCCTCGGTGAGATAGGTGCGCTTAAAAAACTCCACTGGATCGGCGTAGTCCGAGTCGACCTCGCCGCCCGTCGCGACCTTGTAGAGGTCAGCTGCAAACTCTGAGGCGTGGAAGTTTCCGGTTGCAACGTCGTCGTGCGGTTGGAGTACCTCGCGCCAGGGCTTCAGTCCAGCTGCCTCCGGGTTGGTCACAGCGGCCTTGAGGACTTTCTTGTCGTCCTTGTCGGCAGTCACCCTGCGCAGGTTCAGCCGGATGTTTCGAACCTCTTCCGCCTCTGCTGCCGCGCCGACAAGCATGAGGAGCCGTTCGCCGGTGTCGAGTGAACGGTAGGCGTCATCGTCGCTGAATGTTCCGTTATGTGCCCAGTTGTTACGGACTTCTCGCAATTCGATCGCGAAAGACTCGCCGGCTTTGCCCAGCGCTTGGTTGAACGGATACCAGCCTTGACGGTAGCCACTTGTGATGTTGCCTTCGGTCAACATACGGAACTGGACTTGGGGGTCGAGTGGATCATAGACCCGTCCAATGGGCGCGTTATTCTTCAGATCCTTGCCCTGGACGAGTTTGATCCACTCCGCCCCTAAAGCCTGATCCGCCTGGCCAATTACGACCGAGATGAAGCTGTCCAGCGATGGAGCCATCACTTGGAACATCCGATCGATACGGTCCCTGTTACTCAGAGCCATGTCAGTCTTCTCCTCCCTCGAAATCGAGCGTAGCTTGGGAGTGCTCGGCTTTCTTCTGACTTCGCGCGACCTCAAGGAGCTCTGGCCAACTGGTCACCAGCGCGTTGAAGCTCAATGCGTCCCTGGTCCACCCATTGCTCTCGGCGATTCGGAAGAGTAGGTGAGCCAACTCCTTAACGAGGTCACCGTCTACTGCTCCGTCGTTTCGGTTGAGCGCGGACCTCAGAAGGTCCCCTGCAGGAGCAATGCCGTCGCGCTCCAGCGTCTTGATCAGATGGTGGAGCGCCTCCCAGTTGTTAGTATGCGGGTCCGCAGCAGGGTCGTAGCCCGAAGCCAAGTCCTCTGGCTTGATGAGCTGAACCATGCCTGCCCGTGAGCTAAGGATGCCATCGCGATCCATGACAACGACGCTCGTATTTCGGGCTCGCGCCAGATTGTCAGCGTCGCCGAAGCGGCCCTGTCCGTATCCATGCTGCCGGTACCAAGCGATTGCAAAGCGCGATGTCGCATCGAAGTCGCCCTCCTGCTCGTTCAGAACCTGGTCGAGGATCTCGTTGATTCGTGCCAGTGCAGATCGAACGCTCATTTTCGTGCCGTCTGGTTCAAGCACCGCGCTGAAGCGGCTGAAAACCGCCATGCCAGGACCAATCGCCGCTTGTGGGAGGTCAACCGGAGCCACCTGCCCCTCCTGCAATCTGCGGAGCGCACTCGGCAGTTCGGATTCTAGGGCTGAGATAAACCCCCTGCGATCGGTGGTTGGTGCGCCGTCTGGCCGCCTGCGAGCTGCGATCACAACGGAGGAGGCGAGTGCGTTTCTGCCGAGCTCGCGCAGTCCGCCCGCCTGCTCTGTCCGCACCGGCCACGTTGCAGTCACAATCGCTGGAGAGTCTATCAACGCCTGAAGCATCGTCTCCCACCCGGTCGACGCCGTTCCATCATCGTCCGTTTCCGATTGTTTGAATGCGTAGTAGACAGTGAAAGGAATGTCATCGGGATGACTAGCCGAGATGCGGGCAAACACTCCGCCGAGGCCTTCTTCGAAAAACTTGGCGGCGTCCTGGGCGGAGTCATGACGCGCCGGCTCCGCTATTAGCTCCTCGGTCTTTGGCGTCGTCATGGTTTGGTACATCTCCGGCAGGATAGTGCGAAGCACGAGACGGTGCCATGCGTAAAAGAAGTCGGAGAGGTCTGCATAAGGGACGTTGTCGTAGTAGGGAGGATCGGTGCTCACAACGAACCCGGTCATAGGAATGTCCGTCGCAGATCGCTGAACAACGTTCCCGCTTCCCGCGAGAGGTAACCTGTCAATGGCATTGACGAGGTAGTCCAACTGTCCGAGCACATTGCCGCTGGACCGCGAGAATGGATTGGCTTCGGCATAGACCCAGATCATGGGCATCGCGTTGCGCGCGAAGACCTGCTGGACACCTTCGCGAGTCGCATCCCAGAAGCTTTGGCTTGATGAGCGATTTGCAACCCGCCCGATGAGCAGCGCTAGGTAGACGCAGAGGGCGTCAGCGCGTTCCGGTGATCCACCATCTGACAGCATCTTCTCCCGAACAGTCGGGACTAGGTTCACCAGCTCGCTGAGTAGCAGTCGCTGTCGCGGGGTGTAAAAATCATCCTGAGTCTCCAGACCATATGCCTGCACCCTGAAGCCCAGCGCGCGCTTTGGCAGTGGAGTACCGAGGACCGCACCGGGATCGTCGACATCGGCCGTCTGCACCTGCAAAGCGTCCGGTGCCCGGTAGTGGCGTTCTCGGTTGCCTTCCGTCACGACAGACATGAGCTGGCGGCCAAGGCGATGCTTCTTGCCTTCCTGACGGACATATGTGAGCGGGATGGGCGCCTCGCAAACAAGGCAGCTCGCGCCTGCGCGTGTGACTGTGCCGGGGAAAGTAGCCTTAGCCGTCGTCTCAATGTTGTATCGCACTTCCTTGCCAACCACGAATGGCCGTACATGCACGGGGCGATTACGTTTCGTGCAGAGACTGAACGAGTTAACCAGGGGTGCCTCGGCTCCGCACGCTGGGTTCGGGCATGTCACGGTGCGAGCCCAGATCCAGGCGATGACGGTCTCCCCATTCATCGGCGGGTATAGGGCACCTATGTTCTTTTCAGCTTCGTCTCTGAGCCATGTGCCGTACGCTTTCACGTCGGCAGCCAGCCCTTCGGCGCCTCGCCAGGTCCTGTACTGCGAATCGGCAACCCCGGGAAAGACAGGCTTCTCATCCCGAAACTTTACCGGGAGCTCGATTAGGGCCTTGTTGATCAGTACTGAGACAGGGTTCAGATCGGACGCATGCGAGTCCAGCCCCAGCCTCTGTGCCTCAAGCGGGATAGTTCCCCCGCCCGCAAATGGGTCGAGAACCGGCGGAGGATTACCTCCAGTTGAGGCTGCGATCTCCCGGTATGCCTCAGCCAGGAGCTTCTCATCCTGAAGGTTCTCCCAGACCACCAGCTTCCCGATGAGTTCGTGGAGCCTTTCCCGTTCCCGTCGCTGAGCATCCTCGTCAGGGAACCTGTCCGGGTGACTACTTGGGTCATCGACTAGCTGTGCAAAGAGAACTGCTCGGGCAGTGGCTAGGGGTCGTCTGGCCCAGTAGAGGTGGAGGGTGGACGGATGGCCGTGCCTGATTGATTTCTCACGCCCCGATGCCTTGTTGATGGCTTCCAGCGGCAAAGCCACCTCTATCAGCTTGCGCTTCAGCACCATTTTCGACCCCTCAACTCGGCTCCAGGGCCGATTCTCAAGAGCGCCAAATTGGCGCCCGAACAAACACATAGAACCTTAGCGGCATTACCCGAAAGATATCGTGTTACTTGATCGGCAGATTGCTCGGGCCTCAAAACGGGTCCGTTCCCGTGGCCCACATCTTGGTCCAGTCGCCGCGTATGCCGGTGGCGTGAAAGTCGCCTAGGTCGGTCGTGGCGAAGGGGTCGTCGAGATAGCGGACCTCGTCGTGCTGTGCTCCGCGCTGGTCAACGCGGACGAGGGCGAGGCGGTAAAGAGGGACGGCGTTCTTGCCGGTCATCACTTCGTTGTGGGTGACGAAGAAGTCCTCGGCCCCCTCGATGCGAGCCTTGACTTCGATCCGGTAGGTGTCGCCATTCGCCGCTGTGGAGAGGACGTCGAAACCGGGGTTGTTGAACGCCTGCTCGACGGGCTTGCGACCAAGTTCGCGTTCGCAGGCCAGCACGAGGTCGACGCCCCGGCGCTCGACCTCCTTTGTTTCCTTGGCGTGCATGGGCGCGTTGGTTGGGAGGTCGTTCTGGAGCATGCCAACGGGGAGCACGAGCGCGGCGGTGACGATGTGCGGCGGCTTGGTGGACATCACGGCCTGCTGGTCGAGCAGTTCCAGGCGCTTTAGGAGGCGGAGGTCGAGTTCGACAGCCTTGCGGTTGAGGCTTTCAGAAGTCTCCTTGGCCTTCTCACCTGCTCGCTCCTTCTCACTAGCGACCGCAGCGTCGAGAACGAGACGGTCGCGTTCACTTTCGAGCCGCTTGGTGACGAGCAGGCGGGTCTTGCCGAGTTCTGACGTTCGACGCGGCTGGACCTGGGCGAGGTATTCGGGGAGCTGGTTGGCGATGACCCAGCTTTTGGCCTTGTCTTCGGCGTCCGGCAGCCACGGGAGTTGCCGGGCGGCCGTGGCCGCTGGCGTGTCGGGGGCTGCGACGCAGTCGAGATAAGGGGCGGGCCCGGCTGGGGTAACGGTGCCGAAGCTGTCGACATAGGCGTAGCCAAACCTCCTTGCGACGCTTGCCCCGGTGGCGTCGGCGACTTCCTCGATGACCCCAACCAGTAGATGAGGCTCTTCCAGCGTTGAGGAGACCAGGACCGTGCCGCGGTTGAGGGTGCCGCCGAACTTCCTGATCGCCTCGTCCATCACGGCGTCGTGCAGCGGATGGCCTGGGCCGAGAAGGTCCGCGCGAGCGAGTCCGTCGGGTTGTACGTGGGGCAGGTCGAACGTGACCCTGTTGTACTTGGTCGCGATCGGGCCGTGCTTGTTTGCGCGGACGTGGGCGGCTACGTTGGCGATCTCGTAGCGACCCCGCTCCCGCTTTACGATGCGTCCGCCAAGCCGCGTAAACGCCGCCTTGAACGCCAGCTCGATGTAATGCGGCTGGAGCCGACGGGCGCGCGCCTCGTCCATCGCGGCCCTCAGTGCCGCCAGGTCGGCCTCTGCGAGGTGCTCGGAGGCGAGGGCTCGCTCGTCGAGGATCTCCTTGAGACCGTCGCCGATGGTGGCGTCGATAACCTCGTGCATCTTCGCCTTCACGTCCGGCCGCTCCCCGTACTGGATGGCCTCCAGGAGCAGGTGGCGCAGCGGGATGTCGTTGAATGCTTCTCCGAGGACGTCGAATACTTTGCCGCCGTACGCCTTGCGCTGCTCCTCAATCTTCTCCAGTAGCCGGGAGAAGACCTCGCCCTCGCGGGTGTTGGAGGCTACGAGGTTCCAGAGGCGGCAGACCTCTTCCTGACCAATGCGGTGAACACGACCGAAGCGTTGCTCGATGCGGTTGGGGTTCCATGGCAGGTCGTAGTTGACCATTAGGTGCGCCGCTTGGAGGTTGAGGCCCTCGCCAGCCGCGTCGGTGGCCAGCAGGATCTGGCAGTCGCGGTTCTTGGTGAACTCCTCGGTGATCTGGCGCCGCTCGCCGCGCCGCACACCACCATGGATCGCCCTGACCGCGTCCGGCCTGCCTAGTAGCGAGCTGATGCGAGCCTGGAGGTAGCCGAGGGTGTCGCGGTGCTCGGTGAAGACGATGAACTTGCGCGGCCAGCCGTTCTTGTCGGTGGTCAGCGCGTTGTCCTGGAGGATCGTCGATAGCTCGGTCCACTTGCGGTCGGTGCCCAGGTCACGGACTTGCTTGGCCGCCCTGGCGAGTCCGGCGAGTTCGATCAGCTCGGAGTTGAGTTCCTCGACCGTCTGGGCCGCGGTCGCGGCGTCGAGCAGCTCCTCTTCAAGTTCCTCGACCTCTTCGGCATTGAAGTCGTCGGAATCCAAGCCCTCCAGGTCGACGCTGGGCTCGGACTCGGAGTAGGTGCCGTTAAGTATCTCCTGCTTCTTCCGCTCCAACCGCTCGGTGCGACGCACGAGGCTTTTATAGATCGCTTCGGGGCTGGATGCGAGACGGCGCTGGAGGACAGTGAGGGCGAAGCCAATTGTATTCTTCCGCTTCCCGCCGATCCTGTCGGCGCGGTTCATGCCTTCGCGGACGTAGCCGGTAACCTGCTCGTACAGGTCGTACTCTAACGCGGTCAGCTGATACGGGACGGTCTCGGCGATTCGCTCCGGGAAGAGCTTCTTGCCTTCAAAAGTGAGTAGGTCTTCCTTGACCATGCGGCGCATGATCCCGCTGGTGTCGGCGGTGGCTTTGTTCTTGCCCTCGAACCGATCTTGGTCGAGCAGTGACAGGAAGAGTTGGAAGTCTTCTTCCTTGCCGGAATGTGGGGTCGCGGTCATCAGCAGAAGGTGGCGGGTGATACCTCCGAGGACCTCACCTAGTTGGAACCGCTTCGTCTTCTCCAGCTTGCCGCCGAAGTAGTGCGCCCCCATCCGGTGCGCCTCATCGACGATGATTAGATCCCACTCAGTCTCCTTGAGTTGCGTCTGCAACTCCACGTTGCGGGAGAGCTGGTCCATCCGCGCGATAAGCAAAGGGTTGGACTCGAAGACGTTGAGGTTGACGTTAGCGTCGATCAACTGGTTACTCAGCAGGTCGAATCGCAGCCCGAACTTGAAGAACAATTCGTCCTGCCATTGGTCTACCAGCCCACCGGGCGCGACGATCAGGCACTGCTTGACATCGTCCCGGAGGATCAGCTCCTTGACGTAGAGGCCGGCCATGATAGTTTTACCCGCCCCTGGGTCATCGGCCAGCAGGAAGCGAAGCGGCGTCCGCGGCAGCAACTCGCCGTAGACCGCACGGATTTGGTGGGGCAGTGGCCGCACATCACTGGTCGCGACTGCGAGCATCGGGTCGAACAGGCCTGCCAAGGTGATTCGCTGGGCCTCGGCAACGAGCTTGAAATCGTTGGCAGAGGCGTCGAAGGAACGGCTGCCGGTCTGTGCGACCTTTAGCGCGTCCTCGTCATTGCGGAACACCACCTGTTGTCCGAGACCGCCGGCCGCCGTTTTGTACGTCAATTCAAGTGCGTCCTCACCGTGCCACTGCACGGCAATGACAGTAACCACCTCGGCGGGGATGAGCCCTTGAATGCGCAGACCAGTCTTGAGTTCCTCAAGCAGCACGTATTTGACCTCCTGGTCGATAGCCCACCAACACGCTAGTCGACGGGTCTGACAAAATCAGCTTTGTCGGCTCCAGGCCCGACGTAGACTCTGCCGCGAAACACGGGGAACCCTACGTGGCGTGATTAGCGTCACGCTGATGAACGCAACAGCTAGTCAGTCGAGGATGGCATTACGTACCGCGGGAATACCAGAGGTCTGTCTCAGAACTTGGCTGATGAAGGCTGATCTATGGCGATTGGCACGTCGGTCTAGAAAGCAAAAAACGCGCAGATCCCGTGTCAACACGGGTCAAGAGCTGTCCTAGCTGGTGGCTCCGACTGGCGTCGATCCGGTGACCTCTCGATTTTCAGTCGGAAGTTCAAGGAGAAGATTGCTTTCCGGGGGCCGGGGGAGAGGCACACTATTGCCACGAAGAGGCGCGAGGATGAGGGCCCTTTGGCCACGCGCAGCCCGGCGCCCTCCGCCAACTCCACGGATGGATGTCACTTACGCCCTGCCCCAGCGGCCTGGGGCAGCCGTGCTTGCCCAGCCAAGAAAGCCAAGCAGTAGTCCGGCGGCGCGGGCGTCGATGCCCAGGCACGCGCAGCCGCACTGACATCGTAGGTGACATAAAAGCGACATCGACGTTGGGAAAAGGTGGTCATTGGAGGTAACGCATAAACATCAAGCGCTGTCAAGAAGTCAAGCAAAACCCCACCACTTCCTTGAAGTGGCGGGGTTTTTATCTGTGCCCTCGATTGGAATCGAACCAACGACCTTCTGCTCCGGAGGCAGACGCTCTATCCCCTGAGCTACGAGGGCAATTCAGGGATCCTGCCGTTGCCAGCGGGACGTCCTAGAGCTTAGCAGGAAGGTGCCTGCAAGGAAAAACGGCCCTGCTCAGTAGCCCGAAAAAGAGTCCACGTATACCCGGCGCGAGCCGGCCTTATGGGCTGCACGGCGCAGCGATGCGACGCTCGCAGGGGACCCGGAGATGTAGACAGCCCGGCCGGCAATGTCGGGAACGAGGGCCTTCAGGGAATCTCCGTCCAGGCGGGCGCCAGCTGAAGCGCCCCCGGATTCCAGCGTCCCGGCATCGGTGATGAACGACGGCGGGACCGAACCGTCTGCGAGGCGTGCCAGGATGCGCGCCCCGGACGCCTGCAGCTCGGCAGTGTAGGCAATTTCGGCAGCGTTGCGCGCCAGCAGCAGGAGAACCACGTCCCGGTCCTGCGCGGCGCCGGAAGCCAGCTGCGCAAGATAGGGCGTGATACCGATGCCCGCGGCTATCAGGAGGACGGGGGCCCGGGGATCGCGGGGCAAGACAAAATCTCCGCCCACGGATGTGGCGGCCACCTCATCACCAGGCTTCAGGTCCAGCAGGACTTTCTTCGCCGCGGACAGGGGCTCCGCCGTCCGGACGCCAAACTTCACCGTCCCCGAACCGGGGGCGCTGGTCAAACTGAACACCCGGCGTCGGCCTTTACCGTCAGACTTGGCGTGCGGCAGATCCAGTTCCATGTACTGTCCCGGCACAAACCGGACGGGCCGGGACGGTTCAAAGGCGAACTCTGTGGTGCTGGGCGTCAGAGGGCGGGAGCCAGCGAACCGGAGCCTGAGCCCGCCGCGCTGGCCCACAAGGAACGCCAGCAGGTTGCCGACCAGCAGGGCCAGCTCCGGCGAGTTGGCGATGAAGCTGAAGTTGTACGGCACTGCGAACACCACACCAACCAGTGCGGCGAGCGCGAGCTGCTGCCAGCGGCGTGGAGCGAGGGTGAGCGGCTCCGTCAGCATAAAGCCGACGAAGAACAGCAGCGGCCGCTGCGCCAGGGCCTGCCAGAGTGCGCTGCCCAGGGTAAGCCCTGCCTGCAGCAGCTCAGCGCTCACAATTGATGTGGCAACCACAAGGAACACGGCCGCCATGAGCAACTTACGCGTCCGGTAGAGCACCAGGAGGACGCCCGGAACCAGCAGCCACAGCATGGCAGGCGTGGCGGCCCACCACGTTGCGATGTTCAGCCCCGTCAGCCCGGTGACAAACGCCCCGGCGGCGGCGGGGTTGAAGATGTGCCGGCCACGCCAGGCCAGCGCGTATTTCGAGGCGGAGGCCAGCACACAGGCCAAGGCCACTCCCGCCATATCCAGGGGCATAAAGGAGGGCCAGAAGAGGAAGTACAGGAGCAGGCCGGTGATCAGCGACGACTCGGAATGCGGGCGGACGTGGAAAAGGGCAGCCAGCCCTCGGTTGGACACGTAGGTCAGGCCAAGGCACAGCATCAAGTGCACCAGCATCTGCGGGATGCCGAAAGTGAGCCAGCCAAGGGCATTCAGCAGAAGGCTGTACGTGGCAAGGGCTGCCAGCACCAGCAGGATCAGCCGGTACATCGTGTACTTGCCCAGCAGGGTGTCCAGCCGGCCGGCAGTGAAAACGGCAGTTGCCTTGGGGGCGTCAACGGGGCTCATGAGAACAGTGTCCCTTCAAATCCGTCCGAGTAGGCAGCGCTTCCATCAGAAAAAACCGTCAGCCAGGAAAAATCGAAACTCCGTTCCAATTCTTTGCCCGGAACAAAGAACAGGGCGGTGGCCAGGGCATCGGCAACTACGGTGCTTTCTGCCATGGTCCACGTGGCTACCGCCGTACTGACGGGCAGCCCTGTTGCGCCATCGAGCACATGGTGCAGGCCGTCGCCCCACGCCCGTCTGTTTGAGGCTGACGCGCACAATGCGCCGCCTGCCAGCGGCACGGTCCCGATGGCCCTCGCCGGATCGTACGGGTGCTCCAACGCCACGGAGACCGGATCAGGCCCGCGGTGCAGCAGGTCGCCGCTGGCGTCAATCACGAAGGAGTCCACGCCGCAGGAGCGCAGCTCAATAGCGAGAAGGTCCACCAGCTGCCCCTTACCGGCGGCACCGATGTCCAGGACCAGGGGAGCGGTCGTGGTGAGCACGTTGCCGTCCCACGTCAGGACGTCCTCCCAGCGGGGTGCCGGAAGCGCGTTCCCTGCCGGCCGCAGGGAATAGGCGGCGTCGTACCCGAGGCGCTCCAGGCTGCCACCGATCAGCGGCGTCATTGCACCGCCGGTGACCTCATACAGCGAGCGGTACAGCCGGCCAAGGTCCGCCGCTTCCGGCGGCAGCTCATACCGCCCGGGCTGGCGGGCCATGGCACCGACGGTCGAATCGGACCTAAACCGGGACCAGTCGCCGTCGTACCGCTCCACCAAGGCGAGCAGCCGGGCACGGACGCTGGCGTCAAGCGGACGGGGGGTGGAGATTTCCCAACGGGTTCCGATCCCGTCGAAGCGGAAGTCCTCCGGGTCCGGCACGGCCTACTGGGCCTCGGCCTTGATCTTGTCCAGCGCCTGGTTGAAGCCGCCGCTGGTGAGCGAGGATCCTGCCACCTTGGAGACGTTGAGTTCGTCGATGCTCTTGCCCACAACCTGCGCTGCGATCCCGCCGGCGAATTCGCCCTGGAATTTCCGGGTGTTGGGGTTCGAGTGGTGCTGGGTGATGTTCACGGCCGTGACCGTGCCCGCGGCGAGCGTCAGCTCAACCCCCACGGTTTCGGTCCCGTTGGGGGAAACATAGGTGCCGTCAGCGCTGTAGGTGCCGTCCTGGTAGAGGGAGGCGCTGCTGGCCGGCGATGATGCCGTGCCGGAAGGGGCCGTCGTGGCGCCGGACGTGCTGTCGGAAGCCGCGGCGGGCACCGCGGGCGTGGCCGACGGCGCGCAGCCGGCCACCGTTCCAGCGAGGGACAGGCCGGCGATGCCGACGAAAACACTCTTGCGGACTGACGGTCTCATGATGGGGCTCGTTTCGTGGGCTGGGTGCTTGCGCTGTACTCAACGTCGGATTCAGCGTAATGGTTCACCCTGTGAATCAGCAGTGCGTCCGCTGTGAGGAAAAGTTGTGCGGAACCAGTCACGCACCACCCCCAAATTCGTCCCAGTGGCGGCCCCCGGTAGGCTAGAGGGGTGACTCCCGAAGAACTCTCCCTCGCCATATCCGCCTGCCTAAAAGACGCCGTCGCCGCCGGCGAAATCGCGCTTTCCGCATCAGCTGTCCCTGATGAGGTGCGCGTGGAGCGACCGAAGAACCGGGAACACGGCGACTGGGCCACCAGCATCGCCCTCCAGCTGTCCAAGCAGGCCGGCACCAACCCGCGCGAATTCGCCACCGTCCTGAGCGCCCGGCTGAAGTCCATCAACGGCGTCGCTGCCGTGGATATCGCTGGCCCCGGCTTCCTGAACATCACCGTGGACGCCGCCGCTGCGGGTGCCCTGGCGAAGGCCATCGTGGAAGCCGGACGTGACTACGGCACCACCACCACGCTCGCCGGCCACGTGGTGAACATGGAATTTGTGTCGGCGAACCCCACCGGTCCGCTGCACATCGGCCACACACGCTGGGCAGCCTTGGGCGATGCCATCGCACGTGTGCTGCGTGCTTCGGGCGCGGAGGTCACCGCCGAGTACTACATCAACGACGCCGGTTCGCAGATGAACGTGTTCGCAAACTCTGTTTACTCGCGGCTGCATGGACTTCCGGTGCCGGACGGCGGCTACCCGGGCCAGTACATCGCCGACCTCGGCCACGACGTCCTCACCCAGCACCCCGACATCCGCGAACTCACCGAGGTGGCGGCACTTCCTGTCATCCGCGCCGCCGCCTACAAGGCCCAGATGAAGGACATCAAGGACACCCTTGCCGATTTTGGCGTTGCGTTTGACGTCTACTTCTCAGAACAGGAACTGCACGACACCGGCCACATCGAAAATGCCGTCGCCCGCCTTCGCGAGCAGGGCCACGTGTTCGACGACGGCGGTGCGGTCTGGTTG
Organism: Pseudarthrobacter sp. MDT1-22; assembly: GCF_054511035.1. Taxonomy (NCBI): domain Bacteria; kingdom Bacillati; phylum Actinomycetota; class Actinomycetes; order Micrococcales; family Micrococcaceae; genus Pseudarthrobacter; species Pseudarthrobacter sp. MDT1-22. The sequence goes on along the minus strand of NZ_JBTNDK010000003.1, from coordinate 180,956 downwards.
CGCACCACCGACTTCGGGGACGACAAGGACCGCGTGATGATCCGCGCGAACGGTGAACCCACCTACTTTGCCGCGGACGCCGCGTACTACCTCTCCAAGAAGGACCGCGGCTTTACGGAAAAGATCTACCTCCTGGGCGCGGACCACCACGGTTACATCAACCGCCTCAAGGCCATTGCGGCCTGCGCGGGCGATGATCCCGAGGTGAACATCGAGGTGCTGATCGGCCAACTGGTGTCCGTTAACGGCGCCAAGCTGTCCAAGCGTGCCGGCAACATCATCGAGCTCAAGGACCTTATCGACTGGCTGGGCAAGGACGCCGTTCGTTATTCCCTGGCCCGCTTCCCGGCAGATTCCCCGCTCACCCTGGATCCCGATCTGCTGAAGAAGCACAGCAACGAGAACCCGGTGTTCTACGTCCAGTACGCCCACGCCCGGTCCCGCGGCACCGCCCGCAACGCTGTGGCTGCCGGCGTGGATCGGAGCGCGTTCGATGCTTCACTTCTGGATCACGCCACGGAAAACGAACTGCTCTCCTACCTGGGCAGCTACCCCTCGATTGTGGCCAAAGCCGCCGAACTGCGTGAACCCCACCGTGTGGCCCGCCATCTCGAGGTCATTGCCGGCGCCTACCACCGCTGGTACGACGCCTGCCGTGTTGCCCCGCAGGGCGACGAAGCCGTCACCGACGTCAACCGCACTCGCCTGTGGCTGAACGACGCCACCAGCCAGGTGCTGGCCAACGGACTGGATCTGCTGGGCGTGTCCGCACCGGAACGGATGTGAAACTGATGTCGGCACAGGAAACTTCGACGCAGAAGGTGTCAGCAGAGGACACCAACAGCGGATCCCCGCTGGCTCCCGAGTGGCTGGCCGTTCCCGCGGACCTGAATGCGCTCCACGAGCCCATGTGGGCGCAGGATGTGCGGAAGAACGACGCCGGTGAGCTCGCCATCGATGGCATCGCCGTCAGCGAGCTCAAGGCGCAGTTCGGCACGCCGCTCTTTGTGATGAGCGAGACAGACTTCCGGGCCCGCGCACGTTCCTTCAAGGACGCCTTTGATGCCGCGTTTGCCGACATCTGCGGGGGAGTGGACGTCTACTATGCTGGCAAGTCCTTCCTGTGCACAGCAGTAGCCGCCTGGGTGGCAGACGAAGGACTCCGGCTGGACACGTGTTCCGGCGGCGAGCTCGCGGTGGCGGCCCGGGCCGGCATCAAGGGCGAAAACCTGGGCCTGCACGGCAACAACAAATCCGACGCCGAGATCAACCGGGCGCTGGATATGAAGCTGGGACGAATTGTGGTGGACAGCCTCGATGAGCTGGACCGCGTTGCCAAAATCGCCTCGGGCCGCGGCGAAATTGCCAACGTTATGCTGCGCCTGACTCCCGGCGTCCACGCGCACACCCACGAGTTCATCGCCACCGCCCACGAGGACCAGAAGTTCGGTCTATCCATGGCCGGGGATACCACCGAGCAGGCCGGACTGTCAGCAGCGGAGGAGGCCGTGGCTGCGGCCACGGAATACGCCAGCATCGAACTGCTGGGCCTGCACTGCCACATCGGCTCGCAGATCTTCGAGCCGGACGGCTTTGAACTCGCCGCGCAGAAGCTCCTGCGCTTCCACGCTGCCATGCAGGAAAAGTACTCCATCGTGATGCCCGAGCTGGACCTCGGCGGCGGCTACGGCATTGCCTATACCCCGGTGGACACCCCGCGCCCCGCAGCTGACGTCGCGCAGGCGATGGCCGCCGTCGTGCGTTCCACGTGTGCTGAGCTGGGTATAACTGCTCCCCGGATTTCGATCGAACCCGGACGCGCGATTGTCGGCAGCACCACCTTCACGTTGTACGAGGTGGGTACCCTGAAAACTGTCCGCGTCGACGCGCCGGGCGATTCAGAGGCCAACGAGAACGTTACGCATCCGCGCCGCTATGTGTCAGTGGACGGAGGCATGAGCGATAACGCCCGCCCGGTGCTCTACGACGCGGATTATTCGGCGATTCTGGCCTCACGCACGTCCGCCGCGTCCCCGCAGCTGTCCCGCGTAGTGGGCAAACATTGCGAGAGCGGCGACATAGTTGTTAGAGATGTATATCTGCCCGAGGACGTGGCAGCCGGTGATCTGCTTGCTGTACCGGGGACCGGCGCCTATTGCTGGGCCCTGTCAAGCAACTACAACTATCTGGCCCGGCCGGGCGTTGTCGCGGTGCGCGGCGGATCTGCCCGGCTGATTGTCCGCGGGGAAACCGAAGAAGATCTGCTTAACCGCGACATGGGAGTGCCGAATGACTGAATTGCGAACCCTGAAAGTAGCCCTGCTGGGCTGTGGCAACGTTGGGGCCCAGGTTGCGCGGATTCTCATTGAGGACGCCGACGCCCTTGCCGCCCGTACCGGGGCCCGCCTGCAGCTCAGCGGCATCGCGGTGCGCAACGTCAATGCCAAGCGGGATGTGGACCTGCCGCAGGACCTCTTCACCACCGACGCCGACACCCTGGTCAAGGACGCCGACCTGGTGATCGAGCTTATGGGCGGGATCGAGCCTGCCCGCACGCTGATCCTCTCCGCGCTGCGCAACGGCGCCTGTGTAGTCACCGGCAACAAAGCCCTGCTCGCCCAGGACGGCCCCACTCTCTACGAAGAGGCGGACAAGGCCGGCGTGCAGCTGTCCTACGAGGCCGCCGTAGCCGGTGCCATCCCCATCCTGCGCCCCATCCGGGACAGTCTGGCCGGCGACCGCATTACCCGCGTGCTGGGTATCGTCAACGGCACCACCAACTTCATCCTGGACCAGATGGACTCCACCGGCGCGCAGTTCGCTGACGCCCTCGCCGAGGCCCAGCGCCTTGGCTACGCCGAAGCTGACCCCACCGCCGATATCGAAGGCCACGACGCCGCCTCCAAGGCCGCCATTCTCGCGTCGCTGTCCTTCCACACCCGCTTCGCCCTGGAGAACGTCCACTGCGAAGGCATCACGTCCGTCAGCGCGGCGGACATCGCTGCAGCCAAGGACGCCGGATTTGTCATCAAACTGCTGGCCATTGCCGAAAAGCTCACGGATGCCGACGGCGGCGAAGGCGTTTCCGTGCGCGTGCACCCCACGCTGCTGCCGCGCGAGCACCCGCTGGCCGCCGTTCGTGGCGCGTTCAATGCGGTCTTCATCGAGGCGGAAAACGCCGGCGAGCTGATGTTCTACGGCCAGGGTGCCGGCGGAACCCCGACGGCGTCCGCCGTCCTGGGTGACCTTGTCTCGGCCGCCCGCCGCATTGTGCTGGGCGGCCCGGGACGCACGGAGACCACCACCGGCCACGTCCCGGCCCTGCCCATCGCCTCAGCCATCACCAGCTACTACATCGGCCTGGACGTCGCTGACCAGCCCGGCGTGCTGGCCCGGATCGCCCAGCTCTTTGCGGAGCACGGCGTGTCCATCGAAATCATGCGGCAGACCATCCACCGGGACGCAGAGTCCAACGTGGAGTCTGCCGAACTGCGGATCGTTACCCACCGCGCATCAGAGGCTGCCCTCGCAGCCACCGTCGAGGCCGTCAAAGGCCTGGACGTCATCAATTCAGTGACATCCGTTCTGCGGGTAGAAGGAGTCTAAGTGGCTCACCAATGGCGCGGCGTTATCCGCGAATACGCTGACCGGCTGCCCGTAACGGAATCCACCAGGGTCATCACGCTGGGCGAAGGCGGCACTCCGCTGGTCCACGCGCAGAAGCTCTCCGAGCTCACCGGTTCCACGGTGTACCTAAAGGTCGAGGGGATGAACCCCACCGGTTCGTTCAAGGACCGCGGCATGACCATGGCCATGACGGCCGCCGTCGCGTCCGGCGCCAAGGCCGTCGTGTGCGCGTCAACCGGCAACACCTCAGCGTCCGCCGCGGCCTACGCCACGGCAGCGGGACTGAAATGCGCTGTGCTGGTCCCCGAAGGCAAGATCTCCATGGGCAAGCTGAGCCAGGCCATCGCGCACGGCGCCACGCTGCTCCAGGTGGACGGCAACTTCGATAACTGCCTGGACATTGCACGGAAGCTGGGGGAGTCCTACCCGGTGTTCCTGGTCAACTCCGTGAACCCGGCCCGCATCCAGGGCCAGAAGACGGGCGCGTTTGAGATTGTTGATTCGCTCGGCGATGCTCCGGACATCCACGTCCTGCCCGTAGGCAACGCCGGCAACATCACGGCGTACTGGAAGGGCTACAAGGAGTACTCGGCGCCGTTCGAATCCGACACGGCCGGAACCTTGCCCGCCGTATCCACCAAAACCCCCCAGATGTGGGGCTTCCAGGCCGCCGGCGCGGCACCGTTCGTGGCAGGGCACCCCATCACGGAACCGGACACCATCGCCACTGCCATCCGGATCGGCAACCCGGCGTCCTGGGACGGTGCCATCGCGGCACGTGACGAGTCCGGCGGATTCATCGACGCCGTGACTGACGAACAGATCCTGGATGCCCACCGCTGGCTGTCCGCCCGCGAAGGCGTTTTTGTGGAGCCCGGCTCCGCCGCCGGTGTGGCCGGACTGCTCAAGAAGCACGCCGCCGGTGAAGTTCCGACCGGCAAGACCATCGTCATCACCGTGACCGGCCACGGCCTCAAGGACCCCCAGTGGGCCCTCCGGACCGAGGACGGCAGTGAAGTGCAGCCGGTCAAGGTCTCAAACGATGTCGTGACAGTCGCAGCTGAACTGGGACTGGAAGAAAAGTAGCCTTGGAAACCACCTCGCCCACCGCCGTTGACCTGCCCGTCATCGAAGCAGGCCAGCGCGTCACCGTCAGGGTCCCGGCCACCAGCGCAAACCTCGGACCGGGTTACGACAGCCTGGGCCTCGCCCTGGCACTGCACGACACCCTGACGGTGGAAAGCCTCGAATCCGCTGAGCTCGTCTTCGAGCTCAGCGGTGAGGGGGCGGACACGCTGCCGCAGGACGCCAGCCACCTGGTGGTCAGGGCGATGGAGGCTGCCTTTTCCCGGCTTGGATACCGGCACGGCGGCCTCAGGATCACGGCGACGAACGTCAACCCCCATGGCCGGGGCCTGGGATCATCGGCGTCGGCAGTGGTGGCGGCCGTCTCGGCCGCCAATGCCATGGTGCCCGAAGCGGCGCGTCGCGGGCGGGACTGGATCCTGCAGTTGACCAGCGAGATGGAAGGCCATCCGGACAACGTCGCGCCCGCGATTTTCGGCGGACTGGCGCTGTCATGGCAGGACAGTGACCGGTACAGCAGCACGTGCGCTTCCGTGGCCGGTTCCGTGATTCCCATCGTGGCCGTCCCCGATTTTGAATTGTCCACCGAGGCCGCGCGCGCCCTGCTGCCGGCGTCTGTGGGCCATCATGCCGCGGCCATGAACTCCGGACGGGCTGCGCTGCTGATCCATGCGCTGACCCAGAAGCCCGAGTTCCTGCACGCCGGCACCGAGGATTACCTGCACCAGAGCTACCGGGCCGAGGCGATGCGGCCCAGCGCGTCCCTCATCAGGGCACTGCGCAACGCGGGCCACGCGGCAGTGGTTTCGGGTGCCGGACCTACGGTCCTGGTTCTCGCCGACGGCGAAGCCGAAGCCGCCGAGGTCCTTGGGTTTATTGAGTCCTTTACAGAGGCGAACACGCCGGGCATCGGCTGGCGCGTGCTAAAGCTGGCAGTGGACGTCGAAGGTGCTAAGGTGGACTTGCACCGGCGGTAATTCCGCCTATCTGATCGGCAGCTGCATTCAGTTGTTAGTGATCTCCTACTGCGCAATATTTTCCGGTGCCGCCTGCTTGGTCTGTCGCAGGAATCTGCAGCTGAATTGTCTGCCCCTGAATAGTCAGCCCAGCGCCCCGCCATTAATCGGTGCGTGAGGTGAATCAGTATCCGGCCCTGCTGGCCGAAATCCAACCGGCAAGACCGAAAATGCGGCTGCAGATCTGAACTGCAGCCCAGATCAAATCATCGCGTCCAGCTCCCAGTCTGGACGCCGTCGAGGGGGAAGGATCCTTCGTGACCGAAACCACTGAGCTGTCTTCAGCTGTGGAACCATCAACTTCTGCTGCCGGATCGTCAACGGCCGTACCCGCCAAGAGCAGTGGCCTCGCCGGCCTCAAGCTCGCCCAGCTGCAGGCACTTGCCAGCCAGCTGGGGATTTCCGGTGGATCCCGCATGCGTAAGGGGGATCTGGTGACCGCCATTTCCGCCCATCGCGCAGGCACGTCAGCCAGCAAGGCCCCGGCCAAGGCTGCCGAGAAGGCGACCGAAAACCACGTAGCCCCGGCCGCTACCGTACCGGTGGCTGCCGCCAGCGAAACCTCGGAGGCCCCGGCCACTGAGGGGACCCGTGCCCGTGGCCGTGGACGCAGCCGCCGCGCTGTCAGTGACGGAGTAGTTGCGGCCCCCGCCGCGGCAACGGCCATTGAAGCTCCGGCCGCCGCGCCCGTTGAGGCTCCGGCGTCAGCGCCCGTTGAGGCCGGCGCAGCAGCTGAGGGCGAACGCCGCCAGCCGCGCACCCGGAACCGGCGCCGCGGCGATGCGGCTGCCACGTCTACGCAGGCAGAAGCCACTGAGGCTCCGGCCGAGCAGCCCGCCGCTGAGCAGCGCCAGGCTGACCGCACCGAAACCCAGCGTGCCGATTCCCAGCGCACGGAAACCCAGGGCGCCGAATCCGGCGACAGCCAGCGTGCTGACCGCCGCGAGAGCGGCCGCACCCGTGGCGCCCGCGACACCACGGCCCGTGACAGCACAGCCCGTGAAACCACGGCTCGTGAAACCACCGCCCGCGAGACCACCGATGGTGGCCGCGACAACGCAGGCAACCGTGACTCCGGCCAGCGTGACGGCGCCCGTCGCGATGACAGCCGCGATAACGACGATTCCGACGGCGGCAGCCGCCGCAACCGCCGCAACCGCCGCGACCGGAACGACCGCAATGACCGCTCCGGCGGCCAGGGTGGCCAGGACAGCCGGGACAACTCCCGCAACGACCGCTTCCGCGACCGCAACGACCGCCGTCGGGGACGCACCCAGGGACCGGACGTCGACGACGTCGAGGTCACCGAGGACGACGTCCTGCTGCCCGTCGCTGGCATCCTGGACGTGCTGGAGAACTACGCGTTCATCCGCACCTCCGGTTACCTGCCGGGTCCGAACGACGTTTACGTCTCCCTCGCCCAGGTCAAGAAGTACAACCTGCGCAAGGGCGACGCCTGCGTCGGTGCCATTCGTGCACCGCGTGAAGGCGAAGACCGCAGCCAGCAGACCGCCCGCCAGAAATTCAACGCCCTGGTCCGCGTCACCTCCGTCAACGGAAAGACGCCGGAAGAGCTCAAGGACCGCGTCGAATTCGCCAAGCTGGTTCCGCTGTACCCGTCCGAGCGCCTGCGCCTTGAGACGGATCCCAAGAAGATCGGCCCCCGCGTCATCGACCTGGTCGCCCCGATCGGCAAGGGCCAGCGTGGCCTGATCGTCTCCCCGCCGAAGGCCGGCAAGACGCTCATCCTGCAGTCCATCGCTAACGCCATCACCATCAATAATCCTGAGGTCCACCTCATGATGGTGCTCGTTGACGAGCGTCCCGAAGAAGTCACGGACATGCAGCGCACTGTCAAGGGTGAGGTTATTGCCTCCACCTTCGACCGTCCGGCCGATGACCACACCACCGTGGCCGAGCTCTCCATCGAACGCGCCAAGCGCTTGGTGGAAATGGGCATGGACGTGGTGGTCCTCCTGGACTCCATGACCCGCCTGGGCCGCGCCTACAACCTGGCAGCACCGGCCTCCGGCCGTATCCTGTCCGGTGGCGTCGACTCCGCCGCGCTGTACCCGCCGAAGCGTTTCTTCGGTGCAGCCCGCAACATCGAAAACGGAGGCTCGCTGACCATCCTGGCAACCGCCCTCGTGGAGACCGGTTCCAAGATGGACGAGGTCATCTTCGAAGAGTTCAAGGGCACCGGCAACATGGAGCTCCGCCTGTCCCGCCAGCTGGCGGACAAACGCATCTTCCCGGCCGTGGACGTCAACGCGTCCGGCACACGCCGCGAAGAGAACCTGCTTTCCCCCGAGGAAGTCAAGATCATGTGGAAGCTGCGGCGCGTCCTTTCCGGACTCGAAACGCAGCAGAGCCTTGAGCTGCTGACCAACAAGATCCGGGAGACCGGGAGCAACGTCGAGTTCCTCATGCAGGTCCAGAAGACAACGCTTGGTGCGAAGTCGGATAACGACAAGTAGCTACGCTCACCGCTCAAAATATGCCGGCCCTTTGGCCGGCATATTTTGAGCGGTTCGTCGTTAAGTCTCGTGAAACTAGACTTGTAAGAGTCGAAAGAGGTTTTGAAAATGTTTGAGTCCGTACAGGGCCTGCTTGATGAGCATGATGCTATCCAGGCGCAGCTTGGTGATCCTGCTGTCTATGCTGACCAGCGGCTGGCCCGGAAGCTGGGGCGGCGTTCTGCGCAGCTCAATGGCATCGTGGAGGCATACAACAAGTGGCATGCCCTGGAGGACGACCTCGCCGCTGCGAAGGAAATGGCCTCGGAGGACCCTGAGTTTGCTGCCGAGGTTCCCGTGCTGGAAGAAGCGCTGGAGCAGGCTTCTGCGAAGCTGCGCAGGCTCCTCATTCCGCGGGACCCCGACGACGCCCGCAATGTGATCCTGGAGGTCAAAGGCGGCGAAGGCGGCGACGAAGCCGCGCTCTTCGCCGGCGACCTCCTGCGGATGTACACCCGGTACGCGGAATCACGCGGCTGGAAGACTGAACTCATCTCGGCCAACGAATCCGATCTCGGTGGCTACAAGGACGTCCAGATGGCCGTCAAGGGCAACTCGAACGATCCTGCCGAGGGCGTCTACGCACGGCTCAAGTTCGAAGGCGGCGTCCACCGCGTGCAGCGTGTGCCCGTCACCGAATCCCAGGGCCGCATCCACACCTCTGCCGCCGGCGTCCTGGTCCTTCCCGAAGTTGACGAGCCCGAAGAGCTGGACATCAACCAGAACGACCTCAAGATCGACGTCTACCGCTCGTCGGGTCCCGGTGGCCAGTCCGTGAACACTACGGACTCCGCTGTCCGTATCACGCACCTTCCCACCGGCATCGTGGTGGCCATGCAGAACGAGAAATCCCAGCTGCAGAACCGCGAAGCCGGCATGCGCGTGCTCCGCGCCCGCATTCTGGCGCACCAGCAGGAAATCATCGACGCCGAGAACTCGGCCCAGCGTAAATCCCAGATCCGCACCATGGACCGTTCTGAGCGCATCCGCACGTACAACTACCCGGAAAACCGGATCGCGGACCACCGCACCGGCTACAAGGCCTACAACCTGGACCAGGTCATGAACGGGGACCTGGAACCGGTCATCCAGTCCGCCATCGAGATGGACGAACAGGCACGCCTGGACGCCATCGGCGACTAGCCGCCGGCACCCATGACACTCGGGTCTGGGCAGTCCCTCGCGGCTGCCGTCAGCGAGGCCACGGTGATCCTCCGGGACGCCGGGGTCCCCAGCCCCCGCGTCGACGCGGAACTCCTGGCGGACCACCTGCTTGGTGTGGGGCTCGGGAGGCTCCGGGCGATGATGCTGGGGGACACTCCAGCGCCTGTTGGCTATGCCGAACTTGTCGCTGAACGGGCCCAACGGATCCCGCTGCAGCACATCACCGGAGTGGCGCACTTCAGGTATCTGGAGCTCGCCGTCGGGCCGGGGGTTTTTATCCCCCGGCCGGAAACAGAGTCCGTTGTGCAGCTGGTCATCGACCACGTCAAGGGGATGGCACACCCGCGGATTGTTGACCTGGGCACGGGCTCGGGCGCAATAGCCGGCTCCATCGCCCACGAGGTGCCCGGCGCTGAAGTCCACGCCGTGGAATACAGTCCGTTCGCGCACGCGTGGGCGGCCCGGAACCTGGCGCCCCTGGGCGTCAAGCTGGTGCTGGGGGACCTCCGCGACGCGCTGCCGGAACTTAACGGAACCTTCGACGTCGTAATCTCCAACCCGCCCTACATTCCCGCCGAAGCCATCCCGAATGAACCCGAAGTTGCCCTGCACGATCCTCCCGAAGCCCTGTACGGCGGGGGAGCGGACGGCATGGAACTTCCGACGGCGGCGGCCGCCTCGGCTGCCCGGCTGCTGGTTCCCGGCGGCTACTTCGTGATGGAACACGCGGAAGTCCAGGCCGGCTGGATCGCCGGCATGATGCAGCGGACGGGTGCTTGGCGGGAGATCACCACGCACCTGGACCTCAACGGCAAGGAACGCGCCACGAGCGCCGTCCTTGCCGGTCCGCACCACGAGTGATGAAAGAATAGGCCAGTGACCACAACCTACAACTGCACGTCCGAGGATCAGCGCGCCCTTGGCCTGGAGCATGCCCAGCGTGCCATCAGCGAAAAGAAGTGCGTGGTGTTCCCCACGGACACGGTCTACGGAATTGCCGCCGACGCCTTTTCGCCGCAGGCCGTCACCATGCTGTTGGCCTCCAAAGGGCGCAGCCGCACCATGCCGCCGCCGGTACTGATTCCCCGGATCAACGCGCTGGACGGCCTGGCCACAGATGTTTCCGCTGATGCCCGCAAGCTCGCCGAGGCGTTCTGGCCGGGGGGACTGACCCTGATTCTGCACGCCCAGCCGTCACTGGACTGGGACCTGGGTGAGACCCAGGGAACGGTGGCCCTGCGTATGCCCGCCGACGAGGTGGCCCAGGAACTCCTGACGCTGACCGGTCCGCTGGCCGTTTCCTCCGCCAACCGGACCGGCCAGCCGCCGGCACAGACCGCCGCGGAGGCACGTGCCCAGCTCGCGGAGTCCGTGGAGGTCTACCTCGAAGGCGGTTTCCGGCCTGTGGAAGGAACTGACGCCGTGCCCTCCACAATCGTGGATGCCACCGGGACGCTCCTGCGCGTGGTGCGCAACGGCGCTGTGTCCCTGGAGCAACTCCGGGCGCACGTTCCGGGCGTCTTGGGCCTGGGCGAGATTCCGATGGCTGAGCCCGAGGAAGAATCTGAAGAAGTCGCTCTGCCGGCCGAATCAGCCGCTGAAGGGCCGGCCGCTGAAGAGCCGGCAGCTGAAAAAGCTGCCAACGAGCCGTCCGCGCCGGTTCGGGAGACTGACGGGTGAGCCTGGCACGCCAGCACATCCCCGTCCTGGGCGTGGACGCCACGCCGCTCAAGGTTGACGACCTGCTTGAGGTGCTGGCGGGGTTCGTCGCCGACGGGACCAAGCGGACCGTCGTCGGACATAACCTGCACAGTGTCACGCTGACACATTCCGACGCCGGCTTTCGTTCCGTTTATGAGGAGAGCGACGTGGTGCTCCTCGACGGGGCACCGGTGCTCTGGCTGTGGAGCCGGACGGGGAATGCCGTGGGGCCGGTCATGGAGTACCGGCTGGGTTCCACGGACTGGTTGCCGTCCCTGGGCAAGGTTGCCGGCCTGAAGCGGATTGCGGTGGTTGGCGCCGGCGCCGAGGCGAACGCCTTGGCTGTCGAAAAACTCCGGAGCATTGTTCCCGGTGCCACGATAGCGGGCCTGCCCGGCGAAGGCTGGAACGACGACGTCGAAACGGCCGCTGTGCGCTGGCTCGCGGAGCAGCAGCCCCAGCTCGTCCTGCTCGGGTTGGGAATGCCGCTGCAGGAATCAGTGCTGCAGCGCCAGCTCGACACGCTCCCGCCGGCCATCTACTGCACGGTGGGCGGCGCTATCGACCAGCTGGCCGGAATCCAGAAGCTTGCACCTCGATGGCTCGGGAGGCTCGGGCTTGAGTGGGCATGGCGCCTGCTGCTGCATCCCCGCCGCGTGGCGTACCGCGTGTTTGGCGAGCCGTGGGTGCTGCTGTGGCTGCTGGCCCGCCGCCGGCTGCGGCGCGTGTCCTAGAACTTCTGGTCCTCCAGCGGCGCGAAGCCCTTGGCACGCAGTCCCTTCGAGAAGGAACTTGCCCAGGCAAGCAGTCCCTTCAGGTCACGGCGCTGCGCAAAGTAGCCAAGATAGCCGCCGACGTCGGCCACCAGCGACTTAACCCGGAAATAGCGCCGGATCAGGTACCCGCGGTTGCGGTAGTAGTAGTAACGTTTGAACGCCGAATCCGGCACGATCACATGCCATCGTGCACCAAAGACGTGCTTCGTCTCGGAAAACGCATGCGGGTGGGTGATGGCGGTGGTGGTCACCGTGCCGAACCGGATGCCCGCCTTGCGGAGGCGGATGGTGAAGTCCACCTCGTCGCCGCGGATGAAGAGGCGCATGTCCGGCAGGCCCACCTTGAAAAACACGTCGGACCTGATCAGGGCACCGTTGAAGAAGTGTCCGTCGTTGGGTAGGAAACCTACTTTTTCCAGTTCGGCCCGGTCATGGGTGACTTTCCCGTCCAGCCGGAAGAAGAAGGACAGCCGGTCGGGATGGCCGGGGGCAACCACCAGCGGGACCACGGCTTCAAGGTCGCGTGCCTCAGCCTCACGCAGCAGCGTGGCGAGGCATTCGGGATCTGCCGGCTCGGCGTCGTCGTCCATCATCCAGACCCATTTGGCTCCGCTGGCCACCGCCTTCAGCGCGGCGAGGGCAAAGCCGCCTGCCCCGCCGAGGTTCGCTTCGGAACGGACGTAATCAACATTTGGGTGCCGCGCGGCAACATCGCGTGCGGGGTCCGTGCCGCTGTCGACAAGGCAGATGGTGTCCACTGCCGCGGACTGCGCATTAATGGCGTCCAGCAGGACGGACAGCTCTTTATGACGGTTAAATGTCACGGCGGCAACTGCAACCCGGACGGTCATGGGGATTCCTTTCAGCATGGCCTACAGGGGATTCCCCGCTCGCAATGCGCCAGTGTGGCGCGAAGCCATGGAGCCGTTGGCGCTAGTATCTTGACTAGAGTCCACTGTAATACAGCCCTGTAAGGCACCAAGCACTGCCTGCTGCGCGCCCGGCGACGGAGAAGTTTCATTTATCGAAAGTCAGATTCCCCGCCAGTGAGCCCATCGATCGAGGACCACCTGTTCGGGCCGCTGTCCATGCCTGTGCGCACCCGCAGGGTTGCGCCGCACACCGACGAAACGGCCGCTATCGCATGATTATGTACCTGCTTATGGGGCTGACGGCTGCCGTCGTGTCCTACGGAGCCACCTGGGGTGCCCGCGTCATCGGGCACCGGCTTGAACTCCACGCCCCCATCCGCAGCCGTGACATGCATACGACGCCGGTGTCCCGGCTGGGCGGGGTTGCCATCTTCCTCGGCGTGCTGGTGGCCCTCCTCGTGGCCAGCCAGTCCTTCTTCGTCAAGGACATCTACCGGAACAACTTCTCGCCGTGGGGCGTCCTGGCGGGCGCGGCACTGATCGTGCTCGTGGGGATCGCGGATGACCTCCTGGATATCCGTTGGTGGGTGAAGCTCATCGGCCAGAGCGCCGCAGCCCTGGTGGTGGCCATTTGGGGCGTCCGGATGACCATTGTCCCGTGGGTTCCGGAGCCGATCTACCTGGAGAACGAACTGCTCCGCGTCGTGCTTACGGCCGGGCTCATCGTGACAACCATGAACGCCTTCAACTTCATTGACGGCCTCGACGGGCTGGCCGCCGGCGTGGCCATCATCGGCGGAACTGCCTTCTTCTTCACGGCGTACTGGGTGCACCGGAATGCCGTCCTGTTGGACTATTCGGACCTGGCCACCCTGCTCACCGCCGTCGTCGTTGGCAGTTGCATCGGCTTCCTGCCGCACAACTGGTTCCCGTCCAAGATCTTTATGGGCGATTCCGGTGCCATGCTGATCGGCCTGCTGATGGCAGCCGCCGGCATCGTCTCCACAGGCCAGATCACCTCAGGGCTGTACGACCGCGCCAACGGTATCTCCACAGTCATACCGATTCTGCTGCCCTTCGCCGTGCTGTTCCTGCCACTGCTTGACCTGGGCCTCGCCGTCGTCCGCCGGACAGCGCGGGGACGTTCGCCATGGTCCGCAGACCGAGGCCACCTCCACCACAAGCTGCTGGATATCGGTTACTCGCACCGGACGGCCGTGATCCTGATGTACCTCTGGACCGCCGTCCTGTCCTTCGGGGGATTGGCCTTTGCAGTCTTCCCTTGGCAAGTTGTATTGGCCGCCGACATCTTCGCCACGCTGGTCATGGGCCTGATTACGGCCTGGCCTTACCTGCGCCGCCACAGTGACCAGTCGCCGGCGTAACGGCGTTCGGATTTATTTCTATCTCGTGTAGAATTTAGGGGCAGCCCAAGCTGCCCCTCCACCCAGCCCCAGGGCGCCGACGATTGGGATCTTATGACCTCCAACGCCGAACCCGGACGTTCGTCCGGCAGCGGACCCGTTGGTGTTTCCGGTCCCACGCGCTCGCTGTGGCTTCGCCTCCTCGCACTCAGTTCAGCTGCCGGTGCAGGCGCACTGATTCTGGCGGGCATCCCGGCTGTGATCCTGAACGGCCCCAGCGGCGTTCTGTCCAGTACTTTGGGCGGCCTCCTGGTGATGCTCTTCTTCGCCATCAGTCTTCTCGTGGGCCACTTCGTGGGGCGCAACAACCCCTCCGGTGCCATCGGAATGTTCGCGGCCACCTACTTTGTCAAGGTCGTGGGTTTCGCGGTTGTCCTGTTTGTGATCGGAGCACCTGCCTGGCTTCACGACCGATGGTTCCTGATTGGTGCCGTTGCCACTGTTGTCTTCTGGCAGGCTGCCGAAATCTATGGCTTCAGCAAGGCGCGCCTGCAGATTTACAACGACCCCGAGCCCAAGGAGCCGAACGATGCCTGATCGGAAACGAACAGCGAAAAACGGTTCCTCCGTGCCCAAGAGGGCTGCGCCCACGCCGGGGGTGTCGGCCGAAAACAACGACGGCGGATACAACGCCGGAATGGCCGTCTTTAGCTACATTATTGGCGGAATCATCGTCTGGAGTTTGATAGGGTGGGGTCTGGATTATCTGTGGGGAACCCGCTGGATCGTGCTCGCAGGCGCTCTGCTTGGAGCTCTCGGAGGTTTCTATCTTTCCCACATGCATGGCCTTACCAGTTCCAGAACCACGGCAGGTAAGAGCGGCGCAGACAGCGGCCCGTCCGCGGACGGAAACACAAATGCCAAATAATTTCACAGGGGGAGCTGCGGAGCACAATTCCGCGGGTCCTCGACCAACGCCCAATGATGGACACTGCAGAGAGGAAACGCGTTGATCGCGCTTGCGCTCCCGGCCCAAGATTCAGGAGAGTTCAATCCTCCTGGAATTGAAGAAATGCACCTGCCGGCAATCCTGCCGTGGGGGGTGGCTGACGGATTCTCCAAGCAGATGCTGCTGGTAATCCTATCGGTCGTCATTATCGCCACATTCTTTCTGCTAGCTGCGCGGAAGCAGCAGCTTGTTCCCGGCAAGCTCCAGTTCGCTGGTGAAATGGCTTATGGCTTTGTCCGAAACGGCATTGCAAAAGACATTATCGGCGGCAAAGATTTCATGAAGTATGTCCCGCTGTTGTTCAGCCTTTTCTTCTTCATTCTGGTGAACAACATCTACGGCGCCATTCCCGTGATCCAGCTCCCAAGCTTCTCGCACGTTGGCGGCGCCTATGTCCTCGCGGGCATTGTGTACGTCACCTGGATTGCCATCGGCATCAAGAAGAACGGCCTGAAGTATTTCAAGCTGGCCACCGTGCCGTCCGGCGTCCCGGTCTACATTCTCCCGATTGTGATCCCGATCGAGATCATCTCGAACTTCCTAGTCCGGCCGGTCACACACAGCCTCCGTCTCTTTGCCACCATGCTGGCAGGACACTTGATCGTCATGATCGCCGGTTCCGGCATTGAGTTCCTGGTGATGCAGGAGAACATCCTGCTCAAGGGAACCTCCCTTCTGGTCATCGCCGGCGCAGTTGCCATGTACATGCTGGAAGCACTGATCATGGCCCTGCAGGCCTACGTCTTCACGCTGCTGACCGCCATTTACATCGAAGGCGCCCTGCACGCGGACAGCCACTAGGCACCCACAAACTTCCCCTCACGGGGATGAAGCAACCCAAACAACCTGCCACATAGATGGCATCTTGAAAGGAAGAAAAATGGAAGGCACCATCAACGGCTCCCTCAACCTCATCGGCTACGGACTGTCCGCAATCGGCGGTGGTATCGGTGTTGGCCTCGTGTTCGCTGCTTACATCAACGGCGTAGCACGTCAGCCGGAAGCCCAGCGCGTCCTGCAGCCGATCGCATTCCTCGGCCTCGCCCTGACTGAAGCCCTCGCCATCCTCGGCCTGGTCTTCGCTTTCGTTCTCTAGTCTGACTTCAGAACCAAGCGAACATCCAGAACCGAGTAGATAAGGACGGGTGAATTATGTATCAAACGATCATCTCAGCCGCCGTGGAAGGCGCCGAGGCGACCAACCCGCTCGTTCCCAACGTCTGGGAAATGGGCGTCGTTCTCGCCGGCTTTGCTGTCCTCATGTACATCGTGGTCAAGTTCGTTGTCCCGATGTTCGAGAAGACGTTTGCAGAGCGTGCCGAGGCCATTGAAGGTGGCATTGCCAAGGCAGAAAAGGCGCAGGCAGAGGCTTCTGCAGCACTCGAAGAGTACAAGCAGCAGCTGACCGATGCCCGTGCCGAGGCCAACCGCATCCGCGAGGAAGCCCGTGCAGAAGGCGCCCAGATCCTTGCAGATCTGAAGGAAAAGGCCGCCTCTGAGTCTGCCCGCATCACGGCCCAGGCACACGTGCAGATCGAATCGGAGCGCCAGGCCGCAGTTGTGTCTCTGCGCTCCGAGGTAGGCACGCTGGCCACCACGCTGGCAGGCCGCATCGTTGGCGAAGCACTCAACGATGACGAGCGTTCTGCCCGTGTGGTTGACCGCTTCCTGGCAGATCTGGAGAACCAGAACGCAGGTGCAGCTAAGTAATGTCAGGTGTATCGAGCGAATCGCTGACCACGGCGCTGACCCAACTGGAAGCAAAGCTTCCGTTGGCCTCGCTGCAGTTGGCTAAGGAACTCTTCGGAATCCTGGGAACGGTGGACAGCTCGGCTGGCTTGCGCCGCGCCCTGACTGACCCGTCCCGCACCGGTGACGAAAAGTCGGCGCTTGTCAGGCAGCTTGTTGGCGGAAAAGTCTCCGCTGAGGCTGCGGACATCGCGGGCGGACTGGCCAGTTCACGCTGGGCATCGGCCCGAGATATCGGCGATGCACTCGAGACGCTTGCCGCAACGGTGGTTATCGCCGTTGCTGAAAACAAGTCGGCCGTTTCTGCCTCCGGAATCTCTGGGCTGGAAGAGCTGGAGAACGATCTGTTCTCCTTCAACCAGGCCGTTGCCTCCAACCACGAGGTACAACGTGCTCTGTCTGAGCCGCAGGCCAGTGCTGCAGCGAAGACCGGGTTGGCGCAGAAGCTGCATCCCGGCGCAGGCGAGGAAGCAAAAGTCCTCATCGCGCAGGCAGTTTCCCAGCCCCGCGGCATCAAGCCGACGCGGCTCGTAGCCCGGTTCGCCGAGCTGGCAGCCAAACGGCAACAGCGCTGGATTGCAACGGTCAGCGTCACCCGTCCCTTGACGGAGACGCAGTTCGCTCGCCTCCAGGCAGGGCTTAATTCCCTGTACGGTCGCGAGCTCAAGATCAACATCACCGTTGATCCTGAACTGATCGGCGGAATCCGTGTCCAGGTGGGTGACGAAGTGCTCGACGCTTCGGTTATAACCCGGCTGGGACAGCTTCACCGCCAACTGGCCGGATAGCCGGACAAGCACAACTTAACGAAACGAAACCCCGGTCATCGTGAGCAACGATGATCACGAAAACAGGAGAGCAGGGACTGCAGATGGCCGAATTGACCATCAACGCCGACGACGTCCGTAATGCGTTGAACGAGTTCGCGGCGTCCTACGAACCCGGAAACGCTGAGCGCGTAGAGGTTGGCCGTGTAACAACCGCAGGTGACGGCATCGCCCGTGTTGAGGGCCTTCCCTCGGTCATGGCGAACGAGCTGCTTCGCTTTGAAGACGGCACACTGGGCCTGGCCCAGAACCTTGACGTCCGCGAGATCGGTGTCATCGTACTCGGTGACTTCACCGGAATCGAAGAAGGCCAGGAAGTCCACCGCACGGGTCAGGTTCTGTCCGTACCGGTAGGCGACGCCTTCCTCGGCCGCGTGGTTGACCCCTTGGGCCAGCCCATCGACGACCTCGGCGAAATCAAGGCCGAAACCACCCGTGCACTGGAACTCCAGGCGCCCGGCGTGACCCAGCGCAAGTCGGTTCACGAACCGATGCAGACCGGTCTGAAGGCTATCGACGCCATGATCCCGATCGGCCGCGGTCAGCGTCAGCTGATCATCGGTGACCGCCAGACCGGCAAGTCGGCTATCGCCATCGACACCATCATCAACCAGAAGGCCAACTGGGCTTCCGGCGATGTGACCAAGCAGGTGCGTTGCATCTATGTGGCAATCGGTCAGAAGGCATCCACCATCGCGGCTGTCCGTCAGACCCTCGAGGACAACGGCGCACTGGAGTACACCACCATTGTGGCTTCCCCCGCGTCTGACCCGGCAGGCTTCAAGTACTTGGCACCGTACGCCGGTTCGGCCATCGGCCAGCACTGGATGTACGGCGGCAAGCACGTCCTCATCGTGTTCGATGACCTCTCCAAGCAGGCCGAGGCCTACCGTGCAGTTTCACTGCTGCTGCGCCGCCCGCCGGGACGCGAAGCCTACCCGGGCGACGTCTTCTACTTGCACTCCCGCCTGCTGGAGCGTTGTGCCAAGCTCTCCGACGAGCTCGGTGCCGGCTCGATGACCGGCCTGCCGCTCATCGAAACCAAGGCAAACGACGTCTCTGCCTACATCCCGACCAACGTGATCTCCATTACCGATGGCCAGATCTTCCTGCAGTCGGACCTCTTCAACGGCAACCAGCGTCCGGCCGTCGACGTGGGTGTCTCTGTGTCCCGCGTGGGTGGTGCTGCGCAGGTCAAGTCCATGAAGAAGGTCTCCGGTACTTTGAAGCTGGAACTGGCCCAGTACCGCGACATGCAGGCTTTCGCCATGTTCGCATCGGACCTCGATGCCGCATCGCGCCAGCAGCTGACCCGCGGCGCCCGCCTGATGGAACTGCTCAAGCAGGGCCAGTACTCACCGTTCCCGATCGAGAACCAGGTTGTGTCCATCTGGGCAGGTACCAACGGCCACCTCGACGAGGTTCCGGTTGAGGACATCAACCGCTTTGAGACCGAATTCCTGGAGCACCTCAAGCACAAGTCCTCCATCCTGACCACGCTGGCGCAGACCAACGTTATGGACGATGACACCGCTGAAGCACTGAAGACCGCGATTGTGGCCTTCAAAAAGGGCTTCTTCGGTGAAGGTGACAACCGCCTGGTAGGCGCCGGCCACGAGGAGCACGAAGCTATCTCGGAAGCCGATGTAGACCAGGAAAAGATCGTCAAGCAGAAGCGCTAGTTTCGCTGGCAGGGACTGTCGGAACCCCGAGGTTCCGGCAGTCCCGGCCACCGGGATCTTAGGAAAGGAAAAGTATGGGAGCCCAGATTCGGGTCTACCGCCAGAAGATCAGCTCGACCACGTCGATGCGCAAGATCTTCAAGGCGATGGAACTGATCGCTACCTCGCGCATTGGCAAGGCCCGCGCACGCGTAGCGGCTTCACTGCCTTACGCAAACGCGATTACGCGTGCCGTTTCTGCTGTTGCAAGCCAGAGCGAAATCGACCACCCGCTGGTCACCGAGCCGACGCAAATCCGCCGGGCAGCTGTTCTGGTTATCAGTGCAGACCGCGGCCTTGCAGGATCCTACTCGGCGACCGTGCTTAAGCAGGCGGTCGGTCTCACCGAGCTGCTCCACGAGGAGGGCAAAGAAGTCAAGACGTACGTGATGGGCCGCAAGGCTCAGGCGTACTTCGACTTCCGCAACCTTTCTTACGAGCGCGTGTGGACCGGCAACACTGACGCGCCGGAGTTTGGAACTGCACGTGAGGTCGGCGCGGCATTGCTCGAAGCCTTCGCTGCAGACTACGAAGAGGGCGGCGTAGACGAGATCCATGTCGTTTACACCCGCTTCAAGTCCATGGTGACGCAGGAGCCGACGGTTATCCGTCTTCTTCCGCTTGAGGTTGTCGAAGAGCAGGCGGCGTCCGATTCGGACCTCCTGCCGCTCTACGAATTCGAGCCGGAAGCGGAGCAGGTTCTTGATGCCCTGCTCCCGCGCTACATCGAGTCACGCATTTTCGCCGCCATGTTGCAGGCAGCAGCTTCGGAGCTCGCTGCCCGCCAGCGGGCAATGAAGTCCGCCGGCGACAATGCCACGGACCTCATCAAGAAGTTCACGCGTCTGCGCAACACTGCCCGCCAGGCTGAAATTACGCAGGAGCTTTCCGAGATCGTGGCCGGTGCTGACGCGTTGAACGCGTCCTAGCCTCCACGAGCCCGGATCCAGCTGTACCTGCACCAAAGTAAACTTAACCCCTACGCCATCTACTGAGTGAAGTGAGAGAGATGACTGCCACTGCTACCGAACACGTAGCCGCGACGACCGGTGCTACCGGCCGTATTGCACGTGTTATTGGCCCGGTTGTCGACGTCGAATTCCCGGCTGACGCAATCCCCTCGATTTACAACGCCCTCACCACGGAGATTACCCTCAACGGTGAGACCAAGACGATCACGTTCGAGGTTGCCCTGCACCTCGGCGATAACGTCATTCGCGCCATCTCCCTGCAGGCAACCGACGGCCTGGTCCGCGGTACCGCTGTCGTGGACACCGGAGCCCCCATTTCCGTGCCGGTCGGCGACGTCGTCAAGGGACACATCTTCAACGTCCTCGGCCAGCCGCTTGACGTGGCTGAGTCGGAACTCGAGATCACCGAGCGCTGGCCCATCCACCGCAAGGCTCCGGCCTTCGCGACGCTTGAGGGTTCCACCGAGATGATGGAAACCGGCATCAAGGTCATTGACCTTCTCACCCCGTACATCAAGGGTGGAAAGATCGGCCTCTTCGGTGGCGCCGGCGTGGGCAAGACGGTTCTGATCCAGGAAATGATCACCCGTGTGGCCCGCAACTTCGGTGGTACCTCGGTATTCGCCGGTGTCGGCGAGCGTACCCGTGAAGGTAACGACCTCTGGGTTGAAATGGAAGAGGCTGGCGTCCTGAAGGACACCGCCCTTGTATTCGGCCAGATGGATGAGCCGCCGGGAACGCGTCTGCGTGTTGCACTGTCCGCTCTGACCATGGCGGAATACTTCCGCGATGTGCAGAACCAGGACGTGCTGCTCTTCATCGACAACATCTTCCGCTTCACCCAGGCAGGCTCCGAGGTTTCCACCCTCCTCGGCCGTATGCCTTCGGCCGTGGGCTACCAGCCCAACCTGGCAGACGAGATGGGTCTCCTCCAGGAGCGCATCACGTCCACCAAGGGCCACTCGATCACCTCGATGCAGGCCATCTACGTCCCCGCAGATGACTACACCGACCCGGCCCCGGCCACGACCTTCGCACACCTCGACGCAACCACGGAACTTTCCCGTGAAATTGCTTCCCGTGGTCTGTACCCGGCCGTTGACCCGCTGACGTCGACGTCCCGCATCCTGGACCCGCAGTACATCGGTCAGGACCACTACACCACGGCTGTCCGTGTGAAGCAGATCCTGCAGAAGAACAAGGAACTCCAGGACATCATCGCCATCCTCGGCGTTGACGAACTGTCGGAAGAGGACAAGATCGTCGTGTCGCGTGCACGCCGCATCCAGCAGTTCCTCTCCCAGAACACCTACACCGCCAAGCAGTTCACCGGCGTCGAAGGCTCCACCGTCACCATCAAGGACACGGTTGAAGGCTTCACCGCTATCTGCGACGGCGACTTCGACCACGTAGCCGAGCAGGCGTTCTTCAACGTCGGCGGCCTGGACGATGTCGAGCGCCAGTGGGCCAAGATCCAGGAACAGACCAAGTAGTATGGCTGAGCTTGAGGTTGAGATTGTCGCAGCGGATCACTTCGTGTGGTCTGGAGCGGCCAAGATGGTCAAGGCCCGCACCAGCGATGGTGAAATCGGAATCCTGCCCGGCCACTCGCCCCTGCTGGCGATCCTGGCCGAAGGTGAACTGGCCATCGAGCCGGTTTCCGGGAACCGCATTGCCGTGGCTGTTGACGGCGGATTCTTCTCCGTCGACAACAACCGCGTGGTGATTGTTGCTGACAACGCCCAACTGGGTGACGCGGCTACTGCTGGGATCCGCTAGCACGACCTTGATGGACGCTCCGACTTTTACGTTCATCTCCTTGGCAATCGTTTTCGGATTGCTGATTTTCGCACTGGGCCTTTCGGGGGTGCGCCGCTTCAATCTGCGGCGCGCCCTTGGCACAGTGGACGCCTCCATTTGCGTTGCTGGAAACAGCTGGCAGATGGGGGTTTGTCGTTATCAGGATAACGACCTTGAATGGTTCCGCCTGCTGTCACTGAGTGTGCGTCCCAAACATAAGTTCAAGCGCAGCTCCCTGGAGCTGCTGGGCCGCCGCAAGCCCACCGAGGCCGAGGCCGTGAAGGTCCAGCCCGACGTCGTGATTGTTGAACTGCGGTACGAAGGCCAGGATTTGCGGCTGGCCATGAAATTCGATGCGTACGCGGGGCTGTCCTCCTGGCTGGAAGCCGGGCCGGTCATCGGCGTGGGTACCTGGCGCTAGCCACGTGGACTGGATTGCTGATATCCGGTTGACCGACGGACCGGTGTACTGGGCCGCCTGGGTCCTTGGTGCCGCCGCGGCTCTGTCCCTGATCTGGCCTCCGCGCGCCCTTGGCCGCCGCCGCTGGTTCCTCAGTGTTGCCGCCACTGTTGCCGCCGCCGCCGCCGTGGTGCTCCTGGTCCATTGGATCCTTATCTATTGGGCCTCTGCCTTCCCCGAAGAACTGCCGTTCGACGTCTTGGCCTGGGTGTTCCCGGCCGTGGCCGCCCTCCTGCTGGTGTTGCTCCGGCTCCCCACGGCGTCGTGGCGCCGCCGTGCGCTCGATGTGCTCGCCCTCCTGGCCGTAGTGTTGCTGGCTGCGGTTCAGATCAACGCGTATTTCGGCCTCAACCGGACAGTTGCGGACCTGACAGGAACGGCGCTGAGCCGCATCCCGGCCCTGGAACAGGAGCTGATGCGCCAGCCGGACAGCCCTGCCACGCCCCTGGACGGATGGAAACCCTCCAATGAGATCCCTGCCGACGGCGTTGTTCGCACCGCATCCATTCCAGGAACGTCCTCGGGTCTCCAGGCACGCGACTCGTACATCTACCTGCCACCGGCCTACTTTGCTTCGAATCGTCCCAGCCTTCCGGTCCTGGTTCTGGTCCCCGGCCAGCCCGGCGGCCCTGCCGACTGGTTGACCGGCGGGTCGCTCCCGGCACGCATGGACACTTTCGCCGCCCGGCATGGGGGAGCGGCGCCTGTTGTTGTGGTGGTTGATCCCAACGGCAACCAGTCAGCGAACAATCTCTGCATGGACAGCGCCATCGCCAAGGCAGACACTTACCTCTCTGTCGATGTGCCGGCATGGATCTCGGGAACGTTGGACGTGGACTCCGACCACCGGCGATGGGCCATCGGCGGTTTCAGTTTTGGTGCCACCTGCGCAGTTCAGATGGCCACCCGCCACCCGGAGCTGTACGCGGGTGTTCTCGCCTTTTCCAGCGAGAGCGAGCCTGCGCTGGCCAAGGAACGCCAGAAAACGGTTGATGCGGCCTTTCACGGCGACACCGCTGCCTTTGATGCCCAGGTACCGCTGACGCTGTTGAAGGAGCGCAAATATCCTGGCAGCGTGGCGTATTTCGCGGCCGGGGCCACCGATCCGGAGTTCGTGGCAAATCTGCGGACCCTTGAGGCGGAGGCCCGAGGGGCAGGTTTCACCGTGGGCTCGGACGTGGTGGCTCACACCGGCCATTCGTGGGACGTGCTGACTCCCGGCATGGACAACGGGCTTGAGCTGCTGGCCGCACACTGGGGGTGGACCAAATGAGGGAAGCTGGCGAAATCCGTGCGCCGGCCCTGCTCTGGTCAACAGTCGTGCTTCCGGCTGTCCGAAGAATGTGGGGCTACCTGCGGTCGGTGCCACTGACCCTCAGTATCCTCGGGATTTTCCTGTTGGTCGGGGCGGCAACCGGCAGCTTCCTCAGCGGGCCGCCGGAGGAGCTTCTATCCCTCGCAGGCGTCAGCGCCCCGGGTCTGAAGGCCGGCAACTGGTGGTCCCTGGTGACGTCGCTGTTCTTTGCCACCAACCCCCTGGCCTATCTGGTGGCGTCCCTGATGATCCTGCTGCTGCTGGGCCTGGCCGAGAAGAACCTCGGGTCCCTTCAGACGGTAGCGTTTTTCCTCGGTGGCCAGTTTGCTGCTGTCACAGTCTTCCTGCTCCTGACCCAGTTGGCGAGGTACGCGGGAGACGGCTGGCTGGGGCTGATGGCGGACAGCAGCCTGATCGGGCCCTACGCCGCTGTCCTGGCGTCTTCGCTCGCCGCGAGCGGCAGGATTCCTGTTCTGTGGCGGCGGCGGTTGCGGACGGCGCTGCTCTCGGTGTCACTCCTGCTGGTTCTGTACGTGGGGCATGCCGAGACCGTCATCGGCCTGGTTGGTGCAGCGGTGGGTCTCGCAGCCAGCTGGTGGAACCAGAGCGACCACGGCCAGCTTCATCCGCCCCGCTCGAGCGGGAGGGAAACCAGGAACCTGCTGGCCCTGACGGTGGCCGTGTTCGCCGTGGGCCCTATTCTTACCGCCGTTGCCCGGACGCCCACCGGCCCGCTGGCGCTGCTGCGGGATGTTGTGCTGAACCCCATTCCGACACTGGGCCAGCTCGAAGCAAACTGTGGAGCAACAGTGGTGGCATCCTGCCTGGAGGTGGGGCGGACGGGCTTCGCCGGACCCTTTGGCCTCGCCCTGGCAGTAGTGCCGGTGGTTCTGCTCCTCATCTGTGCTGACGGAATGCGCCGCGGCCGCCGCATGGCACTGCGCATCACATTGGCCCTTCAGCTGGCCGTCACGGCGATGGCCGCCGTCTACCTGGCCCTGTTCGCGCTGATCCCGCACTATCCCGCGCGGCCGCACACAGCCGCCATGGGTTCAGGTTTTGCCCACATCCTGCCTTTGGTGATCGTCCCACTGCTGCTGGCGGTCCTGCTCTGGGCTAACCGCCGCCAGTTCCGCGTCGAGACGATCCCTGCCGCCCGCCGTCGGCTCCTGGCGGTGGTCGGTGGCGTCTGGCTCCTCCTGGCCGCGAGCTACGCCCTGGCCTGGTTTGCCGCTGGGGGAATGACGCGCGACGGCGGCCTGCTGGGCTTGCTGGCCGAACTGTCCAGGCAGTATCTGCCGGTCCCACTGCCGAATCTCTACCACCGGGTGTTTGCTGAACGGAACGGCCTTGAGTCCCTGATCTTTGGATACTCCGGACCGGTCTTCTGGCTGGTTGCCCTGGCCGGCGTCTGGTCCGTGCTCCTGGGCCGGCATCATGGCAGCGATTCGGGCCACGACGACAGGGCCGCCGCGCGGAAGCTGTTGCACGAGGGCGGCGATTCACTGTCGTGGATGGCCCTCTGGGAGCCCAACCGGTACTGGTTCAGCCCGGATGCACGCGGCGCCGTCGCCTACCAGCTGCACGGCAGTGTTGCCCTGACGCTGGCCGGTCCCTTCGGTGCGGCAGACTCCCGTCAGCGGACTGCCGAAGGGTTTCTTTCCTACTGCGGCAACCGCGCGCTCATCCCGGCCTTCTACTCGTGCGATGACACGCTGTGGCCCCTGCTGCGGGACCGGGGCTTCCAGCGCGTGTCGGTAGCGCAGGAGACCAGGCTGTCCGTCCGGCAACTTGAATTCACGGGCAAGGAATGGCAGAACGTCAGGACTGCCCGCAACCGCGCCGCCAAGATGGGCGTCAAAGCCGTCTGGGGCACGTACCACGGGCTTCCGTCCGCCCTGCGTGCCCGGCTCAGCGAAGTGTCGGAGGAATGGGCGGCAGGAAAATCAGTTCCGGAAATGGGATTCACGCTGGGCGGCATGGATGAGCTGATGGACGACGAAGTGCTCTGCTGCCTGGCCGTGGACGGCGACGGCCACGTGCACGGGGTCACGAGCTGGTTGCCCGTTTACGACGGCGGGACGCTGGTCAGCCGCACTCTGGACGTTATGCGCCGGGGCGCTGACGGATTCCCCGGGGTGATGGAGTTCCTCATTGCTTCGGCGGTCCTGGAGTTGCGCGAATCCGTGGAGGTGATCTCGCTCTCCGGGTCCCCGCTCGCCAGCCGGCCCGGCGACGAAACGCCGGGGGAGCCGGTGCCGGCAGAGAACCTCGTCCGCATCCTCGATGTGGTGGGCCACGCCCTCGAACCGGTCTACGGATTCCGGTCCCTGGCGGCTTTCAAATCACGCTTCAAACCCGAGTACCGGACGCTTTACCTGTACTACCAGGATCCGCTGCAGTTGCCGGCGATCGGACGGGCGCTCACCCGGGCCTATTTGCCCGGCCTTTCGCTGCGGCAGGGGGCACGGCTGGTCCGGGGCCTGGTGGGCCAGGGAAGCTGATCCTCACAGCGGCCCGAACGATTTGCGACTGGAAAGTCACGGTGGACAAAGACATTGCGGACAAAGAAAAGATCCCCGGCACGGATGCCGGGGATCTTTTCTTCGCTGGAGGCCACACAGATGGCGGCCGCCGGGCGGGGGACTAGACCAGCGTTACGCCGGTAGCCTGGGGGCCCTTGGCACCCTGACCGATTTCGAACTGAACGCGCTGGTTCTCGTCGAGGGTCTTGAAGCCACCGGTCTGGATTTCCGAGTAGTGAACGAAGACATCGCCGTCGGAGTCATCCGGGGTGATGAAGCCGAAGCCCTTTTCAGCGTTGAACCACTTGACGGTTCCCTGTGCCATTTATTTCTCCTCATTATGGAACTTGTCTAAGTCCGGCACACCTCGTGCCGGACTCGGTCACTCCGCGAGAAGAATCCTTCAATGCCGTTCCTGGGAACCTGCGCTGCAGGAGCTTCGCGCTCGCAACATGTCTTGCGAGCATGAAAAACACCTACACAAAGACTGGTCTAAGAATTTCACGCCGATTCCGTCAGGTCAACGGTCTTAACGGCCAATACGGCAAATTTTGCGGTATAAAACGGATGAATCCCCTTGTCAGGGGGTCGAAGGCGTCATCGGTGCGGATATCCGGCGTCAGAAAAGCGGAACTCGGCGTCAGAAAAGCGGATTGCGGGCCCTCAGAAAAGCCGGGAGTCACTGTCGTCCACACCGCGCATGGCGTCGTAGTCCAGCGTGATGCAGTCGATGCCGCGGTCGTTGGCCAGCACCTTGGCCTGCGGCTTGATCTGCTGGGCAGCGAAGATGCCGCGGACCGGGGCCAGCAGCGGATCGCGGTTCAGGAGTTCAAGGTAGCGGGTGAGCTGCTCCACGCCGTCAATGTCGCCCCGCCGCTTCAGCTCGATGGCCACCGTGGCCCCGCTGGCGTCGCGGGCCAGGATGTCCACCGGGCCGATGGCGGTGAAGTATTCGCGGCGAATGAGCGAAAAACCTGAGCCCAGGGTCTCGATCTGATCGGCAAGCAGGCGCTGGAGGTCGGCTTCGACGCCGTCCTTGATGAGACCGGGGTCCACCCCAAGGTCGTGGGCGCTCTCGTGCAGCTGCTCGTGGATGTTGATGATCAGGCGGTCATCGGTCTTGGCGGACTGGACGGTCCACTGTTCCGTGACGCCAAGCTCCAGGTCAATGTCCTCCGGCGAGGACACCCGCAGGGTGGCGGGCGGGCTCATCCAGTTCAGCGGCTTATAGGAGCCGCCGTCGGAATGAACCAGCACCGAGCCGTCGGCCTTGACCAGCAGGAGCCTGGTGGCAAGGGGGAGATGGGCTTTGAGCCGGCCAACATAATCAACTGAACATCGGGCTATGACAAGTCGCACGCCGTACACACTACCGGGGCTGGGGGAGAATGGAGGCATGCCGCGTTCCAACCGTCCCCGCCGCCCTGCCTCCGGAAAGCCGGGCGTAGCTGGCGGAAAGCCTGCCGGCAAGAAGGGCAACGGCGACGTTCCGGAGTTGGATTTGGAGCGGGCGCGGGCTGGAATCGCCCGCCGGGAAAGCGCGCCCGACGGCGAGTGGACGGTCAGGACCATGACCGCCAGGAACGCGGAAAAGACCTACATTTGCCCCGGCTGTTCCACCGCTGTGGTCCCCGGCATCGCCCACCTGGTGGTCTGGAAGGACGATCACATATTCGGTGCGGCCGCAGGCCTGGCTGAGCGCCGCCACTGGCACACCAACTGCTGGCTGTCCCGGACGTACCGATACCGCTGACTCGGAATAGCCCGGGCGAACGGCTCCGCCCCGCAGAAGCCGCGTTAAGAGCCAGCGCACTGCGCCTGCGGACGCCGGGAGTCGCTAAGCTGGCAGGCATGACTTTTGATCCGGCGTCGTACGAATTCAGCCAGCCAACAGGGCCCGCACCCATCCGCGCGTCAACGGTGCTGCCGGCCCGACGCGAGAACATCGAGCTCCGCACGGAGGATGGCCACACCCTGGTGGGGGAATTGGCGCTGCCCGAGTTCGGCCAGATCACCGCGACGCTGATCACCCTGCATCCGCTTCCGACGCACGGCGGTTTTATGGACTCGCACGTGTACCGCAAGGCGTCCTACCGGCTTCCGGCCCTGGCCGGCGTGGCTGTGCTTCGTTTCAACACGCGCGGGACGGAGTCGCCGAGGGGAACCAGCGCAGGTTCCTTCGAAGAGGGGATCGGCGAGCGGCAGGACGTTGAGGCGGCGGTACGTTTCGCCGTCGAACGCCAACTGCCCAACCGCTGGCTGGTGGGCTGGTCCTTCGGCACCGAACTGGCGCTGATGTACGGTGCCGTTGAGCCGGTGGCGAGCCAGATTGAAGGTGCCGTCCTGCTGTCGCCTCCGCTGCACCGCGCCACCGACGCCCACCTGCGTCTCTGGGCGGACTCCGCCAAGCCGCTCACCGTCCTCGTGCCGGAGCATGACGACTACCTCCAGCCCGCCGCCGCCGCTGAACGTTTCAGCCTGGTGCCGCAGGCCCGGGTGGTGGGTGTCGACGGCGCCAAGCACCTTTGGGTGGGGGAGAAATACGCTTCCCGCGTGCTCAACGAAATCGTCGATGAGGTGACGGAGGCAGGCTCCGGTCCCGAAGGCCTGCCGCAGGTGTGGAACGGCCCGGTGGCCACTGCGGCTGCCTAGCGGCTGCCGCTACTAGTGCCTGTCCGCTGGTGGCTGTCCGCTGGCGCCTGTCCGCTAGTGCTTGTCCTGGCGGACGATGTAGATCTCCTTGACCAGCAGCAGGATGGCCGCCGCCGTCGGGATGGCGATCAGCGCCCCCAGGACTCCCAGCAGGCTGCCGCCGGCAATCACGGAGATCACGGCGACGGCGCCCGGCACGGCCACGGCTTTCTGCATGATGCGCGGCGAGATGAAGTAGGCCTCGAACTGGAGGTAGGCGAAGTAGCAGATGCCGTAGACGGCGGCAGTCTGCCACCCGACCGTCAAGGCGATCAGCAGGACCACGATGCCGGCGATCATGCCGCCCACCAGGGGGATGAATGCCAGCAGTGCCACCACGAAGGCCAGCAAGAGGGCGAACGGGACACCCACAATGGACATCACGATGAACGCGAACGTGGCATTGAGCAATGCCACGCAGGCCTGCCCGATCACGTAGTTGCCGACGGACCGGGTGATCTCCTCGGAGAGGGCTTCAACCCGGGCCCGGCGGGACCGCGGCGCCAGCCGGTAGCCCCACTTCTTCATGGCCGGGAGGGCTGCCAGGAAGTAGAGGCTCAGGACCAGGACGATCAATGTGCCGAAGAGACCGTTGGCCAGGGTGGAGCCGAAGCCAACCACTCCACCGAAGATCCCGCCCATCGCCTCGGGGTTGTTGACGAACTTGTCGAGTTCCTCGTTGATGCGGTCGCGCACACCAAACTGGTCATCCACGTTGCGGAAGAACTCAGAATCGATGAAGTCCCGTACCCAGGTGGGTGCCTGCACCACAATTTGGGTGACCTGTTCCACGATGGTGGGGATGAGGGTAGCGAAGAAACCTCCCACGGCCACCACCAGGACCAGGACGGCCAGGAGAATGCCGACCGGGCGGGGAATCCGGCGGTTCTCCAGCCAGCCGACCACGGGTTCCAGGCCTAGTGCAATGAACAGGGCAGCCACAATCCACAGCAGCAGCTGCGTGGTGTTGGAGCCGATCCAGTAGACCAGCAGGGCAAGGCCCACCCCTACAGTGCCCATGAAGCCCATATAGAGGGGATGTTGCATCGACATCCGGGGACCCGGGCGGCCAAACTGCGCGGCTCTCCCGCCAGTCTCGCCGTCTTCGGTGGCGGCAGGTTCTTCCGTGTGGTTGTATTCCGGCGGGATCTCAAACCGGAGCCTGGGCTGGGCGCCCGGCAGCGGCTGGCGCAGGCGCCGCACAAGCTGGCCAAGGGCCGCAGCTGCGGAGCCCCGTCGCTTCGCCGTCGCAGGCGTGTCCGGCGAGGATTCCAAAGCGCCAGCGGCCGGTTGATTTTCGTGTCCCGTGGAGGACTCTTCCGTCTTGTCAGTCACTGGATTCTGGGGCCTGTTCCGTGCGTGGCGCCGCATTTGCGGGCCGGTGTGATGATCATCGCAAACACTATCAGCAGCCTTGCCAACAGGAGCGAGGGCGCCCGCCGGGCCGTCCGGGCGCCGCCGATTCCGGACCCCGCTGGCGCCCAAACGGGGGTTCTGGTAACAAAACGGTTACTATTGAAGGTAAACCCCCGCGAATGATAGGTGTTTCCTTTGCGCTTCAAGACTGCAGTTGCACTCGTGCTGCTCGGCCTCCTGACACTTCTGGCCGGTATTGGCCAGAAGACAATCTGGGCTCCCTCCGAGACCTTTACGGCTTCCGCCCCGGCAGATGCCGCCGAGGCGCCACTGACCGTCATCGACCAGAACCTGCGCACTGCGCAGGGCGGAACGGTGAAGATCAAGATCGAAGGCGACGGCAACTTTATGCTGGCGGCCGGCCGGCCTGACGACGTGGAGGCCTGGGTGGGCCCGACGGCCCACAACACCATCACCGGGGTTTCCGAGGACAACAAATCCCTGCAGGTTGAGCACGCCGACGGCGACGCCACGGCGCCGAATCCGTCCGGATCCGACCTCTGGGTTTCCACTGAGAACGCGAGCGGTGAGCTGGAGTACTCGTGGACACCGCCCGCTGACGGCGAATGGTCACTGCTGCTGGCGTCCGATGGCACCAAGCCCGCCCCATCGTCGATCTCCATGACGTTCCCGAATGACACCTCCACCCCGTGGGCCATCCCGCTTATGGTGATTGGCGGCCTGCTGATCCTCGCCGGCATTGCCCTGCTGGTCCTGTTCGCACGCAAGCGGGACGGCGAAGGCAGCGGCACGGGAAGCCTGTTCGCCCGGCGCGCCCGGGCCAAGGCCGAGGCAAGGTCCGCCTCACGGCTCGGCATGGTGTCCGGCGGCATGGTCACCGCCGCAGTGACCGCCCTCGTTGTGGCCGGAACGGGTGTTGCTGCGAACGCTGCCACCACGCCCGCGCCGGCTCCCGAATCAGCATCGCCGGAGGCCGCCCAGGCGGCCGCGCCGGTCCTCCTGGACGCCCAGTTCCGCAGGATCCTGGAGCAGGTCTCCAGCACCGCCGACGCCGGTGACGCCGCAAAGGACGCAGCCAAGCTCGCAGAGCGCGTAGCCGGGACGGAGCTTGAGGTCCGTACGCAGAACTACAAGATCCGTTCCCAGGTGGGCACTTATGAAGCCCGGATGCCCGTCCGTTCCACCAAGCTCCTCACCACGGTGGTCACCAGCGACCGCAGCTGGCCGCGTTCAGTCCTCGCCGTTACGCAGGGTGACGGCAACGTCGTCCCGCAGCTGCTCACCCTGGTCCAGCCCTCCCCGCGGGAGAACTACAAGCTGACCGAGACCACCCCGCTGCAGCCGGGAACTACGTTCCCCGCCATCGGCCGGAACGGCACCGACACGCTGGCCGCCAACGACAAATCCGGCCTGCTGTACAGCGGCGAAGAAGCCCTGGCCGGGCTGGCCGACCGCCTGACGAATTCAGAGTCGAGCTTCAAGGACAAGCTGGTGGAGGGCGCATCCTCGCCGTACATCGCCGACACGCTCTCCTACCAGGCCGAGGTAGTCAAGTCCGGCGAAAACGGCAACTTCTCCTTCACCCACAAGGTAGTACCGGAAAGCACTGTGGTGTTCCGGACGGCCGACGGCGGGGCGCTGGTGCTGGGCCGGATCAACTTCGGCTTTGAAGGCACGCCCAAAGCCTCCGGTGACAAGCTCACCATCGGCGACGACGCCGCGGCCCTCGCCGGCGGCAAGGAAACCACCACCGGCATGGTCCTGAACTTTGCTGAATCAATGGCGGTCTACGTTCCGCCGGCAGGTTCTACGGATCCCATCAAGCTGGTGGCCGCAACGCGCGGGCTGGTAGGCGCAAGCTTCAAATAGGCCCGCAGGGTCCAGTCCCTGATGCAGTACCCCCGGCAGCGGCCGGAGTGGCTAGAGTGGAAAGCATGAGTTCGCCAGCTTCCCGCCCAGTCCCTCCAGCCGCTGCCAGCCTGCTTAACCTGCGTGGCGCCGTCGACCTTTCATCCCTGAAACAGGGCCAGGCGCCTCCTGCGGCTCCCGGCAATCCGCCTGTTTCCGGGGATTCGGGTGCCAGCGCAGAAGCGGGTGCGGTAACGCCCGACGACGGCGCGGCACCGCTGCGGGTCACTGTCACCGAAGGCAATTTCCAGGAACTCGTGGAGCTTTCCGCCCAGGTTCCGGTGGTCTTCGCGCTATGGGCCGCGTACTCGCCGGAATCCGCCGCGATGCTCGACTCGCTGGAGCGGGTCATCAACAGCTACGGCGGCCGCCTGGTCTTGGGGGCGGCGGACATCGAAGCCTTCCCGCAGCTGGCACAGGCCTTCCAGGTCCAGGCCGTCCCCACGGCCGTCGCCGTCCTCAAGGGCCAGCCCGTACCGCTCTTCCAAGGCGGTGCCGAGGAATCCCAGATCCGCCCCCTCCTGGATGAACTGCTGAATGTCGCGGCGGCCAATGGGGTTACGGGCAGCCTCGGCGGGGGCAGTGCGCCCATGGAGACTGAACCAGCACCTCTTCCGCCGCTGCACCAGGCCGCGTTCGACGCCATTGAGGCGGGCGACTATGAGGCCGCCGCCGTGGCCTACCGGCAGGCCCTGCTGGAAATGCCCGCCGACGCCGAGGCCAAGGCCGGCCTGGCCCAGGTGGAGCTGATGGCCCGGCTCCAGCCGCTCTCCGCCGAGGACTCGGAAGCCTTGCGTACCCTCGCCGCCAACGAACCTGACAATCTGGCCGCCCAGCTGGGCGTGGCGGACCTGGACGTGTCCGGCGGTCACGTGGAGGACGCGCTGAACCGCGTGGTCAGCTTCATCGGCCGGAACTTCGGCCCGGAACGGGAGACAGCCCGCGTACGCCTCCTGGAACTCTTCGACGTGGTGGGCACGTCCGACCCCCGTGTTGCCAAGGCACGCCAAGGACTCGCCAGGGTCCTGTTCTAGTGCCGGCCCTGTTCCAGCCGCTCAAGCTCCGCTCCCTGGAGCTCACGCACCGCGGCTGGGTATCACCCATGTGCCAGTACAGCTGCGGTCCCGACGGCGCCCCGGGGGTTCCGAACGACTGGCACCTGATGCATCTGGGCTCCTTTGCCGCGGGCGGCGCGGCGTTGATCCTCACCGAGGCGGCCGCTGTGAACGCGGCCGGCAGGATCAGCCCCCGCGACACCGGGCTGTACAACGACGAACAGGCCGAGGCCTGGCAGCGGATCA
Organism: Pseudarthrobacter sp. MDT1-22; assembly: GCF_054511035.1. Taxonomy (NCBI): domain Bacteria; kingdom Bacillati; phylum Actinomycetota; class Actinomycetes; order Micrococcales; family Micrococcaceae; genus Pseudarthrobacter; species Pseudarthrobacter sp. MDT1-22. Next base: position 147,180 of record NZ_JBTNDK010000003.1, on the reverse strand, counting down.
CGTCCTTTGTGCACCGGCACGGTGCCGCGGAAGCGAAGATCGGCGCCCAGCTTGCCCACGCCGGCCGGAAAGCGTCCGCCTACTGGCCGTTCGCCGGGCAGCGGGGGAGCGTCCCGGAGTCCGACGGCGGCTGGCCCACGGTGGGGCCGTCACGGCTTGCCTTCGACGGCTTTGCCGAACCCGCCGCGATGACCGAGGCGCAGATCCAGGACATCATTTCCGACTTCGCGGCCGGCGCCGTGCGTGCCGTGGACGCCGGCTTCGACACCGTGGAGATCCATGGCGCGCACGGCTACCTCCTGCACCAGTTCCAAAGCCCGCTGATCAATACGCGGACCGATTCCTGGGGCGGGGACGAGGCCGGACGGAACCGGCTGATGCTCGCCGTCGTTGATGCCGTCCGCAACGTCATCCCCGAATCCATGCCCCTGCTGCTGCGGATTTCAGCCACCGACTGGGCGCCGGGCGGCGTCGATGTCCAGGCTTCGGTCCGGCTGGCCGCCCAGGCGGCGGAGCACGGAGTGGACCTCATCGACGTCTCCAGCGGCGGGGCCGTGGCCCACCAGGACATCAGTCCGGGTCCGGGCTACCAGACGGAGTTCTCCGCACGCATCCGCCGCGAAGCGGGGGTCCCCACAGGCACCGTGGGCCTGCTGACTTCCGCAGGCCAGGCCGAGCATGCCGTGGCCACCGGGCAGGCCGACGGCGTGCTTATTGCCCGGGCCGCGCTCCGGGATCCGCACTGGTGGCTCCGTGCGGCGTTTGAACTGGGGCACGACCTCCCCTGGGCACCGCAGTACGAACGGGCCATGCCGCGGCATTCGTTCTAGGGTTCCCTACGCCTTTGCACTACTCCCGCGGGAGGACCCCTTCGGCAGGGCCCTGGGTCTAGGCTGGCATCATGACTGCTGCGCATCCTGATCCCCACTCTGATCCGGTGGTGCACGCGGGGCCCGTTCCGGCCTTGTCCATCCGCGGCCTCGCCAAGCGTTTCGGCGGAAAAATCGCCGTGGACGGCATCAGCCTCGACGTCCCGGCAGGCTCATTCTTTGGCATCGTGGGGCCCAACGGCGCCGGCAAGACCACCACGCTGTCCATGGCCACCGGCCTGCTGCGGCCCGACTTCGGGACAGCCGTTGTCCATGGGGTGGACGTCTGGGCCCGGCCGCTGGAGGCCAAGAAGCTGATGGGCATCCTCCCTGACGGTGTCCGCCTCTTTGACCGGCTCACCGGCGAACAGCTGGTCACGTACGCGGGGCTGCTGCGTGGCATGGACAAAGACGTGGTGGCCTCCCGTGTGGGGGAGCTGTTGTCCGCCCTGGACCTCTACGAGGACGCCGGGACGCTCGTGGTGGACTATTCGGCCGGCATGACAAAAAAGATCGCCCTCGCCTCGGCCCTGATCCACGCCCCGCGGCTGCTGGTGCTCGATGAACCCTTCGAGTCCGTGGATCCCGTCTCGGCGGCCAACATCCGGTCCATCCTGGACAGTTATGTAGCCGCCGGCGGGACGGTGATCGTCTCGAGCCACGTTATGGACCTGGTCCAGCGCATGTGCGACCACGTCGCCGTGGTGGCGGCCGGAAGGCTCCTCGCCACCGGGACCGTGGACGAAGTCCGCGCCGGGGCAACGCTGGAAGAAAGGTTTGTCCAGCTGGTCGGCGGACGCAACCACACGGAAGGCCTGGAATGGTTGCGCACCTCCTAAGGCTCAAACTGACCCTGCTGCGGAACGGCCTTCGCCGCAGCCCTTGGCAGCTCGTCGGCCTGGCGTTCGGCGGTCTCTATGCCTTGGGGCTGGTGGGACTAGTGGTCGTGGCACTGGTCCTGCTGCGCACTGTAGACCCCGAACTGGCCCGGACGGTTGTGGTGCTTGGTGGTTCAGCGGCCCTCCTGGGCTGGGGCCTCATTCCGGTGGTCGCGTCCGCCGCGGACCTGACCCTGGACCCTGCCCGCTTCACCACCTCCGCCATCCCCATGCGCCAACTGCTCACGGGGCTGGCCCTCGGTGGGCTGATCGGCATCCCCGGCCTGGCCACGGCGCTCGCAGCGCTCGCCACCGTGTGGACCTGGGCCCGTGGCCCCCTTCCCGCGGTTGCCGCACTGGTGGGCGCCGCCGTCGGCGTTCTGACATGTATTGTCCTGTCCAAAGTGGTCACCACCGCCACCGCCAGCCTGGCGTCGTCGCGCCGGTTCAAGGATGTCAGCGCCATCGCATTTATGGTCCCGCTGGTCCTGATGGGCCCGATCGTCGCTGGCGTGGGCAGGGGCATCACCGCCTCGACGGGTTTCCTGCCGGAGCTGGCTGCCACCTTGTCCTGGACGCCACTTGGTGCCGCGTGGTCCCTCGGTGGTGATGTTGCGGTTGGCCGCCCGGGAGCGGCCGCACTGAAACTCGTGATCGCCGCTGCAACCCTCGCAGTCCTGTCCTGGTGCTGGAAACTGCTCCTTGAACGGGCCCTGGTCAACCCGCCCTACGCCGGCAGCGGGAGCCGCAAGGGTGGCAAACTGGGGCTGTTCGACCTGCTGCCGGCCACACCGGCCGGTGCAATAACAGCGCGCGCGCTGACGTACTGGCTGCGCGATCCCCGCTATTCCGGTTCCCTGGTGGTGGTCCCGCTGCTCCCCATCCTGCTGGTGTTCCAGGGCAGCCAGTCCGGTGACTACGGAGTACTGGCGGTGGCTGCACCGCTGGCTGCCTTCCTGCTGGCCTGGTCCATCTCAGCGGACGTCTCCTATGACAACACGGCATTCGCGCTGCATGTGGCCACGGGCGTCCGCGGTGTGGACGACCGGCTGGGCAGGGCGTTGGCCTGCCTGGCTTTTGCCCTGCCCGTGGTGCTGATCTTTGCAGTGGGCCAGTACTTCTTTACCGGCAGCTGGTCGGAACTGCCCGGCCAGTTGGGCTTGAGCCTGGGCATCCTGTTCACCGGGCTTGGCTTGTCGTCCGTGGTGTCGGCACGCTACACGGTGGCCGTCCCGTTGCCCGGGGACAGCCCGTTCAAGAAGCCCCCGGGCAATGTAGGGCAGACCCTGGTGGTGCAGTTTGCCGGCATGGGCGTCCTGAGCCTGCTGGTCCTGCCTGAGGTGGGCCTGCTCATCGCGCAGCTGGTCACGGGGAATGCCATGTTCGGGTGGGCCAACCTGGCCGTCGGCCTGATGCTGGGACTGGCGCTGTTTGGGGCGGGCATTCGGCTGGGTGGAAAGTGGCTTGATGCCCGCGGACCCGAACTGCTGGCCCAACTGACCGTCAACCGTTGATTCCGTAAAAGACCAGAAGGGCGGCCGGACATGGAAGTTGTCATCCTCCAGGGCAGCAAGCAGATCGGACAGCTCGTCGCCGATGCCATCGAGGCCCTGCTCCGGCGCAAGCCCGCCGCCGTACTGGGCCTCGCCACCGGGTCATCGCCGCTGCCGGTGTACGACGAGCTGGCGGCGCGGCACCAGCGTGACGGGCTGGACTTCAGCAATGCCCATGCCTTTGCCCTGGACGAATACGTGGGGCTGGACCACGGGCATCCGGAGTCCTACAGGCAAGTCATCCGGCGGGAATTCACCAGCCGGGTCAACATCGCCGAAGGCAACGTCCATACGCCTGACGGGGCGGCCGCGGACCTGCCCGCGGCCTGTTCCGCCTACGAGGAGGCCATGCGGGCAGCGGGCGGAGTGGACCTGCAGCTCCTGGGCGTGGGTACGGATGGCCACATCGGCTTCAACGAGCCCGGTTCCTCGCTCGCATCCCGGACCCGCATCAAAACGCTGATCGAGCAGACCCGCCGGGACAACGCCAGGTTCTTTGGCAGCCTGGCAGAGGTGCCGCACCATGTGGTGACCCAGGGGCTGGGCACCATTCTCGAGGCCCGGCACGTTGTCCTCATCGCTACCGGGGCACAGAAGGCACCGTCCGTCCGCGACTTCGTGGAAGGACCCGTCGCCGCCATCTGCCCGGCCTCGGTCCTCCAGTTCCACCCGCACGCCACCATCCTGGTGGATCAGGCCGCGGCATCGTCGCTGAAGCTCGCCGACTTCTACCGGCACACGTACGATCACAAACCTGACTGGCAGGAGCTGTAATTCCGGCCACACACCACGGGCGGGTGCCTAGCGGCGTTGCGCGGAACAGCCGACGGCGGCGGGTGCAGTGAGTGCAAAACGGTCCTCCCGCCGTCGAACGTCCTCCGTCCCGGGACGCTAAGATGGATGCCATGACTAGCATGACGGACCCTCTCGAAAACGACCCGATGCGCGAGCTTTCCGGGGCTGGAACGTCCACGGCAACCATCGAGCGCGAAGAGCTGCGCCAGGAAGTGGAGCCCGGTGACCGGGAACGCTTCTCGCACTACGTGCGCAAGGAAAAAATCATGGAATCCGCGCTGACGGGTGATCCTGTCATTGCCCTCTGCGGCAAAGTGTGGACGCCGGGCCGGGATCCGCAGAAGTTCCCGGTGTGCCCCATGTGCAAAGAGGTTTATGACGGCCTCCGTCCGGGGAACGACGGCGGCAAGGGTCCCGGAGGGGACTCGGGCAACAACAAGTAGTGACGGAGACGCTCTTTGGCGGCCCCACCCTGCCACCGGCCTATCCGGAACGCGCAGCCTGGGGAACCGCCCAAAAACTCCGTGCCTGGCAGCAGCAAGCCCTTGACCTCTACTTCAGGACCGATCCCCGCGACTTCCTGGCCGTAGCAACTCCCGGCGCCGGCAAGACCACCTTCGCGCTGCGAGTGGCCTCCATGCTCATCGAATCAGGGGCGGTCAACCGCGTCACCATCGTGGCGCCCACGGACCACCTGAAACGGCAGTGGGCCGACGCCGCTGCCAAGGTGGGCATCGCCATCGACCCCAACTTCAAGAACTCCGATGGCCAGCACGGCCGCGGTTTCGTTGGCGTCGCTGTCACATACGCGCAGGTGGCCAGCAAACCCATGCTGCACCGCGCCAAGACCGAGGCCGCCCGCACGCTGGTGATCCTTGACGAGATCCACCACGGTGGCGAAGCCCTGTCCTGGGGCGACGGCCTCCGCGAAGCGTTTGACCCTGCGGCACGGCGCCTCTCCCTGACCGGTACGCCGTTCCGCTCCGACACCTCGCCCATCCCTTTTGTTGAATACGCGCAGGACAAGGACGGCATCCGGCGCTCGAAAGCGGACTACACCTACGGCTACGGCAACGCCCTGCGTGACCATGTGGTGCGCCCGGTCATGTTCATGGCCTACTCGGGCCAGATGCGGTGGCGCACCAGTGCCGGCGAGGAAATGGCGGCCTCACTGGGCGAGTCCGCGGTCACCAAGGACATCACGTCGCAGGCGTGGCGGACGGCGCTGAACCCGGCCGGGGAATGGATTCCCGCTGTCCTGGCGGGGGCGGACAAACGCCTCAGCGAAGTGCGCCGCACGGTTCCGGACGCCGGCGGGCTGGTCATCGCCACGGACCACGAGGATGCCAGGGCCTATGCCGGGCAGCTGAAAAGGATCACCGGCGAATCGCCCACCGTGATCCTTTCCGACGACGCCAAGGCCTCCAGCAAGATCGAGGAATTCACCGCGAGCGAGAAACGGTGGATGGTGGCCGTCCGCATGGTGTCAGAAGGCGTGGACGTGCCCCGGCTCTCCGTCGGCGTCTATGCGACGTCCACCTCGACGCCGCTGTTCTTCGCCCAGGCAGTGGGCCGCTTTGTGCGCGCCCGGAAACGCGGCGAAACGGCCTCGGTCTTCCTGCCGTCCGTGCCGACGCTGATGGCCCTGGCCAACTCGATGGAGGCCGAACGCGACCACGCGCTGGACCGCCCTGAGAAAGAAGACAGCGACGGCCTGTTCAATCCCGAGGACTCGCTGATGGAAGAGGCCAACCGGGAGGACAAGGCGTCCGACAGCCTCACCAAGGGCAAGTTCGAGGCCCTCGACTCACAGGCGTCCTTCGACCGCGTATTGTTCGACGGCGGCGAGTTCGGCACCGGGGGAGAAGTGGGCTCGGAGGACGAACTGGACTTCCTGGGCATCCCCGGACTGCTGGATGCCGAGCAGGTGGGGACGCTGCTGCGGCAGCGCCAGCACGAACAGCTCAACCGCAAGAACCGGCGCACACCGGCAGCCGAGCCGGCCACCGCGGCGCCGGCCATACCGGACCACCGGATGCTGATGGACCTGCGCAACGAACTGGCCAAGAACGTGGCGGCCTGGTCGGCGCGGACCGGGACCCCGCACGGTGTGGTGCACACGAAGCTGCGGACCGTCTGCGGCGGCCCTCCAGTGGCCCAGGCGAACGAGGAACAGCTTCAGTCCAGGCTGCGGAAGCTCCAGGACTGGTTCATCGGCCGGAAGTAGTACTTACGCGACTTCGACGCCGCCCAGCTCCATTTCGGCGACGGCATCCTCCAGGTCCTCGGCAATGCCGGCGGTGAGTGAGCGGATGACCGTGACGGAGTAGCCGGCCTGGACCGCGTCCAGCGAGGTGGCCATCACGCAGAAGTCGGTGGCGATCCCCACCACTACAACGTCCTCCACATCGTGGCTTTGCAGCCAGTCGTCCAGTCCGATGGCGTTGTCCGCCGGTGCGTAGGCATCTGCGTCAGCGGGCATGGCGCCCGGCTGCCGTTCCCCTGTGGGGACGGCATCCTCAGGTGCCAGCAGGCCCTCAAAGCCGGAGTACGCCGCGGCGAACTGGCCCTTCTGGAAGTAGGCCTGGATGTATTCGCTGTCCAGGTCCGGATGGAGTTCTGCGCCGCGAGTGCCGGCCACGCAGTGCCGCGGCCAGCTGTCCTTGTGATCGGGCGTGTCGGAAAAATGCGCGCCGGGATCGATGTGCCAGTCCTGGGTGGCAACTATGTGGTCGAACTCATTGTGATGGGCGTCCACGTACTCGCTGATGGCTCCGGCAACACCGGCACCGCCGGCCACGGCCAGGGAGCCGCCCTCGCAGAAGTCGTTCTGGACGTCAACGATGATCAGGGCGCGGGACATCAGTTCTCCTCGTAGATAGTGGGGATGGCAGGCTCGCCGCGCTGCAGGCGGTTGACGACACCGGGCAGTTCGGCCATGGTGTCCGCGTGCCGTTGGCGGGCGCGGACCACACCCTCGTGTCCGGTCCAGCCCGGCAGCAGCTCGCCGTTCTTCATAAACTGCTGAAGCAGCGGCCGGTCGTTGCCGTCGTCTTCGGGGCGGTGGCCGATGCCCACAATTTCCTGGGTAGCCACCCCCCGCTCGTTGAGCTTGCGCAGCGCGTACTTCCGGCCGCCCATGCTGGTTTTGTTCTTGGCGGTTTTCGCCACGGAGACGAAATTGCCGGCGTCGTCGGTGCGGCTGACGAGCTTGTAGACCATGCTCGCTGTGGGTGCACCGGAACCGGTGACCAGCGAGGTGCCCACACCGTAGGAATCCACCGGGGCGGACTGCAGCGCGGCGATGGCGAACTCGTCCAGGTCCGAGGTGACCACGATCTTGGTGTTCACGTTGCCGAGCTCGTCCAGGAGGCGCCGGACCCATTGGGCCTGGGCCACGAGGTCGCCGGAGTCCAGCCGGACGCCTCCCAGCTTGGGCCCTGCCAACTCGACGGCGGCACGCACGGCTGCCTCGACGTCGTACGTGTCCACCAGCAGCGAGGTGCCGGGTCCGAGGGAGGCGATCTGCGCCTCAAACGCTTCCCGCTCGGTGTCGTGGAGGAGCGTGAAGGAGTGCGCGGCGGTCCCTACCGTTTTGATGCCGTACCGGAAGCCGGCCTCGAGATTGGAGGTGCTGTCGAACCCGGCAATGACGGCGGCGCGGGCTGCCGCGACTGCCGATTCCTCGTGGGTCCGCCGGGATCCCATTTCAATGCAGGGCCGGTTGCCGGCCGCGGTGATCATGCGGGAGGCGGCGGAGGCGATGGCACTGTCATGGTTCAGGACCGAGAGCAGGTAGGTTTCCAGCATGCAGGCTTCGGCAAACGTTGATTCGACAATCAGGATGGGGGAGTTGGGGAAGTACGCCTCGCCTTCCGGGTAGCCCCAGATGTCACCGGAAAAGCGGTAGTTCGCCAGGTAGTCCAGGGTGTCCTGGTTGACCACGCCGGTCCGCCCCAGGAAGTCCAGCTCGGCTTCGCCGAACCGGAAGTCGGCGATGCCTTCCAGCAGGCGGCCCGTTCCCGCCACAATCCCGTACCGCCGGCCGTCCGGCAGGCGCCGGGCAAAAGCCTCGAAGACCGACCTGCGGTGTGCGGCGCCCGAGTGCAGGGACGCCTGCAGCATGGTCAGCTCGTAGTGGTCTGTATAAAAGGACGTGCGGGGATGGTCCCAGCTGGCGGAGGTACTCACAAAATTCACTCTAGTGTGCATCCCCATAGAATGGACAGATGACCTTAAGCGTTGCGCTCGGCCCTGATACACAGGAGGGCACCCGGACCGGGACAGAGGCGTCCACGGACTCCCTGACCGCCCCGGACATCCCTTGGAACCTGGTGATCTGGAACGATCCCGTCAACCTGATGAGTTACGTCAGCTATGTCTTCCAAAGCTACTTCGGCTACTCCGAGTCCAAAGCCAACAAGCTGATGATGGAAGTCCACAAAAAGGGCCGGTCCATTGTTGCCCACGGCAGCAAGGAACAGGTTGAGCGGCATGCCGTGGCCATGCACGGCTTCGGCCTCTGGGCCACCGTGGAGAAGGCCACCGGCGGGAATGGTGGAAACTCCAAAAACGCAGGAAAATCCGGCGGGTCCGGGCAGGGCAAGGGGAAACGTGGCTAAGGCATTCAAATACGGGCTCAAGGGCATCACCGGGTTCCTGGAACCCGCCGAACGGGAACTGCTCCGCAGCCTGATCGATGACGTCATCTCCATGCTCCAGCCGGCCGAACACACCAGCCAGGATCCGCTGGCCGCCCTGATCGGACTGGATATGGACGTCCAGGAACCGACGGACCGTGCCGTTAAGCGGTTACTGCCCAACGTGATGAAGAACGACGACGGCGCGTCCCTGGAGTTCCGCCAGCTCACCGAGCGCTCGCTGCGGGAAACCAAGATCGGCGCGCTGCGCGCTGCCGCGCTGGACCTGGACAGGGACGAAGTGGTCCTCACCGCCGAAGGGGCAAGGTTCTGGTCCATGGCCCTGAACGATGTGCGCCTGGTGCTGGCGGAACGCCTGGATATCCGGGATGAAGAGGACGCCGAACACGTGCACCTGATGCAGGACTGGTCCCAGGCCGAGGACGTGGAAAGTTACCTCGCCCTGGTGTACAACTTCACCACGTGGCTGCAGGAATCACTGGTCCAGGCGATGCTCCAGTCCCTGGACTCACGGGCCTGAACTGCTGTCCTGGTCCGGGATTCGACCGCCACTGTGACAAAATTGACATGAGTCGGGCGCCACAATGTGATGGCTGCGGCCCCGGGGAAGACCTATCCTCGAATAATCATGACTACAGCCTCGAGCATGGATCCGTCAGGCGCAGCCGCATCGGACTCCGCAGCCAGCAGCACCACCGCCCAGGTGGGGTCCCGCCCCATCGGCATCTTTGATTCCGGTGTCGGCGGACTGACCGTGGCGCGGTCCATCATCGACCAGCTCCCCAACGAGTCCATCCTCTATGTGGGGGATACCGCCAACGGGCCCTACGGGCCCTTGCCCATTGCCGAAGTGCGCGCCAACGCCCTGGGCGTGATGGACGAACTGGTGGACTCCGGCGTCAAGCTGCTGACCATTGCCTGCAACTCGGCGTCGGCCGCTGTCCTGAGGGACGCCCGCGAGCGGTACACGGCGAAATACGGCATCCCCGTCATCGAGGTGATCCAGCCGGCCGTCCGGCGGGCTGTCGCTGCCACCCGCAGCGGGCGTATCGGCGTCATCGGAACCTCCGCCACCGTTGGTTCACGGGCTTACGAAGACACGTTTGCCGCCGCGCCGGACCTGGCCATCACGTCCGTGGCCTGCCCCGAGTTCGTGAGCTACGTGGAGGCCGGGATCACCACCGGACCCGCCTTGCTGGCTATTGCCGAAGAGTACCTGGCGCCGCTGAAGGCGGCAGGCGTGGACACCGTGGTGCTGGGGTGCACGCACTATCCGCTGCTGACCGGCGTCATTTCCTTCGTGATGGGTGACGCCGTGACGCTCGTGTCCAGCGCGGAGGAAACGGCGAAGGACGTGTACCGGGCCCTCGCCACTCACGACCTTCAGCGCACTGCTGTAGCACCGCCGGAACACCACTTCATCGCCACCGGTGACGCCGGCCAGTTCGAAACGCTGGCCCGCCGTTTCCTGGGGCCGGAGGTCCTGTCCGTCCGGCACGTGGACCATGTGGCGGCCCAATACCCCACCGGCAGCCTGGCACGGATCACCCCCGAGATGATCGCGGCCGCGCAGACCGCCAGCGCCCGGCAGTCGTCGTCGGGACCTCGGATTTCGAACTTTGTGGGCGCCCATCGGGCCGGAGGACCTGCCCTGTGAAGCTCACCATCGTCGGCTGCACCGGCTCGTTTCCCGGCCCGAGCTCGCCGGCGTCCTGCTACCTCCTGACCGCCAACGACGGCGAGCGGACGTGGAAGATCGTGATGGACCTTGGCAGCGGAGCCCTTGGCGCCATCCAGCGATACACGGACCTTGAGGACATCGACGCGATCTTCCTCACCCACCTGCACCCCGACCACTGCATGGACTTGTGCGGCCTGCACGTGGCCGTCCGCTGGAAGCCCGGCGGCTGGGGACGAGGCAGGATTCCGGTGTGGGGCCCCGCCGCGACGGCGGACCGGATGGCCACCGCCTACGGCCTGGAACTCGATCCGGGGATGCACGAGGAATTCGACTTCACGAACTGGACCGAACGGGAATCCGTCACGGTGGGGCCGTTCACGGTGACGCCGTTCGCGGTGAACCACCCCGTGGAGGAGGCCTACGCCCTGCGGGTGGAAGTGACCGAACCGGACAAGCAAGGCAACACTGTCAGCCGGATCCTGACGTATTCCGGGGACACCGATTCCTGCGCAGGACTGGAGGAAGCGGCAAAGGACGCTGACCTGTTCCTGTGCGAGGCCGCCTTTGAGGAAGGCCGCGACGACGACATCAAGGATGTCCACCTGACCGGAAAGCGTGCCGGCGAGGCCGCGGAGAGCGCGGGCGCACGCCGGCTGTTGCTCACGCACATCCCCGTCTGGACATCGCCCACCACTGTTATGGCCGAAGCGCGCCCCGTGTTCGGCGGCGACGTGGCCGTTGCCGTGGCCGGTGTGCACTACACCGTCTGACCCGCTGCCCCTCTGGTCCAGTGCAATGGCTGGCCCGCTGCACGCTCTGCGGCGGGACGGCTCGTCGTGAGTCGATAAGCTAAAGGCATGACTTCTGAAGCAACCGCAGTGCCCGTAGTGCGCGCCGATGGCCGCGCCCCCGACCAGCTCCGCCCCATCAGCATCACCCGCGGATGGTCCAAGCAGGCCGAGGGATCGGCCCTCATCGAGTTCGGCAACACCAGGGTCCTGTGCACGGCGTCCCTGACGGCGGGCGTGCCGCGCTGGCTCAAGGGCGAAGGCCGCGGCTGGGTCACGGCGGAGTACGCCATGCTTCCCCGGGCCACCAACACCCGTTCTGACCGCGAATCTGTCAAGGGGAAAATCGGCGGGCGGACCCACGAGATTTCCCGGCTGATCGGACGCTCGCTGCGTTCCATCATTGACACCAAGGCATTGGGCGAAAACACGATCGTCCTGGACTGCGACGTCCTCCAGGCCGACGGCGGAACGCGCACCGCGGCCATCACCGGCGCCTACGTGGCACTGGCGGACGCCATCCGCTTCGCCCGCGACAACAAGCTGATCGCCAAGAACGCCCAGCCCCTGATCGACACGATCGCAGCGGTTTCGGTGGGCATCATCGACGGCGTGCCCATGCTGGACCTGCCCTACGTTGAGGACGTCCGCGCCGAAACCGACATGAACGTGGTGGTCACCGGATCCGGGAAGTTCGTGGAAGTCCAGGGCACCGCAGAGGGTGCTCCCTTCGACCGGGACGAGCTGAACCAGCTGCTGGACCTGGCCCTCCTGGGCACCACCGCACTGGCGGCGATCCAGCGCGAAACCCTCGCCGACGCACTGTGAACCAGGACACTGTGAACCCGAACGCTGAACCTGACGGCGCGCCCGTACCGCGCCTCGTCCTGGCCACGCACAACAAGGGCAAGCTCAGGGAGCTCCGGGAGCTGCTGCGCGGACAGGTCCCCGGGCTCGACGTCGACACGCAGGTGGTGGACGCCGCGGCGGTGGGTGCGCCAGACGTCGTCGAAACCGGCGTGACGTTCGCCGAAAACTCGCTGTTGAAGGCGCGGGCCGTTGCGGAGGCCACTGGGCTGGTGGCCATCGCCGACGATTCGGGGCTGGCCGTCGACGTGCTGGGCGGGGCGCCCGGAATTTTTTCCGCGCGCTGGTCTGGCCGGCACGGTGACGACGCCGCCAACCTGAGGCTTTTACTGGACCAGCTTGCCGATGTCCCGGACGGGCACCGGGGAGCGGCATTTGTCTGCGCTGCGGCACTGGCGGTCCCCGGGCCGGGTGCCGCGAGCCGTGAAGTGGTGGAATACGGCCAGCTTGAGGGGTCCCTTCTGCGCGAACCCCGCGGTGACGGTGGCTTCGGCTACGACCCCGTGCTGCGGCCGGCCGGCGAGGACCGCAGCTGCGCTGAATTGTCACCGGAAGAAAAGAACGCGATCAGCCACCGCGGGAAGGCCTTCCGGGCCCTCCTGCCGGCCATCGTCGGCGCGCTCGCCCGCCAGTGACCTAACGGGAGTTCACCGTCCAGATATCGCGCCCAAAAGCCGTTAGAAATGCCGATATCTGGACGGTGACTCCGGGCGGAGTGGCCGGGGAGTAGTGACAGGCTGCGTGGTGGGGGCTCAGTGGTCCCGGTGGGTCTTCCGCTCGGCCTCGGGTTCGTGTTCCTCAATGAATTCCTCGACGGCGTCCGTGCCGAACTTGGCAGCCTGGCGCTTGGCGGAAATTCCGCGGAGTACTTCGATGCCGATGGGAATCACGGAGACCAGCACGATGACGATGAAGATGATGTCCAGGTTCTCCCGGACCCACGGGACCCTGTCACCGAGCAGGTAGCCCAACAGCGTGACGCCGCTGCCCCACAGGACCGCGCCGATCACGTTGAACAGGAAGAACTTCTTTTTGTTCATCTGGGCCACGCCAACGATCACGGGCACGAAGGTCCGGATGATCGGCACGAAGCGGGCGAGGATCAGTGCCTTGCCGCCGTGCTTTTCGAAGAAAGCATGGGCGTTCTCCACGTTTTCGCGCTTGAAGAGGCGGGAGTTCGGCTTATTGAAGATAGCGGGGCCGGCCTTGGAACCGATCAGGTAGCCGGTCTGGTTGCCGATGATGGCGGAAATGGTGATCAGGAGCGCCAGGAGCCAGACATTGAACTGGATGGTGTCCGTTGCCACCAGCAGCCCCGCCGTGAACAGCATCGAATCGCCGGGAAGGAAGAATCCCACCAGCAGGCCCGTTTCGGCGAAGACAATTCCGCAGACCAGCAGCACCACCCAGGGCGCAAGTGCTGGATCGGCCAAGAAAATCTGGGGGTTCAGCCAGTCGGGCAGGAACGATGCCAGCTGCGGCTGGACCGGTCCTGCACCACCCAGCATGGGCACGGCAAGGTCGCTGATCGCAAGAAAGTTCACCTACTCAGGGTACTTGACGCACCCTCGCTACCCGGCGTCGTCCGCGTGATATCCGCGACAGGGCCGCCCCGGTGACACGGGAACGGCCCTGCACGGCGGTAAAGTATGGGCCGTGGGTTTGGACTTTACGGCGATCGACTTCGAGACAGCCAATGGCTTCCGGGGTTCACCGTGCGCGGTTGGCCTGACGAAGGTGCGGGGCGGGCGCGTGGTGGATGAGGCGTCGTGGCTGATGCGGCCGCCGGTCAACCACGACCACTTCGAGTACCACAACGTCAGGGTCCACGGCATCAAGGCCACGGACGTGGCCGGCCGTCCCCGCTTCGGTGAGCTGTTCCCGGAGATTGGTGCCTTCATCGGGGACGACATCCTGGCGGCGCATAACGCGGCCTTTGACCTTGGAGTGATCCGGTCAGGGCTTGAGGTCTCCGGCCTGCCCGGCCCTGCCTACGACTACGTCTGCACGGTGATGCTGGCCCGGCGGTGCTACTCCCTCGTCTCCAATTCCTTGCCGTTCGCCGCAGAGGAAGCCGGTGTGCCGCTGGTCAACCATCACGATGCCGCAGAAGACGCCCGTGCCTGCGCCGGCATCCTGATCGACATCGCTGCCCGGAACAACGCCAACAGCATTGCCGAGCTCTACCTGTCGCTGGGCCTGGTCCTGCCGCACCAGGAGGCGTTTGACCCGGCGCACGATGTCCTGTCCAAAGCCAGCCTTACCGCCCTTGCCGGCGCCGCTGGCGGAAACAGCGCCGCGCTGGTGCGCCCGTTCCTGTCCGGGTGGCCGGAGGAGGGCGACAACCCCGTCCCCAATGCCGACGCCGAACCGTCCCACCCGCTGTACGGCCAGACCGTTGTCTTCACCGGCGAGCTCTCCATGGCCCGGCCGGAAGCGAAGGTGCGTTCGGCCGAGCTGGGTGCCCGGCCGGAAAGCCGGGTAACCGCCCGCACCACGGTGCTGGTGGTGGGTGACGGCTTTGTGGCCGCGGACCTGCGGTCCGGCAGGCTGACCGGCAAGGCCCGGCGCGTCCTGGAGCTCCACGACCGCGGCCAGCCCATCGAAGTACTCTCCGAAGGCGAGTTCCTGCAGATGGTGGGCGGCTGAGCCGCACTGCGTTCATCCGGCGCAACAAATCTTCCCTGCGGCGTGCCCGGCTCCTAGCCTTGCAGGATGAGCAAACTAACGGACGGCCAAACAACCGGAATCAACTGGTCCGCCGTGTTCGCCTTTCCCAACCCCGTCAATGAATACGCGGCCCGGATCACCGCCGGCCTGGTGGTGCTCCTCGCGGGCGCCACACTGCTGAGCGGGTCCGTTTGGGGACTCGTGCTGATCGCCGCGGGCTTCTGGCTGCGGGTGCTCTTCGGCCCACGGATTTCGCCGCTGGCCCTGCTCTCCGTCAAGGTCCTGGCACCCCGTCTGGGCCGCGTTCGCCTGGTTCCCGGACCGCCCAAGCGTTTTGCCCAGGGCATGGGGACCGTAGTCTCCACCACGGCGCTGATCCTGTTCCTTGCCGGTGCCGCCCCGGCAGCGTGGATTGCGCTGGCAATACTCATCGCGGCTGCCTCCCTGGAGGCCTTCGCCGGATTCTGCCTGGGCTGCGTCATCTTCGGAGTGCTGCAGCGCCGGGGCCTGATCCCGGAGGGCATCTGCGAGGCCTGCAACAACGTCGCGCTCAGGCGGTCGTAACGCCCACCAGAAGGTCGGCCATGCCGCGGATGACGTCCGGCCCTTCGAGTGCGTCGAGCCATTCCGGGGGCAGGCACTCTTCGCCGTAGTAGGCGCCCAGGATGTTTCCGCCGATGGATCCCGTGGAATCGCTGGCGCCGCTGTGGTTGACGGCCAGCGCCATGGCCGCCCGGAAATGGTCTTGCGGCGACAGTGTGGAGTCCGCATCCGGCGCTGTGGCCAGGACAGTGTAAAGCCCGACGGCGAACGCCTCCTCCGCGACCCAGCCCTCGCCGAGCTGCCGAACCAGTTCCTCCGGCGACAGGTCGCCTGTTCCCGCACAGCGGATGGCCGCTTCAAGCCGCT
Organism: Pseudarthrobacter sp. MDT1-22; assembly: GCF_054511035.1. Taxonomy (NCBI): domain Bacteria; kingdom Bacillati; phylum Actinomycetota; class Actinomycetes; order Micrococcales; family Micrococcaceae; genus Pseudarthrobacter; species Pseudarthrobacter sp. MDT1-22. The sequence goes on along the minus strand of NZ_JBTNDK010000003.1, from coordinate 131,509 downwards.
CGGGAAGTTCCGCCGCCACATCCTTCAGGCCACGGACTTCGGCCAGGACCGCCGCCGCCGCGTCCGCCAGGGTGTCACCGGCCACCAGGCGGTGGATCAGCAGGCTGAAGCTGCCGGCACTTTGCCGTGCGGACGGATGGCCGTGCGTCAGGGAGGCGGCGTCGGCACTCAACTTATAGACGGCGTCGGACGCTATGAAGGGAATCAGGCCGAACGGTGCCGACCTCATCACCGTTCCGCGGCCCTTCGAGTCCGGGTTCACCGGCCGGTAAACCGTGCCCATCTCCCCGGTGGCCAACCCGCTGATACACGCGTTTCCCGGAGCGCGGCGGTGCCTCAGGACCTCATGACCGTCGATCCACCGAGGCGGCTGCGACGGGGCCTGCGGCGGTAAGGACTCGCCCTGGGTGGCCAGCCAGCGGAGATAGGCCAGCCACAGGCAGGCGTTCGCGTCGGCACCCACGCCGTCATTGGCCCATTCGAGCACCTCCACCAGCCCGTCCACGGTGTACAGCGTCAGCTGCGTGTCGTCCGAAAAGTGACTGCCGCCGTCGAGCGCGGAGAAGTCTGTCAGGCCGTCCGGGCCGAAGCGGCTGCGGATCGCTTCCACGGAGTCGAACTCCACCGCGTAGCCCAGCGAGTCGCCCAAGGCCCCGCCCAGGAGGCAGCCGTGGATGCGGGACTTCAGCGGGGGCGCGGCAACGGCGCCCGGTTCAATGCTCATGACAGTAAATTTACCGTGGGGCGGAGGTGGAACGCGCCGGGGCGCCACGCCGTCCGTCCACTAAGCTCGGACTCAGCCAACGCCCAGAATCCCTTGGCAGAATGCAAAGGCACCAAACCCCAACGAAAAGGATTGCCCCACCATGACCACGCCTGTGCCCGTCCACCGTGACCCCGCCCCCGGGCTGACTGCCGGCAGCGGTGCCGAAATCCGGTACGGGCTTGTGTCCAGGCTGTCTGCCGAAGCCTTTGGCAGCCTTTTCATCGTGGTGGCAGGCCTGGGCGTGCCGCTGTTCTCCATCCCGCAGTCCAGCCCGCTGCCCGCCGCGCTCGCAGCAGGCCTGGCAGTGACCGCGGCGATGCTGGCCTTCGGCTACGTTTCCGGCGGACACTTCAACCCGGCGGTGACCGTTGGCCACGCCGTTGCCGGCCGGATCCGGCTCGGTGACGCCGCTGCTTACATCGGCGCGCAGCTGGTGGGCGGGCTCCTGGGCGCCCTCGCACTCTTCGGCATCCTGCGCACACTGCCGGGCATCCAGGACAGCCGGACGGCGTTCGACACCGTGACCGCCGGATTCGGCGAACATTCCATCATCCAGGCGCCCCTCGCCGGCGTGCTCCTGCTGGAAGTGCTCGGGGCCGCCATCCTGGTTGCAGTCTTCCTGGGCACCACCGCACGCAACAACGTCAACAAGACGGCAGCCGCCGTAGCCGTGGGCCTCGCCTGCGCTGTCCTGCTGCAGCTGGGCCTGTCCGTGGGCAATGCGCCGTTCAACCCCGCCCGCGCTACGGCCTCGGCCGTCTTCAGCTCCAGCTGGTCCCTTGAGCAGCTGTGGCTTTTCTGGGTTGCTCCCTTGGCGGGCGCAGCCATCGCCGGGCTGGTCTTCCGGGGGTTCGCCGAGCCGGTTGCTGCCGTTACTGCTTCAGACGCTGACGGACCAGTATATGACGACAGTGCCGCCGTCGGCGGTGCTGCCGACGACGTTGAGGATTTTGACGACGACGAGGATGCCGACGTCGTCGAAGAGGCCGCCGAGGTGCCGGCCAAGGCAGCTGCCCCGGCCAAGGCCGCACCGGTTCATTCCGCCGCGGACGAGCCGGACAACCGCGACGAGGCCCAGGAATTCTTCGACGGAAAGCGCGGCTAGCTGGCCTGACTGGGCAACGGCCTGTTGCGGCGGTTTCCTAAACTGTCGGTGGCAGCCGCTAGCGTAAGAATATGCGGTTATTGCACACTTCGGACTGGCACTTGGGCAGGTCCTTCCATGGCGTCGGGATGCTGGACGCCCAGCGGTCATTTGTTGATCAGCTCGTCAGCGCCGTCACCGGAAACGCCGTTGACGTTGTCCTGATCGCCGGCGATGTCTACGACCGCGCCCTGCCCGGTGTCGACGTCGTGGGGCTGTTGGACGATGCCCTGGTGCGGCTCACGGCGGCCGGCGCCACTGTGGTGCTGACATCCGGCAACCACGACTCCGCCATCCGGCTGGGCTTCGCCTCCCGGCTGCTGGAACGTGGCGGCGTCCACTTGCGGACCCGGCTGTCGGACCTGGACCAGCCAGTCGTCCTGCCCCTGGAGACGGGTGACGGCGGGACTCCGGGCGCTGTCCTGGCCATCTATGGAATCCCCTGGCTGGAACCGCGCCTCGTCGCCGAACAACTCGGTGCAGAAACCGCCAGCCACTTCGAAGTCACCCGCGCCGCCACTGACCGCATCCGGGCAGACCTCGCGGAGCGCAGCGCAGCGGGAACCGTCCATTCGGTGGTCCTCGCCCACACGTTCGCCAGCGGAGGGATCAGCTCAGACAGCGAACGGGACCTCAGCATCGGGGGAGTCGGAGCCGTGCCCCTGGACCTCTTCGACGGATTCAGCTACACCGCGCTGGGGCACCTGCACGGCCGCCAGACCCTGTCGCCGCAGGTCAGGTACTCGGGTTCGCCCGTGGCCTACTCGTTCTCCGAAGCCAAGCACACCAAGGGCAGCTGGCTGATCGACGTCGGCCCGGACGGTGTGACCGGCGTATCGGAACTGTCGTGGGAAGCCCCGCGGAAGCTGGCTGTGCTCCGCGGCGATATCTCGGAACTCCTGGAGTCCGCGGAACATTCCTGGGCCGAAGGGGCGTTCTGCCAGATCACCCTGACGGATGAGCAGCGGCCCGCGCAGGCCATGGAGCGGCTGCGGGCCCGTTTTCCGGACACGCTGGTCCTCGGCTTTGATCCGCAGGGCGGCACCGTCAAGGCGTCCAAGAGCTACAGCAGCCGCCTCGCCGAAGCCCAGGATGATCTCTCGCTCTGCTGCGGATTCCTCGATCATGTGCGGGGGCGGGACGCGGACGACGCCGAGCGGTCGGCTATCGCCGCGGCGCTGGATAACGTACGCCTGACGGAGGGATCGCTATGAGGATCCACCGCCTTGCCATCTCCGCCTTCGGGCCCTTTGCGGGCACCGAGGAAATCGACTTCGACAGGTTGAGCGCCCACGGGCTCTTCCTCCTCAACGGCCCTACCGGAGCAGGCAAGACCAGCGTGCTGGACGCTGTCTGCTTTGCGCTGTACGGATCCGTGCCGGGGGCGCGCCAGGAGGGTAAGCGCCTGCGCAGCGATCATGCCGAGCCGTCGCTCGAACCGGCGGTAACCTGCGAGTTTTCCGCTCAGGGCCGCCACTTCGAAGTCACCAGGTCGCCGGCCTGGGATAAACCCAGTGCCCGGGGGAAGAACGGCTTCACCACACAGCAGGCCAAAACGCTCCTCCGGGAACGCGTCAGCGGGACGTGGACGGAGAGATCCGGACGCAATGACGAAGCCGGCGCTGAAATCACCGCCCTGCTGGGAATGGACCGGGAACAGTTCACCCGCGTGGTGATGCTGCCGCAGGGCGATTTTGCCGCCTTCCTGCGGTCCAAGGCAGCCGATCGCCTGGAACTGCTGCAGAAGCTCTTCGGCACCCAGCGGTTCGAGGCCCTGGAACAGGAATTGGCGGCGCAGGCGCAGGCCGCGCGGAACGATGTTGCCCGGCTGAACGCGGAGCTTGAGCTGCTGGCGGCGCGGGCGGAAGCCGAGGCCGCCGCGCTGGCCATTGACGATTCCGCAGCTCCTGCCCAGGAGGAATCTTCTGCCCGGATCGAATGGCTGCAGGAATCAGTGGCCCACCGCGCAGGGGAACTGGCTGCTGCGGCGGAGGCTGCAGCAGCTGTCAGTAGGCACACCTCCGGCCGGCTGGAGAGCGAGTCCGCGCGGCGGGAACGGCACCGCAAACTGGCAGCCGCCGAGGCCAGGAAGGCAGCCGCAGAGGCAACCCTGCCGTCACTGGAGGTCCATGCCGCCCGCCTCGAACAGCACCGCCGCGCCGAGGTGCTCTCGGGCCAGCTGCATGCAGTCCAGTCCAGCCAGACCCAGGTCCGGCACGCGGCGGGAGCCATGGAATCCGCCATCACACTGCTGCGCATGGCGGCGGATGAAGACCCCGAACTGGACCAGCTGGACCTTGGCGCCTGGGATGCGGACCACTCCGATGGCGGGGTCTCCGCCGCAGGGGCCCTTGATATCGCTGGTGAGCTCAGCCTGCTCCGGTCCTTGTTGGCCGTTGTGGAAGCAAGATTGCCGGACGAAGAACGCCTCCATTCACTCGTTGCCAGGCGTGCCGCACTCAGCACGAAGCAGCAGGAACTCACCCAAAAGGACATTGACCTGGGCGTTTCGCTGCAGGCCCTCCGCACGGAGCAGGAAACCCTGACGGCGGGCCTCGAGCCCCTGACGGAACTGGCCTCAGCCGCCATCCTGCACGCCAAGGAAGCCGCTGCGGCTGAGGAACTTCTTGACGTCGTCCGGCGCTACGCGGCTGCACGGGCGGCGCAGGGGCTCGCCACGGAGCGCCACTCGGCGTCCCGGGAGATCCAGCTCGAGAAGAAACTCCGCTGGCTGGACCTGCGCGAGGAAAGACTCGCCAACGCCGCCGCCGAACTCGCTGCGCAGCTGGCCGAGGGAGAGGCGTGCCCGGTTTGCGGCAGTGCGGACCACCCGGCTCCCGCGGAGGCTGCGGCGTCAGCGGTGGGCCTCAGCCAGGCCGAGGAAGCTGCCCAGCAGGACCATGAGGCCGCAGAGACAAAGCTGGCAGCGCGTGCCCGTGAGTTGGGCGACGCGAACCAGTTGGTGGCTGTCCTTGAAGGCCAAGGAGGGGACACGCCCGAAGAGGATGCGTTTGCGGCCTTCGAGTCTGCCTGCACCGCCGCCGACGAGTCGCAGCTGGCGGTGAAAAACCTCGCTGACCTCCGGCAGCAGCTTGAGGCAGCCGAAGCCAGATTTACCGCAGCGGATTCCGCCAGGCAAAGAGCAACATCCGAACTCGCGCAGGTCACCGTTGAATTGTCGGGACTCGTGGACCAGCTGGCGTCGCTTGACGAGGCGCTCTCCGGCCTGCGTGGCGGCCACCGCAGCCTCACACGCCGGCTGCGGTCGGTGCAGGAAGCTGCCGCCACACTGGAGAAGGCCGTGGAGGCCCAGGCCTTGCTCAGCAGGGCCAGGGCCAGGGCCGAGGAAGCGCGGATCCAGCTTGACCTGGCGTTGCCGGAGGCTGGTTTCAGTTCTGACCTTGAAGCCCGGGCGCAGCTGCTGTCGGCCACCGACGCCGATGCCCTGCTGGCTGAGGTCCGGGCCGGGCACGACGAACAGGCGCGGATTGCCGAGTTGTTCGCATCCGAGGATCTGCTGCTGGCACGGACGGAAGCCGCAGCCCATCCAGCGGTGGATGAAGCCCTCATTGCGGAGCTGCAAACCGTCGCGGAGCAGGCCGGGGAGGAGGCGCGCGCCGCCGATCTCGCCGCCGGTATGGCCGTGCGCTGTGTGGAATCGCTGGCCGCTGTCCGCAATGACTACGAACGGCTTGCCGGTTCCGGGCGGGTTCCGCGGGAGCGCGCCCAGCTGCTTACAGCCCTGGCTGATACCGCCGCAGGCCGGGGAGACAACACGTACCGCATGAGCCTGAACAGCTACGTCCTCGCGGCACGGCTTGAACAGGTGGCGTTGGCTGCTTCCGAACGCCTGGTGGCCATGAGCGATGGCCGCTACCTGCTACAGCATTCAGACGCCAAGGCCGCGCGGGGCGCGAAATCCGGGTTGGGCCTTGAAGTCGTGGACCAGTGGACCGGGCACCGCCGGGATACTTCCACCCTTTCCGGCGGCGAGTCCTTTATGGCGTCCCTCTCACTCGCCCTGGGGTTGGCAGACGTTGTGCAGCAGGAGTCCGGCGGCATCCAGATCGAGACGCTCTTTGTGGACGAGGGTTTCGGCAGCCTGGACGAACAATCCCTGGAACAGGTGATGGATGCCCTCGAAGGCCTTCGCGACGGCGGGCGCGTTGTGGGTCTCGTCAGTCATGTGGGGGAAATGAAACAGCGTATCGGAACCCAGCTCCAGGTCCTCAAGGGCCGGAACGGTTCCACCCTCCGCATTTCCGACGCCGCCGAAGCGCTGGTGTGACGGCGGCCATGCCGGGGTGGACTGGCCCCAGCCGGCCTCTATAATTGGATAGTTACCGGGTCGCGCGCATCGGGAGGAGGGACGATGCGCATTACTGAACGAGCCCGGAACCTTGAACTCTTCAACAATGTCCTTCTTGCCTGCTTCCGTGGAAGCGCCTCTCGCTCCTGACACTGCGCCTGCCTCCGCTGCACCATCCTCCGCTGCACCAGCCTCCGTTGCGCTGGCTCCGCCCACCGGGCGGTTCGCCAGGCTCCCGCACCTCGCAGGCCGCAGCTTTATCCCGCTGGGCCTGTTCGCCCGGCTTCCCCTGGCCATGCTGACTGTCGGTGCCCTGACCCTCGTCACGTCCGTGACCGGCTCGTACGCGCTGGGTGGCACAGTTGCCGGTGCTGTGGGGATCGGCTCAGCCCTGGGCGCCCCGGTCTTTGGAGCGCTCGCAGACCGCAGGGGGCAGCGGCCCGTCCTCCTGGTGGCGGCCGTGCTTAACACGTTGGCGGTGCTGGCGCTGATCGGCACGGCCTTGGCTGCGCCCGAAGCCGGATTCTTTCCCGGTGCCGTGATCGCCGCCGCATTCCTTGCCGGTGCCAGCTGCCCGCAGGTAGGGCCGCTGGCCAGGGTGCGCTGGATGGCGCTCACCTCGCGGGGCAAGGAAGCGAAGGGCGGCAGGGATCTGGACACGGCCCTGTCGTACGAAGGCACGGCTGATGAGCTGACGTTCGTGCTGGGACCGGCTCTGGTGGGTATCCTGGCCAGCCTGGTGGCCCCTTGGCTGCCGTTGGCCCTGGCCGCAGCCATGACCATCACGCTGGTGCCCGCCTTTGCCGTGCACTCCACCCACAAGGCGGTTCCCCTGAACCGGGGCTCGGCAGCTTCGCGCAAGGCTGCGAGGATTCCCACCGTCGTCGCACTGCCCGTCCTGGCGATGGTGGCCATGGGCACTTTCTTCGGGTCCGCCCAGACGGCTTTGAGCTCCTTCTCCGCCAGTTTCGCCACCTCGGAGATCGCCGGACTGCTGTATGCGGTCATGGGACTGAGTTCGGCCGCCGCAGCCCTGTCCGTGGCGTACTGGCCCCAGCGCTTCACTCCCGCCGCCCGGTGGCTGATTAGCGCGGCACTCATGACGGTGCTCGCGCTGCTGCTTCTGGTGCCCGGATCGTTGGGCGGCATGATTGCGGTGCTTCTGGTCCTGGGATTGCCCGTGGGCCCCGTGATGGTCACGGTCTTCGCGATTGGAGGCCTGGTGGCGCCGGTGGAAAGGCTCGGGACCGTGATGACAGCTCTGGCAAGCGGGATCGTGGCGGGCACCGCACTGGGGGCCGCCGTTGGTGGCCAGCTGGCGCAGGCCCACGGCTACCACGCAGCCTTCATTGTGCCTGTGATTGCCGCCGGCGGCCTGCTGGTGCTTGGTGGCGCGGCCGCCGTCATTCTCCGCAAACGCCACTGATCGACGCCGGGCGCTGGTCACGGCCAGGCGGCGTGTGCAATGGTCAGCCCAGCTGGGCCTCAATGCGCGCGGCACCCGCCATCAGCGCAGCGGCGATTTCGTCCGGATTCTGGGCTGCCCGGATATAGACGACGGCCAGCGCGGCTGGCCGTCCGGCAGGGACCATGACCGGAACTGCCACGGAGGAGACTCCGGCGATGACTTCATCGTGGCTGGCGGCATAGCCCAGCTGCCGCGCGGTTCCCGCCTCGGGCCGGTAGGGGATTCCCGGGGCTGCCGCATGCCACTCAGCTTCTGAATAGGCGGACTGGATCGCAATTCCAGGGGCACCGGCGCTGATGGGATGCCGGGAGCCGGGGTGCTGGACGATGGCGGCGCCGGTATGCCGCGGGTCCACGGTGACCAGCGTGACACAGTCATCGCGGTCCCAGACGGCCACAAAGGCACTCATGGTCAGGGAGTTCGCGAGTTGCGTCAGTTCCGGCAGTGCCGCCGTCTGCAGGTTGCGGGCAACCCCACGCGCCAGGACAGCCAGCCCGGGCCCCGGCTGGACTCTGCCCGCGTCATCGCGCACCAGCAAGGAGTGGTCCTCCAGGGTCCGCAGGATCCGGTAGGCCACGGAACGGTGAACCCCCATGGCGTCGGCAAGTTCCGCAATGGTCAAGGGAGTCTCCGCGGCCGCCAGGATTTCCAGCGCACGGATTCCGCGCGACAGGGTCTGGGACGGCGAAGCCTGAGCTGCTCCGGCGGGGACTGCGGTGGACGTCATGGGTCCCATCCTAGGCGGCTGCACGGGCGCTGCCGGGTGCCGTGACGGTGCTTCCCTCGCTTGGACTGCGTGCGGATTTCGAAAAGCCCTGTGCTGATTCCGAAAAGGAAGTTCAACTATGGAACTGACTCGCATCAACTGTGGAACTGATCCGTGCGGAGAATCAAGAAAAAGAGTGCGTTTCATCACATCTTCGCGTAACGTCATACTAACTGACCGTTCGATCAGTAAATCGGACGGCCCAAATCCACCGTCGGCAGCCGTTATCCCCAACCAGGCTGCCCCAAGCCACGGAGTTCCAATGACCGAAACTTCACGCGTCGATTCCGAGGCGGGCCCGAGCAGCAAGCACGAGGAACGCAAGGTCCTCGCAGCAACGCTGGTCGGCACCACCATCGAGTGGTACGACTTCTTCATCTTCGCCCAACTGACGGGTACCCTGCTGTCCCCGCTGTTCCTGGCTCCGCTGAACGAATCCAATCCGGGCCTGGCCCAGATCCTGTCCTTCGCGCTGATCGGCATCAGCTTCCTGTTCCGCCCGCTGGGTGCAGTGGTTGCCGGCCACCTTGGTGACCGGCTCGGACGCAAGGCCATGCTGGTCTTCACCCTCCTGATGATGGGCGCAGCCACCTCTCTGATCGGCATGCTGCCGACGTACGCGCAGATCGGCGTCTGGGCCCCCATCCTGCTGATCATCCTCCGCATTGCCCAGGGCTTCTCCGCCGGCGGTGAATGGGGCGGCGCTGCCCTGATGGCAGTGGAGCACGCCCCCAAGAGCCGGCGCGGCGTGTTCGGCGCGTACCCGCAGATCGGCGTCCCGGTCGGCATGATCCTGGCCACCGGCCTGCTCTTCATACTCAACTCGAACATGTCCAAGGAAGACTTTGCTTCGTGGGGCTGGCGGGTTCCGTTCCTGCTGTCCATCGTGCTGATTGTGGTGGGATACCTGATCCGGCGGGCCGTGGCCGAGAGCCCCGTTTTCCAGGAGATGGCGGCCCGAAAGGCCGAAAGCAGGGCGCCGCTCAGCGAGCTCATTCGTAGCCACAAGAGGCCAGTCCTCTACTCGACCATGATCTTCATCGCCAACAATGCCGCTGGCTACCTGTTGATCGCTTTCTTCATCTCCTACGCCACCAGGACGCTGAAGATGCCGGTCCCGGAAATCCTGCTCGCCACCACCCTCGCCTCCTTCGGCTGGCTGATCTTCACGCTCGCCGGCGGCTGGCTCTCAGACCGGATCGGCCGGGTCAAGACGTTCCTGATCGGGTATGCGATCATCTTCGTCTGGATGATCCCGATGTTTGCCCTGATCGACACCAGGAACATCTGGCTTTACGGCGTGGCGCTCTTCGTCCTGACCATCGGACTCGGTCTGTCCTACGGCCCCATGTCGGCGATGTACGCCGAGATGTTCCCGGCCAATGTCCGCTACTCGGGCATCTCCATCGGGTACGCGTTCGGTGCGATCCTGGGTGGTGCTTTCGCCGCAACCATTGCCGAGACTCTGCTGCAGAGCACCAAATGGACCGGATCCATCGGCATCTACATCATGATCCTGTGCGTGATTTCGGCTGTCGGGGTTGTGCTTGCCAAGGAGACGAAGGGCAACCCGCTGGGCGTCAGCAGCCACCACTAAAAGTTGTGCGCATCGCAGAACGGCGGGTTCGGGCCAGCTGGCCTGGACCCGCCGATTGGCTTTCCGGGCCCGGTGTTGCCGTCGGGCCTACTGGTTCAGCCTGCTGATGGCGTCCTCATCAGCCAATTGTTCGAAGTGCCGGTAGAAGCTGCCAACGGCGCGGAACTTGCCCGGCAGATGCAGGCACAGCACGGCGTCGCACACCCGCGACACGGCCGTGTAGGCTTCCACCGAACCCACCGGCGCTGCGGCGACGACGCGTGCCGCACCACCGGAACGGGCTGCCTCGGCGGCAGCGCGCATGGTGGCTCCGGTGGCCAGGCCGTCGTCGAGCAGTAGAACCGTTTGACCGGTGAGGTCGTTGCTGATCCCCGGGTAAGTCGCGGCCCGGCGGAGCAGCTCGGCCCTCTCGCGTTTCTCCACTTCGTCCAGCCACTCCTGGCGGACGCCGTGGTCCAGAATGCGGGTGATCAAGGGACGGTTGAGCAGGCGCACTATCCGGCCTCCCGACCAGGCCAGCGCACCGAACGCTGTTTCGTCGTGGCCGGGGATGCCGAGTTTCCGGACCAGAACGGCGCCGAGTGGCAGGTACAGGGCCTTGGCAGCCGCGGCGGCCACAGGGATGCCGCCGCGGGCCAGCCCCAGGACGATGGTGTCGGGGCGTTCCCGGAACTGCGTGAGCACCGCCGCCAGCCGTTCACCGGCATCGGTGCGGTCTTCAAAACGCGTGCTCATTGTTCCCTCTCCGGCCGTCTCCGCCACGCTTCCAGCCTACCTTCTGCTGCCGCGCCGGGAACCGGGGATACTTCCTCCCACCGCTGCTCAGTTACGAGAGGGCGGCGGTAACAGCCTTGGTGATTTCCTTGATCACGACAGTCCGTTCCGGGATGTCGCTCAGGTCGGCACCCTTCGTGAAAACCACCAGCACGTAGCTGCCGGAGGACATCAAGAGGACGGCGGCGTCGTGGAGTTCGTTATCGAGCAGCCCGTATTTGTGGAAGACGGTGACGCCGTCCGGAACTGCGGCCGGAATGAGGTTTTCGTAGTTGGTGTCCTGCATGTAGGACAGGAGCTGCTCCGTATGCTCCTGGTCCAGGAGCCGGCCCTCGAACAGTTCCGCCAGGATATGGGCCATCTCGGCGGTCGAAAGCGTATTCACCTCGGGGTCATACGTGACGTCGATGGAGGCGGCATACTCCGAAAGTTCGGAAAGGCCCACGGCGTCCATCAGCAGGCTCCACGATTCGTTGTTGCTGTCCTGGACCATCGCCTGGATCTGGAACTCCGAGGTGAACGCGCCCAGCGGATCATCGAGGGACGCTGAACCCTCCTCCACGAGGTGGTAATAGGCCGCAGCGGTCAGGATCTTGGCCGTGCTCGCTGCCTCGAACGGTTCCTCCACGCCGTACTGGTGCACGTCCCCGCCGTCGGTAGCCATCAGCGCAGCACCCACCTGGTACTGGCTCTTGGCGCCGATGATGGCATCGATGGCTGCGTCCAGGCCCGCGTCAATCGGGGCGGAGCTTGCAAAGGTGTCGATGCCAATTGATGCGCGCGATGCCGCACCCTGCCCGGGCCGGGCAGGGGCCAGCATGTAGACGGCAGCGATCAGGACGACGCCGAGGAAACCGGCGGCAGCCACCAGGGCGGAACGGCGGCGTAGGGCGGCGACCGTGCGGCGGGCGCGCGGCTGGGAAGAATCGTGCATCTGACGATCCAAGCAGCGGAACCTATGCGGGAGCTATGAAATCCCTGTCAGGGATCAGCCGCGCACTGATCAGACCCCCACTGGTCAGACCCCCAGGAAAGCGATGGCGCCTTGTTTGAAAGCCCGGCTGGTGATGGCGTTGGTGTGGTTGCGGCCAGGCAACGTCAGCTGTTCAGCCATGGACCCTGCCCGGATTCCGAGTGCGGCAAGCTGCGGCATGGTGGCCGCACGTTCATCCTGGTCGCCGGCCACAAGGAGCATCGGCATGTGGGGTACGGCTTCGGCGGGATCGAAGGGCTCGGCCTTGATGGCATCCACCAGGGACAGCAGCGCGAAAATGTTGTTGCTCGGCAGGAGCATGGCCATCTTGAGCAGGCCGGCCGTGGACTCGTCCGCGATGGGGGTCCCGTCGGCGAGGTAGTTCTGCGCTGCGATGAGGTCAAAGGCTGCCAGCGGATCGGCGATGTTCGGTCCGCCCAGGACCAGGCGGTGGACGATCTCGGGCTGGGTGGCGCCGAATTCCCAGGCGAGCCGGGCGCCCAAGGAATAGCCCACAACGTCCACCCCGCTGGTGGGGTCACCGTCGTGCAATGGCCGCACGCCGGCGTCGAACGCTATCTGCAGCAGATCTGCGCGAATCCGGCTGGGGGAGTAGGAGTCCATGTCCTCGGGGGCTCCGCTGCGGCCGTGTCCTGGCAGGTCCACGGTGATGACGCGGCGGCCGGCCTCCAGCAGGGCCGCCACCCAGCCGGTGTCATGCCAGTTGAGTTTGCTGGAAGAGGAGAAGCCGTGCAGCAGCAGCACAGGGCGCAGTCCGGCGTCGTTCTGGGGGTCGTGCACCTCCACAAAAAGTTGGGGGTCCGTGCCCTCAACGGTGTGGGAATGCATCTCGCCGGTGTGCCTGCCGCTCATGGTGTCAGTCCTCATCAAGTACGGCGCTCAGGCGGACCCGGGCGCGTCGGTGCCTCGTCCTTTGGGACCGTGCCCACGATTCCGGCGGTGTTATCCGGCACCTCGAACACGATCAGGGGTTCGCCGACATTGATCCTGTCGCCTGCCCCACCGAAGATACGGACCACTTTACCTGCCTGCGGACTGGGCAGTTCAACAGCGGATTTGCTGGTTTCCATCTCCACCAGCGGCTGGTTACGCTCTACCTGATCGCCGGGCGAAACCAGCCACTCAAGCACGGTCGCCTCGATCAGGCCCTCGCCGAGGTCCGGGAGCGGGAAGGAATTCAGCCACGGCGGTACTCCAATACTCGTTGGATCCCGCTCGGCCGGCGGCTTCGCAATTTGTACAGTGCGGGCCGCCGTCGGTCTTTCTGCCCCTCACCCAACTTGCTTCCACCAGTTGACTTTGCCGGCTCATAACGACATCTGCTGCTACTTGGGTAGGCGATCGCGGGTGGTGAGCCGGGCGCTGAGCCAGCAGGCTGCCGCGAGGCAGGCAACCAGAACGAAGGTGCTCAGCAGCTGTCCGCGGCTGCTTTCCGCGCTGAAGCCGACGGCGAAGATCAGGCCAAGGAGGACGAGTCCGAAGATAGTCAGGCCCGGGAATCCCTTCATTCGCAGCGGAAGTTCGGCACCGTCCCGGTCCGTGCGGCGCCGGAGGATCAGCTGCGAGACGAGGGCCGTGCCCCAGACCACCAGGCACGTGGATCCGACCAGCTGGAACAGGGCCGGCAGGATCCGGTCCGGGAACAGCAGCTCCAGGATGGTGGCGAAGAAGCCGAACGCCACGGACACGCCCACCGCCACCACGGGCACGCTGGCGCCGCTGAGCCTGGCCAGGAACCGGGGAGCCTCGCCGCGTTCGGCGAGCGAGTACACCATGCGGGACGCGCCGTAGAGGTTGGCGTTCAGTGCAGAGAGAAGTGCGACGACGGCAACCAGGGTGATCGCCGTGCCGGCGCCCGGGATCCGGGCCGCGTCGAGCACGCCGGCAAAGGGCGAGGCGAGTCCTTCGGAGGAGACCGGCAGGACGGCCGCGATGACAAAGACCGACCCGATGTAGAAGACCAGGATGCGCCACAGCACCGTGCGGATCGCCTTGCCCACACTGTGCTCCGGGTCCTCCGTTTCCGCGGCGGCCACGGCCACGATCTCGGTTCCGCCGAAGGCAAAGATCACCACGAACAATGCCGTGGCGATTCCGCCAAGCCCGGCGGGGGCAAAATCAGTGGTGATGTTAGCGAGTCCGGGCGAAGCTACCTCGGGCAGGAAGCCCAGCAGCAGGGCGACCCCCACGGCCAGGAACGCCACAATAGCGGCAACCTTCAGGATGGCGAACCAGAATTCAAACTCGCCGAAGTTCTTGACGCCCGTCAGGTTGATGGCCGTAAACACAACCATAAAGATCAGGGCAAGGGCCCACACGGGGATAACCGGCCAGACGGAAAACAGCAGGCCCGCCGCGCCCAGGGCTTCCGCGGCGATGACCACCACCAGCTGGAGCCACCACAGCCAGCCCACTGTGGCGCCGGCGGTTTTTCCCAGGGCCCGCTCGGCGTAGACGGAGAACGCGCCGCTAGTGGGATTCGCAGCGGCCATCTCGCCCAGCGCCCACATCACCAGGATGATGAGCGTCCCGGCGACCAGGTACGAGATCAGCACGGCAGGCCCCGCGGCCTGGATGCCGGCCCCTGAACCCAGGAACAGGCCGGCGCCGATGGCGCTGCCCAGCCCCATCATGGTGAGCTGCCGGGGTTTCATGGTGTGGCCGAGGTGGGATTCCGGCCGCACTGCCGTGGACTTCGATGTCATGCCTGTGAACCTTCTTGGGGTTGGGGTTGGTGCCCCCGCAGGGACCACTTGAATTTACCGCCTAAGTTGACCATCAACCAGGACCTGGGCCACGGTGTGAATCGCCCCGGGTTTAATGGAGGGTGTTGAGTCCTTGAAAGGATGAGCACCATGCCAGCACCAAAAAAGTATCCTGAGGAGCTTTGCCAGAGGGCGGTCCGGCTTGTGATGGACGCGCAGAAGGACCCCAGTGGCCGGCGGGGAGCATGCACCAGGATTGGCTCGCAGCTGGGCATCCCTGCTGACACTATCCGTGGCTGGGTGCGCATCGTGGAGATCGATCAGGGCGTGCGTCCTGGCACTACAACCGATGATTCGACGCGCATGGCAGAGCTTGAACGTGAGGTTGTTGAGTTGCGGCGGGCGAATGCGATCTTGAAATCAGCATCAGCTTTCTTCGCGGCGGAGCTCGACCGCCCCTCCCGACGATGATCGCCTACATCGACAATCACAAGGACGAATACGGGGTCGAGCCGATCTGCAGAGAGCTGCCGATCGCCCCATCGACCTACTACGCCGCCAAGGCACGACCGGAGTCCAAACGGTCAATATCCGACGCCGTGACGGCGGAGAAAATCACCCGGGTGCACCGGGAGAACTACAGTGTTTATGGGGCCAGGAAAGTTTATGCGGCTCTGAACCGTGAGGGACACCGGGTGGCCCGGTGCACCATCGAGCGACTGATGCGCCGGACCGGCCTGCATGGCGTGCGCCGGGCCAAAGGACCTCGCACAACGGTGTCAGGGCCACTTTCGGAGCGGCCGGCGGATCTCGTGCGGCGACAATTCAGCGCACCTGCTCCGAACTGCCTCTGGGTCGCAGACATTACCTACATTCGAACGTTCTCCGGCTGGGTTTACGCGGCCTTTGTATTGGATGTTTTCTCCCGCCGGGTGGTCGGCTGGCAGCTCTCCACGACCATGCACACAGCCCTGGCGCTGGACGCTCTGGAGATGGGCCTTTGGACCCGCCGGCGCGATGGGAAGGACATCTCCCAGCTCGTACACCACAGCGACAGAGGGGTGCAGTATCGTGCCATCCGATATACCGAACGCCTTGCTGACGCCGAAGCGGTCGCCTCCGTGGGAGCCAAGGGTGATAGCTACGACAAGGCCATGGCAGAGGCGCTCAATTCCCTCTTCAAGGCAGAGCTCATCAGGAACAAAGGACCATGGACCGGCATCAACGACCTTGAAATCGCCGTCGCCGAATACATCGACTGGTACAACCACCGGCGTCTCCACGGCGAGATCGGCTATATACCGCCGGTAGAAGCAGAAACCATCTTCTACTCAAATCTGCCCGCCATCAAAACGATGGAACGGGTCTAACAATCCCTCCACCAAACCCGGGGCTTGACAGTGCGGTAGCCGAGGCGCTGGCCGCGATCCCGGAACTGATCGAGGTCCACACCGTTTCGGGCAGTTCGGACCTTATGGCGAGGATCGCCGCGCGGTCCAATCCGGACCTGCAGCGTGTTCTGGATGCGATGATCGCCACCAGGACCGTGCTCCGCGCGTCGGCCGTGATTGTCCTTAACACCCATTTCCAGGGCAGGACGCTGAAGTTGCTCGAAGCCGCGGCCGCCAGGCAGCCGGAGTAGGGCTCCGGGGACCAGCCCAAGGGGCCGTTGCCCGGTTACGCGTGGCGGCGAAACATTTTGAATCAGAGGAATGTGGCCGTAGAATCAGTTCTAGTCAACTTGACTTTAACTAAGTGATGGCAATGAAGCCCAGAAGCAGGGAGCGGGTGAGTGACCGTGTACAGCAGCTCAGCGAACGTCTCCGAGCGGGCCACCGCTGCCCCCTCGCTCGCGATCTCCACCGTCATTTTCGCCCTGCGGCCCAGCGAATCCTCGGGCCGGCCTACCCTTTGGCTTCCCCTGGTCCGCAGGATTCGCGAGCCGTACAAGGACCTTTGGGCCCTTCCCGGCGGACCGCTGACGCACGTTGAATCCCTGCAGGATGCCGCGTCCCGGAACCTGCAGGAAACCACCGGACTCACACCGAGCTACCTGGAGCAGCTCTACGCGTTCGGCGGCCTGCACCGCTCACCCACCCAGCGTGTGGTGTCGATCGTCTACTGGGCGCTGGTCCAGCCCACCGAGGCCGCCCTGGCCGACGAATCGGAGAACGTGAAGTGGTTCCGGGCAGACAAGGTGGGGGACCTGGCCTTCGACCACAACGCCATTGTTGAGTACGCGCTCCGGCGCCTGCGGAACAAGCTGGCCTACGGTTCCGTGGCCTACCACTTCCTGGGGGAGTACTTCACGCTCGCCCAGGTCCGGGAGGTCTATGAAGCCGTCCTGGACACCCGGCTGGACCCGGCCAACTTCCGCCGCCAGCTCAAATCCACGCCGGAGATCGAAGAAACCGGCGAATACCTCCAGGGCGGCAAGCACCGCCCGCCACGTCTTTACCGCTTCACCGGCCGTCCTGGCCTTGACCCCGATAACAGGAGCACACCATGAGCAGCGTCAACACAGCCATCCAGCTGATCACGCGCGAACAAGCCGAAAGCGCGGCCCGAAGCGCGGCAGCAGGCAAAACAGCATCCACCTGCAGCCCGGCGCTCGCCAAGGGCCCGTGGGAATACGACCTTGCCGAAGCCCTCGCGGGTGCCCCTGCCTACGGACCCGGCGCCTCCAGCGCGGACGTTGCCCCGGCCGCCACGCCGCGCCAGGGCCAGCTTCCGGAGGAATACAAGCTCGCCAGCGATGCTGAGCTCGATGTCCGTATCCGCGCGGCCAAGAACAAGCTCGGGGACCGGGCAGTGATCCTCGGCCACTTCTACCAGCGCGACGAAGTCATCCAGTACGCCGACTTTGTGGGCGACTCCTTCCAGCTGGCCAACGCCGCCCTGACCCGGCCCGACGCCGAAGCCATCATTTTCTGCGGCGTGCACTTCATGGCCGAGACCGCGGACATCCTCTCCACGCCGGAACAGGCCGTCATCCTGCCCAACCTCGCCGCCGGCTGCTCCATGGCGGACATGGCGGCCACCGACTCCGTGGAGGAGTGCTGGGAACAGCTCGAAGAGATTTTCGGTACCGAGGCCGACGCCGAGGGGCGGGTTCCGGTCATTCCGGTCACCTACATGAATTCCTCCGCCGCCCTGAAGGCCTTCTGCGGCCGGAACGGCGGCATCGTCTGCACCTCATCCAATGCCAAGGTGGTCCTGGAATGGGCCTTCGAACGCGGCCAGCGGGTCCTCTTCTTCCCTGACCAGCACCTGGGTCGCAACACCGCCAAAGCCATGGGTGTGCCGCTGGAGCAGATGCCCATGTGGAATCCGCGCAAGGAACTGGGCGGCAACGACGAACAGGCCCTGCTCGATTCCCGCGTGATCCTCTGGCACGGCTTCTGCTCGGTCCACAAGCGCTTCAACGTCGGTCAGATCGAAAAGGCCCGCTCCGAGTTCCCCGGCGTCAACGTGATTGTGCACCCCGAGTGCCCCATGGAGGTGGTGGACGCCGCCGATTCAGCCGGCTCCACCGATTTCATCAAGAAGGCCATTGCAGCGGCCACCGAACCGACCACTTTCGCGATCGGCACGGAGGTCAACATGGTGAACCGGCTTGCCGCAGAATACCCGCAGCACACCATCTTCTGCCTGGACCCGGTGATCTGCCCCTGCTCCACGATGTACCGCATCCACCCCGGCTACCTCGCCTGGGTCCTGGAGGAGTTCGTCGAAGGCCGCATCGTCAACCGCATCAGCGTGGACGACTCCGTCCAGGACAACGCCAAGACCGCGCTTGAGCGTATGCTCGCCTCGCGTCCTGTGTAGCGTGTCCGCTCTAGTCCACCTCCTGTAACCCCGGAAACCGAAACGAGCCCCACATGAGCGCAGAGAGCCCAGCCGGTGGTCCGGCACCCCGGCGGCTGATCGTCGTCGGGAGCGGCATTGCGGGACTCTACTCCGCGTTGCTGGCCGCCGATGCCGGCGCCGAAGTGGTGCTGCTGACCAAGGGCGCGCTCGCGGACAGCAATACGTACTACGCCCAAGGCGGCATCTCCGCCGTCCTCGACGAACCCGCGCCCGGGGACACTGTGGCCGCGCACCTCGCAGACACTCTGAAGGCCGGGGCCGGGCACTGCGACGAGGAGGCTGTCCGCGTGCTCTGCACGGAGGCCCGCCTGGATATCGCCGGCTTGGAACGCTTCGGCGTGCGTTTCGACATGGACGACGACGGCGACCCCTCGCTCGGGCTCGAAGCCGCCCATTCCGCGCCGCGGATCCTGCACGCCGGCGGCGATGCCACCGGTGCCGGCGTGGCCAGAGCACTTATCAGGACCGTCCTGGATGCTCAGGCCGCTGGCCGGATCCAGGTCATCGGGCACGCCCAGGTCACGTCCTTGTCGCAGAGCGATGGCCGCGTGGCGGGTGTGAATTTCCTCCACGACGGGCGGGAACTCGGCGTCCACGGCGATGCCGTGCTCCTGGCCACCGGGGGAGCGGGCCAGCTGTTCGCCCAGACCACCAACCCTGCCGTGGCAACTGCCGACGGGCTGGCGCTCGCCTGGCGGGCCGGAGCCGCCGTGGCGGACCTGGAGTTCTTCCAGTTCCACCCCACCTGCATGGTGCTGCCAGCCGATGCCCTTGAGGCAGCCGGCAACGGCACCGAACCGCTCCTGATTTCCGAAGCCGTCCGCGGCGAAGGCGCCATCCTGCTGGACGCTAACGGCGAACGTTTTATGCCCGCCTATCACGTCGACGCGGAGCTCGCCCCGCGCGACGTCGTCGCCCGCAGCATCGCCCTGCACCTCGCGACCCTTGGGGATCCAAACGGGCACGTTTTCCTTGACGCCATGGTGGTCGAAGCCCGGAGGGGCGAGGGCTACCTGGCCAAGCGGTTCCCCACCATCACCCAACGCACCCGCGAAGCCGGCGTCGACTGGACCCGCGAACTCGTCCCCGTGGCCCCAGCCGCGCACTACTGGATGGGTGGGGTCCTTACCGACCTCTACGGGCGGACCTCGGTGCCTGGGTTGCTTGCCGCCGGTGAGGTTGCTTGCACCGGCGTTCAAGGGGCTAATCGGCTTGCCAGCAACTCTCTCCTTGAAGGACTTGTCTTTGGGCGGCGGGCAGTCTCCGCATTCTTGAGCGACGGCGCGGGTTGGGTGTCGCCCGACGCTGCTCCTCCGCGTGCTGTCTCGGCCGCTGGCGGCCTCCCCTTGACGCACGCTTCCGGAGCACCCTCGGACGACGATTCGGCGCTCCCGTTGGGTGCGGCTACTGACGAGCCGGCCCTCAAGGTGCCAGCCTGGGAGTTTGAGACCGTTCCGTCGCCTGGGCCTGTCGAGACGTCGTTTGCGGAGCCCGAGCCGTTTTCCCGGGTGGCTCTTCGGCGGTTGATGACTGCCGACGCTGGGGTTTTGCGTAGTGGCGGGTTGTTGCGGGAGGCTTCTGGCTTGCTTGGGGCGTGGGCCTCTGCTGACAATCCGGTCAACGTGCCTGACTCTTTCGATCCTCGGGAGCATGAGGATGCCAATCTTTTGTTGGCTGCGCAGTTGCTGGTGCATGCCGCGCGGGAGCGGCGGGAATCCTTGGGGGCGCATTACCGCAGCGACAGCGTGGCCGCCGTCGAACATTTTGATAAGCGTTACACCATGAGCCGGAAAGCGAGCCTCGTTAATGACTAGCCTGACCCTCCCCGCAGCACCCGTCCGGGACATCCTGGAGCGGGCTTTTGCCGAGGACGCGCCCAGCGGCGACATCACCTCCCAGCTGCTGATCCCGGCTGACGCCCGCGCCACGGCAGTGCTCAACGCCCGCGTGCCCGGCATCTTCAGCGGTGGAACGGTGTTCCGCGACGCCATGAAGCACATTGATCCGGAGACGGACGTGAAGTTACTGCTTGCAGACGGTGAAGCGTTCGTCGCCGGAACCCATCTCGCGCGGGTGAGGGGCAGCGCCCGCTCCGTACTGCTGGCCGAACGGGTCGGGCTGAACCTGGTCCAGCGCATGAGCGCCATCGCCACCAAGACCGCGGAATTCGTAGAGCTTGTCGAAGGTACCAAAGCGCGCATCACCGATACCCGCAAGACCACCCCCGGCCTGCGCGTGCTGGAGCGCTACGCGGTGCGCTGCGGCGGGGGAGCGAACCACCGCTACAGCCTCTCCGACGCCGTGCTGGCCAAGGACAACCACCTGGCCGTCATGACCGGCGGCGACCCCGCCAAGCTCACCGCCCTGCTGGTCGCGGCCAAGGCCCAGCTGGGGCACACGACGCATTTCGAGGTGGAGGTGGACAGCGCCGAGCAGATCGAGCCTGTTCTCGCCGCGGGCGTGCACACCATCATGCTGGACAACTTCACCCTCGAGGAGCTCCGTGCAGGCGTCAAGCAGGTGGCAGGGCGCGCCATCGTGGAAGCCAGTGGCAACGTCAACCTCGGCACCGTGGCGGACATCGCGGCCGCGGGCGTGGACGTCATCTCCATCGGTGGCCTCACGCACAGCGTGGCTGCCCTGGACCTGGGCCTTGACGTCGAACTGAGGGCCGGCTGATTCGGCCATGATCTTCCTTGACGCCGCCGCCACCACGCCCGTCCGCCGCGAAGTCCTCGAGGCCATGTGGCCCTACCTAAGCGGCGAGTTCGGCAACCCCTCCAGCCACCACACCCTGGGCGAGGCCGCTGCGGCTGCGCTCGCAGGCGCCCGCGCCGCCGTGGCTAAGGTGCTCGGCTGCCGCCCCGGCGAGGTCACGTTCACCTCCGGCGGAACGGAGGCGGACAACCTCGCGGTCAAGGGCATCGCCCTGGCCCGGCAGGCCGCGGACCCGAGGCTCAACCGCGTGGTGATCAGCGCCGTCGAACATCCCGCCGTGGAAGAGTCCGCCCGGTACCTGGAGCGGTTCCACGGCTTCGCCGTTGATGTGGTTCCCGTGGACAGCGCCGGCCGGGTGGCGCCCGCGGCGCTCGCCGCCGTGCTCCGGGCGGAGACCGCCGTCGTCAGCATTATGTACGCGAACAACGAAGTAGGCACCATCCAGCCGGTTGCGGAACTGGCTGCAGTGGCCACCGCGATGGGCATCCCGTTCCATACCGACGCCGTCCAGGCCGCCGGCTGGCTGCCCCTGGATGTCAAGGCGCTGGGCGTGGATGCCCTGAGCATTTCCGGCCACAAGCTCGGCGCACCCAAGGGCTGCGGCGTGCTGTACCTCCGCGGCCGGACCCGCGTCGAGCCCCTGGTGCACGGCGGCGGGCAGGAACGCGGCCGGCGGTCGGGGACCGAAAACGTGGCAGGAGCAGTGGCGCTGGCCACCGCCCTGACGCTCGCCCACGCCGAACGGCCGGAACTGGCCGCCCGAGTGGCAGGCCTCCGCGAACACTTCATCGCCACCATCCTGGACACAGTCCCGGGAGCCCTGCTCACCGGGCACCGGACGGAACGGCTGCCGTCAGTAGCGTCGTTCTGCTTCCCCGGCACCAGCGGCGAATCCGTGCTCTTGGAGCTGGAGCGGCAGGGCGTGGTGTGCTCGAGCGGTTCGGCGTGCGCCGCCGGCTCGGACGCGCCGTCGCCGGTGCTGACCGCGCTGGGCTATGACGCCGAGGTCGCGCAGACAGCTGTGCGGTTCAGCTTCACCTCAACGGTGACATCCGAGGAACTGGAGCAAGCGGCGGCAGCCGTGGGCACCGCCGTCGGGAGTGTCCGGACCCTCGGCCGCAGCTAGCGACCCCCAACCTGCCCAACTATGTAGCGCTATCTGTCGTTTTGGAGGCTCAAAACGACAGATAGCGCTACCTACTTGGGAGAGCGTAGGGGAGCGGTTCAGATGTGGCGGGCGCGGCGGAAGATCCAGTGCCGCAGCATCGTGAACCGCACGGCGGTGGCCACGAAGCCCGACAGGGTGGTGGTCCACAGCTCATCGGACACGGTGGCGTCCGGGTGCAGCCAGTGCAGCACGCCCAGGCTGCCGCCGGTGATGACCAGCGCCACGACGATGACGATCACGCCGTTGAGGTGGTCGCGGGCCATCCGGCGCTGCCCGGAGATCTTGAACGTCAGCCTGCGGTTCAGTGCCGTGTTCATCAAAGACGTCAGCACCAGGGCGGCCGCGTTGGCCAGTTGCGGTCCCAGCCAGGGGCGCAGCAACGCATAGAGCGCCAGGGAGGTGGCGGTGCAGATAATGCCGACGCCCGTGAAGCGGAGGAGCTGCCGCACCAGCGGAAACCTGAAGATTCCGCGGTAATGCTTGGTGGCTGGCGCACCGCGCGTGGGCTGCTGCGTCAGCTGGGCGGCGGGCGCAGCAGGGGTCTCCATGGGTCAAGCCTGACATATCAGGCCGGTGGTTCCTCCCAGGACGCCGCCTTGACCGGGTTGCTGAGCTCGCCAATGCCCTCCACGCGGCACACCACTGTGTCTTCGGGGTGGATGCGGGCACACTCTGCCGGGAAGCCCGTCAGGACCAGATCGCCGGCGTGCAGGGTCATAAAGGAGCTGAGGTAGACGAGGATTTCGTCCACCTTCCAGCCGAGATCGGTGCTGCTGGCGGCCTTCAGTTCGGTGCCGTTGTGGACGATGCTGATGGACAGGTCCGAGTCGTCGAGGTCCGTCACAATCCATGGGCCCACGGGAGTGAAGGTGTCCTGGCTCTTGGCGCTGATCCACAGCTCGTCCGACTTCTGCAGATCGCGGGCCGAGACATCGTTGCCGATGGTGAAGCCCAGGATGGCGCTGCGGGCCGTCTCCAGCGTAAGGCCGCGGACAGAACGGCCGACGACGACGGTCAGTTCGGCTTCCGGGTCAACGTAACCCACCGTGGAGCTCAGCTCGATGGCCTCGCCCGGGCCGATCACGCTCGATGCCGCCTTGTGGAAGGCCTGCGGGGGGAGGTCCCGGCCGGCCTGGCCGGTGTTGTGCGCCATGCCGAAGACGTTGGCGGGGACGGATGGCGCCAGGAAGGTGAACGAGTCCTGGTCTACTGCAGTCCCGGCTTCCCAGCCGGGCCGGGCCGGGTGGTTGGCGTTCGCGCGGGACGCCTCGAAGGGGGAATCAACAACTGTCCAGGACCGGCCTGCGTCGGAGCCGAAGTCGGGGGCGTCATTGGCCACGAAGAAATGTTCGTCGGCAACAGCCGGGGACAGGGGGCGGACACGGGCAAGGCGGCGGGGGGCGCTGGCAGTCATGATGACATCCTACGTCCTCCGGCGGCCGGTGGCCGGCTGCGGCAGGCTCAGTACAGCTCGCCCACCGGGATCTCCACAGCCAGGCGGTTGGACGGGCCGGGTAGCGGGCAGGCCCAAGCCTCGTTGTACGCGCAGGACGGGTTGTAGGCAAAGTTGAAGTCCAGGACAAACTCCGCGCCCGCCCCCGAGCCATGGACCCCGTGGAACGCGCCCTTGATGGTGTCCAGGAGGTACCGGCCGGCGCCGTAGCTTCCACCGGGCTGGCCGGCCGTGGCGTCCCGGAACGGAACGAAGATTCCGCCGCCGTAGCCGTGCAACTTCCACACGCCGAGCTGGCCCAGCTCGGGAAGATCGAACGTGCCCAGCCGGACAAACCGGACCACGCCGTCAGTGGCGGTTTCCACGGTCATTTCCCGGCCGGCTCCCTCAAGGGTCAGCGGCACATAGAAGCGGTAGATGGGATCGTAATCGGCCGTCTTCAGGCCGGAGAACTGCGATTTTTCCCTAGCGCTGAGGGCCGAGGCCGGATGCGTTGCGAACATCCGGTCGCGTTCATGCCGCCAAAGGGAATGGGCCTCCGCCGGATCTTCAGCGGCAACCTTCCGTACCGTGTCGTACAGGGCAAATGTCCGCAGCCGCCAGTCCGCAATGTCGATGGCGGAGATGTCCGCCAGGCTCTCAAGGTCCGCGCCGTACTGCTCATCCGCCATAGGCACCAGCCTAGTCCCTTGCGCGCGGGGAATGTCCGACGGCGACACGAGGCTCCGGCCCTTGTCCACCGTCGCCCGCCGATAGGCTGGCTGCATGACACACAAGGCGGCAATGTGGGGAGTGCGGACGGTAGCGCTGCTGATGGCCGGTGGACTGGCGGCCGGCTGCAGCGCGCCTGGTAACAGCGATTCGGCATGGACGGCGCAGCCGGAGACATCGGCCAGCCCAGGCGCCAGTACGACCTCAACCGCCGGCGCTACCGGTTCCCCGTCGTCGGGTCCTGTTGCCACAGCAGGTGCGTCGACGTCCGGAGCACCCGGCCCGGCCGCAACAGCTGCTGCCTGGAAGACCTTTACCGATCCGGCGAAGACCGTCAGCTTCGACCTGCCGGAGGAATGGATCGCCCAGTCCGTCACGCCCGAGGACGGGACATTGCCGGGTGCCCTGAAGATCGAGGTGAAAAAGCCGGACGGCACGGTGGTGGCCACACTGCGGACAGGAATGCCGTCGTCGTCGTCCGAGTGCCCCGAGACTGCCCGGAAACCGTACGTTGTGATCAGCAGCGTGCCGGTGGAGCTTCCCAGCCTGACGGGGGAAGGCACCATCGCCCCGCACGTGGTGTTCCGCGTCATCCAGGGCTACCGCTACTTCGGTTCCTACGGCATCACCAACATTGTGGGCGGGGCTGACGGCCAGGCCTGCGAACTGCGGAATGTGGTCCGTGGCCCGGCCGGAAAGGGGGACTACTCGTTCGGTGACCTCGGAGTCCTGAAGGCCTTCGCCCCGGATGAGAAGGTGGCCCCCGCGAAGGCGTTTGACACCCTGGGCCAGGCCGAAAAGTACGTGGACGAGAACTCGGAATTCGCGAACGTCCAACGGATGCTAATGTCTCTGGAGATCAAAAACTAGTCCTGCCCCTTGCCCCTCAACCCCGGGCCAGCGCGGAAAGTTCTGCCACTACCTCACACCCCGGAGATACATGGAACGCACCGTTTCAGCACGTATGGTTTTCAGGACCATCGCCGACACGAAGGCAGCCCTGGCCATCGCCGTAGCCAGGAATCCCGGCTATACCTCGTTTGATGAATCCCTGACTGTCACGGCCGACGGTCAGCCGGTTCCGTTGCAGGAACTCACGGACCATCATGGCGGCCGCCTGCACTACATGGAGCTGACTGAACCGGCCGAGGTCACCGTTGAGTACTCAGCGACGGTGGCCGGGCAGGCCGTTCCCGAAGAAGCCACCCTGGCTGAGCTCATCCGCTACGTGCGGCCAAGCCGCTACGCGGAGTCGGACCGGCTCCTGCCCACGGCATATGCCGAATTCGGCGGCTTGCACGGCGCCGAACTGCTCCAGGCCGTGCGGAGCTGGGTCTTCGGGGAATTGCGGTACATCAGCGGGTCCTCCAGGGGAACTGACGGCGCCGTGGAAACCCTCCTGCACCGCAGGGGGGTGTGCCGGGACTTCGCGCACCTGGCCATCGCCCTGCTGCGTTCCAAGGACGTCCCGGCCCGGCTCACCGCCGTGTACGCGCCGGGGCTGAGCCCCATGGATTTCCACGCGGTAGCCGAGGCACATGTCAATGGCGCCTGGCACGTCATCGACCCCACGGGGCTGGCCCCGCGGGAGTCGATGCTGCGAATCACCGCTGGCCGGGACTCCTCGGACACCGCATTCCTGTCCACAGTGGGCGGGCGCCTCACGCTGAACGAGCTGCGCGTCAGCGCTGTGGTCAACGGCCAGCTGCCTCCGGAAGATCCGGCCAAGCTGGTCATGCTGGGCTGAGATTCCCGCACGGCCCGGTTACTGGCGGGCAGTTACTTCCCGGCCAGATATTTCCCAGGCAGTTACTTTGCCGGCCGCGCTCCCACGGAATGCCGGAGTTTCTCGGTCAGTCGCTGGAGTTCCCTCTGCTCGGCAGCCGTCAGGGCCGGCCCCACCAGGCTGGAGATGTCCCGCACGTGCTCCCGGCCGATCTCCTTCTGGAGGGCGGCCCCTTCCTCGGTGAGCTTCAGCAGCACGCCGCGGCCGTCGTCGGGGGCAGCCATCCGGACCACGAGCCCGCGCTTCTCCAGCCTCTCAACCAGCCTGCTGAGGCTCGACTGGCTCAGCAGGACATGGTCATTGAGTTCATTGAGCCGGAGCCAGCCGGACGGACACCGGGACAGCGTGAACAGGACGTCGTACTCGTTGATGGCCACCTTTCGGAAGGCAGCTCCGGCCTGCAGCCTGCGCATGACGGCAACCTGCGCCCGGAACAGGGATTCCCAGGTTTCCGCCGCCAAGCGGATGGGTGATTCGTTTCCGTCGGCAGCCATCAGGCCTCCGAAGGGGCAGTCTCAGGCGCCGGTGCAGCCATCAGGGCGGCAACGCGGCCGGCATGCGTGGGCGGATCCGGCACGTGGGCGGGCTTGAGGGCAGCGTATTCCTTGCGGAGGACCGGGAGGACTTCCTCGCCGAACAGGTCAAGCTGCTCCAGCACTGTCTTCAGGGGCAGGCCTGCGTGGTCGATCAGGAACAGCTGGCGCTGGTAGTCGCCGAAGTACTCGCGGAACGTCAGGGTCTTTTCGATGACTTCCTGCGGGCTGCCCACGGTGAGCGGTGTCTGGGAGGTGAAGTCCTCCAGCGAAGGGCCGTGGCCGTAGACGGGCGCATTGTCGAAGTAGGGCCGGAATTCCTTCACGGCGTCCTGGGAGTTCTTCCGCATAAAGAACTGGCCGCCGAGGCCCACGATGGCTTGGTCCGCATTGCCGTGACCGTAGTGCTCGTAGCGCTCACGGTAGAGGCTGATCAGCTGCTGGTAGTGCTCCTTGGGCCAGAAGATGTTGTTCGCGAAGAAGCCGTCGCCGTAGTAGGCGGCCACTTCGGCGATCTGCGGCGTGCGGATGGAGCCGTGCCACACAAAGGGGGCCACGCCGTCGAGCGGTCGCGGGGTGGAGGTGAAGTTCTGCAGCGGCGTGCGGAACTTGCCGGACCAGTTCACCGTGTCCTCGTCCCACAGCCGGCGCAGCAGGCTGTAGTTCTCGATGGCCAGTTCCACGCCGTCCTGGATGTTCTTGCCGAACCACGGGTATACCGGAGCGGTGTTGCCGCGGCCCAAGACCAGATCTACGCGGCCGTCAGCCAGGTGCTGCAGCATGGCGAAGTCTTCGGCGATCTTGACCGGATCGTTGGTGGTGATCAGCGTGGTGGCAGTGGAGAGGGTGATCCGCTCGGTCTGCGCTGCGATGTACGCGAGCGTGGTGGTGGGCGAGGACGAGAAGAACGGGCGGTTGTGGTGCTCGCCGAGGGCGAAGACATCCATGCCGATTTCCTCGACTTTTTTGGCGATCGCCACGGCCGCCTTGATGCGTTCGTTCTCCGTGGGGGTCCGGCCGGTGGTGGGGTCAGTGGTGATGTCACTGACGCTGAATACGCCTATCTGCATGGTGTGCCTTCCGTTTCCTGGGCTTCTCTGAGCTTGCTTCTACTATACCCGATTTTCATGCGTTTGCATGTATCGACGGATATAACGCCTCGCCGGCGAGAATATTCCAGGTGTTACAGGGGGTCGCCCGGAGCGGCACGGCGGCCACTGACGCGGGGCACCATGCCGGTGGTCCAGTCGCGGAACTCGGCATCGACGTCGTCGGCTGCCGCAAATTCCGGGCGCTGCTGCATGGCACGGAGCAGTGCTTTTGTCTCCCGCCGTCCCTCCACGAGCCGGTACAGCACGGGAACCAGCACCAGGGTCAGCGTTGTGGAAGAAACCAGGCCGCCGATCACCACCACGGCCAGCGGCTGGGAAATGAAGCCGCCGCCCCCGGTCAGGCCAAGCGCCATGGGTGTCAGGGCGAAAACGGTGGCCAGCGCGGTCATCAGGATGGGGCGGAGCCGCTGCCTGGCGCCATGGGTGATTGCGTCCGCCACGCTCATCCCGCCGCGGCCGTCCCGTGGCTGCCTGTACTGGTTGATGAGGTCGATGAGCACAATGGCGTTGGTAACCACGATGCCCACAAGCATCAGCATGCCGATCAGCGACGGCAGGCCCAGCGGAACGCCCGTGGCCAGCAGCAGGGCCACGGCGCCGGTGGCGGCAAAGGGAACGGACACCAGAAGGATCAGGGGCTGGATCAGCGATTTGAAGGTGGCCACCATAATGACGTAGACAATCGCGATCGCGGCGAGGAGCGCCAGGCCCAGCTGCTGGAAGGACTCGGCCTGCTGGGTGGTGGCGCCGCCGAGTTCGGCGGTGACCCCTGCGGGGAGGCTGACCTCCGTGAGGCGCTTCTGCACCTCCGCGTTCACCGCACCGAGGTTGGAGCCCGACGGCGTGACTGACACTTTGGCGGTCCGCTGGCCGTTGCTGGCGGTAATGGAGACCGGCACGTCAACCTGTTCCACTGAGGCGATGCTGCCCAGGGTGACGGGGGCGCCGGATGCAGGGAGCGCGATGTTGCGCACGGCGTCAATGCTGGTGAACCGGGTGCCCTTGCCGATCTGGACCGGAAAGTCGTTGGTGTCGATCCGGACCGTGCCGGCGGGGATGGGGCTGATGGTGGCAGCCAGGACGCCGGCCACCTGTTCCTCGTTCAGTCCGGCTGCGGCGGTCTTGGCCCGGTCAACCTTGACCTGGACCACCGGCTGTCTGGCCGCGAGGTTGGTTGCCACCTCGCTGGTCGCCGGCACGCCGGTCATTGCTTCCACCATGGCCTCGCTGGCTGTGCGGAGGTCCTCGGACGTTGCCGCCTTGATGGTGATGTCCACCGTGGAGGACGTCCCGAAGCCACCCTGCTGCGTGCCGACGGTAATCTTCCCGGAACCGGCCACCTTGCCCACTTCGGTCCGGACGGTTTCCTGGAGCTTCGCCTGATTGGCCTTTTCATCCGTCACCACCGTGAACGTGGAGTTGGCGGCGCCGGAGGACGTCAGGGCGGCAAAACCTGCCTGCGCGTTTCCGGAGGTGAGCTGGACATTCCTGACACCCTCGATGCCGCGGAGGACGTCCTCGACCTTGATGGCGGCTGCGCTGGTGTCGGCCAGGCTTGTGCCCGCTGGCATCAGTTGGCGGACAGTCAGGCTGTTCTGGCCGGAATCGCCGAGGAGGTTGGTGGACAGCAGCGGCGTCATGGCGGCCGTGGCGCCGAGTACCAGCACGGCGGCGACGAGGGTCAGCACCGGGTGCTTCTGGGTCTTGCTGAGGACGGGCAGGTAGGCACGCTGCAGCCGGCTTTTCTGTTCGGCTTCCTGGGCCTGGGCACGGGCGGCGGCAGTAGCCCGGGCGGCAGCTTCGCGGGCAGCGGGCGAACCAGCGGCGGGAGAACCGGCGGGGGCGGAACCGGCGGGGCTTTTGAGGAACCAGTAGGCCAGGACCGGAACGATGGTCAGCGATACCAGCAGGGATGCCAGCAGCGCCATGGTGACTGTCAGGGCGAACGGCCGGAAGAGTTCGCCGGCGAGCTCGCTCACGAAGGCAATGGGCAGGAAGACCGCCACAGTGGTCAAGGTGGAGGCGGTGATTGCGCCGGCCACCTCCCGGATTGCGGTGAGGATCGCGGGGACTTTCTCCTCCCCGTAGCTGAGGTGGCGTTTGATGTTTTCGATCACCACAATCGAGTCGTCCACCACCCGGCCGATCGCAATGGTCAGCGCGCCCAGGGTCAGGATGTTCAGTGAATAGCCCGTCGCGGACAGGCCAATGAAGGTGATCAGCAGCGACAGCGGAATGGAGACCGCGGTAACAAGGGTGGAGCGGGCTGACATCAGGAAGACAAGGATGACGGCGACGGCGAAGCCCAGCCCGAGGAGGCCCTCGGTGGTGAGGTCCTTGATGGACTTCTCGATGAACGGGGCCTGGTCGAACACCGCCGTGAACTTTGCGTTGGACCCCAGCTCGGCCTCCAGGGCCGCCAACGAGTCGTTCACGGCGTGGGAGATTCCCACGGTGTCGCCGTCGGGCTTCTTGGTCACGGAGACGGCCAGTGTTTCCTGGCCGTTGGTCCGGGTGATGGAGGTCCGTTCGTCATCCTGCAGGCTAACGTCGGCTACCGTGCCGATGGTCGCGGCATCCTTGGCTCCGCCCACGGGTAGCGCCTTGATGGCGTCCAGGGAATCCACCGGGCTGCCGATCTGGAGGGATAGCGTCTTGCCCTGCTCCTGGATGGTCCCGGCCGGGATCAGCGCGCCGTTGTTGGAGAGGGCGTTCCGGATGGACTCGATCGTGGTGCCCTTGGCGGCCATCGCCTCGGGCCGGGGGAGGATCTCGATGTGCTGGGTGGCGCCGCCGGTCACGTCGGCTCCCCGGACGCCGTCGATCTTCTGGAGCCGGGGAACGGAGAGGCGTGCCAGGTCGGCGTTGAGTTCGCTGAGGGGCTTGTCCGAGGACACTGCCAGGAACACGATGGGGAAGTCGCTGATGCTGCCCGCGATGGCCTGCGGCTGCACGTCCTCCGGCAGGGAGCGTTTGGCGTTGGAGATGGCGCGGTCGATCTGGTTCCGGGCGCGGTCGAGGTTTGTCCCGTAGGTGAACACCATGGAGATCTGCGAGACGCCGTTGCGTGACGTCGAGGAGGTGGACTCCAGGCCTTCGACGCCGTTCAGGGCGGTTTCGAGCGGTGCGCTGACCTGCTTGTCCACCACTTCGGGCGAGGCGCCGGACATGGCGGAGAGGACGGTGATCTGCGGGAACTCAATGGAGGGGATGAGTTCCTGTTTCAGCGATGACATGGTGATCACGCCGAACACCGTCGCGAAGACGGTGATCAGCGCGATCAGCGCCCGGTTTGCCAATGAAAGTTGTGCCAGCCGGAACATCGCGGGTCTCTCCTGTGGGGTTGACGTACTCCTGCGGACCGGACCGGACCGTCCAGCCGGGCCTGAGGCCCGGACCGTCCAGCCCGGCCTGACGCCCGGCGGGCGGCCGGACGTCAGTGGTTGGCGGAAACGCTCTCCAGCTGCAGTGCCTTGGCCGTTGCCGTTTCGAGTTCGGCAGCAAGTTCCGGATTCTCATCCAGCTTCACGCCGTAGCCCGGCATCATGTCCTTGAGCTTGCCCTGCCAGCCCTTGAAGTTCTTCGGGAAGGACTTCTGCAGCAGTTCAATCATGATGGGCACCGCTGTGGACGCGCCGGGCGAGGCGCCCAGCAGCGCACCGATGGTGCCGTCACGGCCGGCGATGACTTCCGTGCCGAACTGCAGCACGCCGCCGCGCTTCGGGTCTTTTTTGATGATCTGCACACGCTGGCCGGCGGTGATCAGCTCCCAGTCGCCGTCCTTGGCTTCGGGGTAGTACTCGCGCAGCGCTTCCACCTTGTCCCCGTGGCGCTTGGCAACTTCCTTGACGAGGTACGCGGTGAGGTCCATGTTGTCCTTGGCGACTGCAAGCATCGGGATGATGTTGCTGGGCCGGATGGACAACGGCAGGTCAAGGTACGAGCCGTTCTTCAAGAAATTGGTGGAGAAGCCGGCATAGGGGCCGAACAGGAGGGAACGCTTCCCGTCGACGTACCGGGTGTCAAGGTGCGGGACCGACATGGGCGGCGCGCCCACCGAAGCTTGGCCATATACCTTGGCGCTGTGCTGGG
This sequence comes from Pseudarthrobacter sp. MDT1-22, assembly GCF_054511035.1. Taxonomy (NCBI): domain Bacteria; kingdom Bacillati; phylum Actinomycetota; class Actinomycetes; order Micrococcales; family Micrococcaceae; genus Pseudarthrobacter; species Pseudarthrobacter sp. MDT1-22. Next base: position 99,543 of record NZ_JBTNDK010000003.1, on the reverse strand, counting down.
CGGCAAGTTTCTCGTCGGTGCAGCGGAAGAACTGGCCGGACACGGGGAATCCGCCAAAGCCCTTGCTCTCCGGGATGCCGGAGGCCTGGAGGAGGTGCAGTGCGCCGCCGCCGGCGCCCACAAACACAAACTTGGCGTGGATCTTGCCGTGTTCCCCGGAAGCCGGGTGCTTGATCGAAAGGTCCCAGCCGCCGTCGGACGCCTTGGAGATGCCGCTGACGTCATGGCCGTAATTGATTTCGACGCCGTTGTTCCCGAGGTAGGTGGTGAGCTCACGGGTCAGTGCCCCGAAGTCGACGTCGGTCCCCTCGGTTGCCCGGGTGGCGGCGATACGCTGCTTCGCGTCGCGGCCCTTGACGATCAGCGGCGCCCATTTGGCGATCTGGGCCTGGTCCTCGGAGTACTCCATGCTGCGGAACAGCGTGTGGGGCTTGAGCGCTTCGTAGCGGGTCTTGAGGAATTTGGTGTTGTCCTCGCCGATGACAAAGCTCATGTGCGGGACGGTGTTGATGAAGCCCTTCGGCGAGCCGATCAGGGATTCTTCCACAAGATGGGACCAGAACTGGCGGGACAGCTGGAACTGTTCGTTGATGAGCAGGGCCTTGGCCGGGTTCACCGAGCCGTCTTTGGCTGCGGGGGAGTAGTTGAGCTCGCACAGGGCGGCATGGCCCGTTCCGGCGTTGTTCCAGGGGTCGGAGCTTTCCAGCCCGGGCTGATCCAGGCGTTCGAACAGGGAGATGGTCCAGTTCGGTTCAAGCTGCTTGATGAATGCCCCGAGCGTGGCGCTCATGATGCCGCCGCCAATCAGTACGACGTCGGCATGTTGGGTCTTGGATATGAAGGTCACAATCAGTCTCCGATAGCAGCGGCTCTGGCTGTCAAAGAATATCCCCGGGCGGCCCGCATACTGAAATTGGGCCGGGCCGTCAAGGCTTTAGCTGTACCTTTGTGAAAACTTCACTCAGTACCGGGGACGCCGGGTAGCTGCTGACGCGGTCCGAGAGTGCGAGCGCCGAGATGGGGAAGGCGATGGGAACTGCCGGCACGGTGGCCGCGATCTGGGCGTTGATGGTGTGGTACTGCTCGTCGCGTTCCTTGCCGGCAGGGAGGCCGCGGGCGCGGTTGATCTTGGAAAAGACCTGCGGGTCCTGGTAGCCGAATTCGCCGTTCTTTTCGCCGAACAGCGGGCCCACAAAGTTATCGGCATCGGCATACGCGCCATTCCAGCCGAGCAGGTGGAGCCCGTGGTCCCCGGGTGACTGCACTTTCTGGAGATAGCCTTCGGACCAGTCCACCGGGACAGGCTTAATGTTGAACCCGACGGCGGTCAGTTGCCTGCTGATTTCGGCGTAGATTTTCTCCGGCGTGGGCAGATACGGGCGGGTGGCGTTAAGCGGATAGTAGAACCTGAGCTCTTCCCCGGTGTAGCCGGCCTCGGTCAGATAGGCCTTGGCCTTGACAGGATCGTGGCCCAGTGCGGGAGCGTCATTATTGAAACCGCTGATCTTCGGAGGAACGAATTGTGAGGCCTTGGCGGTGTTGTCGATGAAGAACTTGCGGATCAGGGTTTCCTTATCGATGGCCAGCTCAATGGCCTGCCGCACTTTTTCGTTCTGCAGGACCGGAATTTCCTGGTTGATGCCCAGGTACATCACCGAGAAGGGATCACGCTGGACGATCTGCATGCCCCGCTTGACCAGCTGATCGAAGTTGCCCACCGTGACGGCGTCGTAGCCGTCGATCTTGCCGTCCAGGAGGGCCTGAAGCCGCGTCTGGGGGTGGTCGTACGTGACGAAATTAATGGTGGAGATCTGCCCGCGGTCACCCCAGTAGTTTTTGTGGCTGATGAGCCGGACTCTCGCCTCGTCCCAGGCGGCCAGGCTGAACGGTCCTGTGCCGACGGGGTTGGTGGCGAACCGGGAGACCGGGTTTCCGCCACGGGTCTGATCCAGGACATCCGCCGTGCCCGCCGTCAGGGCGGCCGGGGATGCGATGGCGAACGCCGGCAGGGTGAGCGCCTGGAGGAACGCAGTGAAGCGCTGGGTCAGGTCGATCCGGACAGTGTCAGCGGAAAGGGCCGTGCAGCTCTTGAAAATGGAGAGCGCAGCGTCCTCGGAATGTGCCTTGAACACGCTCTTGAACGAGCTTCCCGGCGCTTGCCGCCGCAGTTCCGCCGAGAAGGCGAACCAGCGGTTGAAATTGGCACACACGGCGTCGGCGTTGAAGGGCATGCCGTCCTGGAACGAGACGCCGCTGCGGAGTTTGAACGTGTACGAGCGGCCTTCGTTTTCTTCGGACCATTCCGTTGCCAGCAGCGGCGTGGGCTTGCCCGTGGTCTGGTCCACACCCACCAGGCCTTCGAGGATCTGCCGGGTGATCCGGTAGCTTTCCACATCGTTCGAGAGCGCGGGGTCCAGGCCGAGGGGCTGGGACGCCGTGCCGAACGTGAACGTTTCGGTGGGTTCAGCGCCGGCGGGCGCCGTCGAAGGAGACGTTGCCGAGGGCGAAGGCGGTGGGTTGCCGGTACAGGAGGTCAGGCCTAACGCCATAAAAACGGCGCCGGTCTTGATGACCGTTCGCCGCGAAGTACTTCTGGGCACTCGTCTATCACCTCTGGCTGCTTCCGGCCGGCGCCGCGGACTGCGGGCCAAGGACACAGTCTAGTTGACACACCCCGGTGCTCCCTGGACACACGCCAGAGGCCTGTTCCGGCTGCGGAACAGGCCTCTGGGCTTGAAAGCCGGACTACTTGGGCATCAGCACCGAGTCGATCAGGTAAACGGTGGCGTTCTTGGTCTGGACGCCGCCGCAGATCACGCTGGCGCCATCAACCATGAGGGCATCCTTGCTGCCGGTCACGGTGACCGATCCGCCCTGGACCGTGGCGTGTGTGCCGGCGATCTTGTCAGGGGTGATCTGGCCGGGGACCACGTGGTAGGTCAGGATCTTGCTCAGCAGGGCGTCGTCCGTCTTGAGCGTTTCGATGGTGGCGGCATCGATCTTGGCGAAGGCGTCATCCACCGGAGCGAAGACCGTGAATTCGCCGCCGTTAAGGGTGTCAACCAGGTCAACCTTCGGGTTCAGCTTGCCGGAGACAGCTGCCGTGAGGGTGGTCAGGATGGGGTTGTTGGATGCCGCGACCGCTACCGGGTCAAGGGCCATCCCGGCAACCGAGCCTGCCCCGGTGGGGACCTTCTCTGCGTAGCCGGCGCAGCCTGCGCCAACGAGGTTTGCGGCCGGATCCATGGCAGCAGCACTGGCGGACGGTGACGGGGCCATCTTCGTTGCTGACGGTGCGGCGGCCGGAGCGGAGGAGCTCGGGGTTGTGGTTGCTGTTCCACCGCAGGCGGTAAGGCTCAGCAGGGCTGCAGCTGCAACGCCTGCGACGGTGAAGGATGTGCGCTTGAATGACTGCATTTCGGTTCTCCTTGTTTGTGCCGATTTCTTGCCTGCGGCAGACGTTGTGCCTGCCGCGTGGCCTTTTCCGACTGTTGGGCACCTGCCCTTGGCTGGTGTCTCAATGGGTATTCGGCCGGAGCACGGAAGCGGATGGGTGGATCGCCAAGAGTTTTTAATTGCGCGCCAAACCGGGGGAGAATGCCGTGGCTGGGACAGTTAAATGACAGAGATCCCGGGGCCTGTGGGCCCGGGATCTCTGTGTAAGTGTGCGCAAGGGGGGACTTGAACCCCCACGCCCGAAGGCACAGGAACCTAAATCCTGCGTGTCTGCCAATTTCACCACTCGCGCTTGGCAGTTGCCGCCGTTGTCTCAACCTTGGCCAGATGGCCTACGGATAAAAACGTACGACGGCGGTGCCAGCTTCCATTGTAGCCTCGGGCCGGCGGGGTTCCGGTCAGCCGGTTCCTGCCCCTGTGCCTCGGCACGCGTAATGCGTTACGCGTCCAGATTGAGGTCGCGCCGCAGTTTTGCCACGTGGCCGGTGGCCCGGACGTTGTACTGGGCCAGCGCCACCTTTCCGTCGGGATCGATCACCACCGTGCTGCGGATCAGTCCCTCATACGTCCGTCCATAGTTCTTCTTTTCGCCCCAGGCGCCATAGGCCTCGGCCACGGCATGGTCCCCGTCCGAAAGCAACGGAAAGCTCAGGTCCTCGTTGGCGGCAAAGGCAGCAAGTTTGTCCACGGAATCGGGGGAAACACCCAGGACCCGATAACCGGCCGACGTGAAGGATGCCAGGCTGTCGCGGAAATCGCAGGCCTGTTTCGTGCAGCCGGGGGTGGCAGCGGCTGGGTAGAAATACACGATGGTGCTGCCGCTGTGGCCGGAGGCCAGGTTGACGTCTTTACCCGAAGAATCCTTCAGGGTGAAGCCGGGCGCTACGTCGCCGGTCAAGAGTCTGTCAGCCACTGTTAATCTCCTCGTTGCAGGCGGAACACACCAGTTTAGTAAGCATCCACGACCGGTGCTAACCAGCCTTAGCTATACTTGCTGGTATGCCTGACATGGATCGCTGGCCCACTGGGCGCCTATTGTCCACTGCGGCACGCCTCGTAGAACACTCCTGGAACGAAAAGCTAAGCGCCATCGGATTGACGCACGCCGGCGTGATCGCTATCGAAGTCCTCTCTGCGCAGGGGCCGATGACACAGGCCCAACTCGCCCAATATGTGCGCGTTCAGGCCCAGACCATGGGTAAAACACTGAGCCGGTTGGAATCCCACGGCCACATTGCCCGCGTCCGCAGCACCTCGGACCGCCGCAGCCAGGTGGTGTCCCTCACCGACAGCGGCCGGGAAGCCGCAACCGCAGCAGTTGAGATGGAACGCTCGGTACTCGCCGCGGCAGCCATTGACCCCGACGCCCTGCGGCAGGAGCTCCAGGCGGTGGTCCGGGAGCTGGCCAGCCAGTTCGCCTCGCCGTCAACCCGCGCCCTGGTGGACGGTGCCCCGCTCGGCTAGCCATCCCGGAATCCGGTAAATCTGGCTGGCACCATTACTGCAAAATTCCGCAGCGGTGGTGCCTTTATTGGTTGTACCCTGAGGGGGGAAAGGTCAAGAAGTGGGCGTCTTGGCCGCGTGGTTTTGCGGCGGTTCAGGGCCCACTTCCAAGAGGTGCATCGTTGGTCGCTTCACAAGGTCCTGCAGCGGCTGAGGGCTGGATCATCTCCCGCCTGCAGGACCTTGTCCTGGAAACCGCTGACGCGGCGGAGTTCCTTAATGAACTCTTCAACATCACCAGCGGTATCTGGCCTAGGTCTCGCCGCGCGATGCCCTTATCATCTGACGTATGCGGAAACACTTGGTCGCCCTTGGGGTCGTGGCAATCCTCCTGGCCGGCTGCTCGGCCCCTTCAACTGGACCGGCAGTAACGACAGCGGCGCCGGCCGCCACATCAGCATCAGCTACGCCAACGCCGACTACGCCAACGACAGGCTCGGCCGCGACAGATCTGAACTGGGGCACGCCGACCGCTGGCGACGAGTTCAACTATACCGGCGCACCGGACGCCGCGAAGTGGTCCGTGTACAACAGTGCCGGGCACGCGGGGAATGGCATTCGGAGTCCCCAGCAGGTCACGGTCGACGGTTCCGAAATGGTCATGACTGGAACACCGGACGGCACGACCGCTGGAATGAGCGCGAAGTTTGCGCGCCAGAAGTACGGCCGGTGGGAGGTCCGCGCGGCGGGATCGGGTGACAATGAGTACCACATGGTGTCGATCCTGTGGCCGGATAGTGGGAAGTGGCCGTGTGACGGCGAAATTAACTACGCGGAGACGACGGTTGAGCGGAACGTCATCAAGTTCTTCCACCACTATGGATGTTCGAACTCGCAGACGTCGGCGGCCAAGGCTCTGGACGTTAGTCAGTTCCACAACTACGCGGTTGACTGGTCTCCGAATGGGATCGTCGGCTACGTCGATGGGGTTAAGTGGTTTGAGGACAACGACCCGGCGCACCAGCCTCCCGGACCGATGCACCAGACGCTACAACTGGACTGGTTCCCAGACAGCACTGATAACGGCGCTGGCGAGATGCGAGTGGATTGGGTTCGCGTCTATGCGGCTGGCGATCCAACTCCCGCTGCCCTGCCGCCGCCATCCGATGAGTCGTTTGAGTTCGCCGCCACCGGGGACATAAACCCTGCGGGTAACACGTCGGCCACGTCGCACAGTGGTAAGAACGCGGCTAGTATCATCGCCGGTCTCAACGACGGTTCGCTGGACAACTTCCTTGCGCTGGGCGATTTCCAGTATGACAAGGGCACCTGTACCGCGCTCGAGGCTTACAACCAGTTGTGGGGTCCGGCTAAGGCCAAGACGTACTGGACCGCTGGCCCGAATCATGATGTTGAATCCGGCGAAAATGACGACGTTGACCGGTACATGGATGGGCAGTGCGTGTCCACGGTGAAGAGCGCGACTAGCTCCGATGTTGTACGGTTCCAAGACGCTCTTGAATGGTATTCGTTCGACAAGGGCAACTGGCACATTCTTGTAGCGCCTACGGCCACTTGGCGTTATAACGCTAAGCGGGCGCAGGCGATGACCTCAGAGATGGATGCCAATCTGAAAGCGGCGAAGGCCGCTGGAAAGCATCTGGCGGTTATATATCATGATCCGTATTTCACCAGCAACACATCGAGCCATACCCGCTTCTCTAAGGCGAAGCCGTGGATTGACGTGTTCTGGGCGAACCGCGTTCGTGTGTTGCTGTCCGGCTCACAGCACAATTATGAGCGGACCTGCCCGATAAACAACGAGGACCAGTGCGTTGCGGACGGGATGCAACAGTTTCAGGTGTCCACTGGTGGAATCGGCCTCCGGGCGTTCACCAGCAGCCCCCCTTATGTGCAGCGGAAGTTTAGCGACACCTGGGGTCACCTACGGATGAGCCTCAAGGCTGACGGCTCTTATACGTGGGAATTCCGTCCCGTGTCTGGCGGAATGCAGACTGACAGCGGGTCTCGAAGCCATGGCTAATTCCTCGGTTCCGATCACCGCCGGTTCGGGCGCCGTGAGGGACGTACCGCCACATTCCGGAAGGAATGAGTGCCTCTTTTGGTGGACATACGTGGTGCCAAGGAAGCCAAAGGTGGTTGAATTCGGAGTTCGCGCGGCAGTCGGCTGTGATGGCGGCGTGTCCCAGCTCTTACCCCGGAGCAGCAGCGAATAAATCAGCCCCTAAATACCCCACAGCGATCGAGGGACAAAAGGAAACCCCGCCTTCAGGCTTGTGGCCAGTGAAGACGGGGTTTCTGTGGTGCACCCCCCGGGACTTGAACCCGGAACCCATTGATTAAGAGTCAATTGCTCTGCCAATTGAGCTAGAGGTGCATCTCCTATGTGGTGACCTACCGGGCTTTTTCTTTCCCGGTTGATCTCCGCAACGACATGAAACTCTACACGAACTTCCGACCCATGTGAAATCGAGGCCCCAATGCTCCCCAGGTTCAGCCGGGAGGGGTCAGAACCAGCACAAAATCAGGGTTTTTGTTGTTGGTGAGCAGCCAGAAGCCGCCGTCGGGAGTCCGGATGACGTCCCGGATCCTGCCGTATTCGCGTGTGAAATAGGCCACAGGAGCGCTTGCCTCCTCGCCGGACAAGGACACCGTCCAGAGGCGTTGGCCGCGCAGGGCGCCGAGGTAGGCCGTCGACCCGGCAATTTCCAGGCCGCTGGGTGAGGAGTCCGCCGTCGAAGGCCACACCACCTTCGCGTCGCGGTACGCCTCCCGGTGAGGTGCGCCGGTTACTGCGGGCCAGCCGTAGTTGGCTCCCGGCTCGATGAGGTTGAGCTCGTCGTTGACGTCCGGGCCGAACTCGCTGGACCAGAGCCGGCCGGCGCTGTCCCACGCCAGTCCTTGGACGTTTCGGTGCCCCAAGCTGTACACGGCATTGCCGAAAGGGTTGCCAGGTGCGGGGTCACCCTCCGGAGTCAGCCGCAGGATCTTCCCGCCCAGAGCGTTGCGGTCCTGTGGCTGTTCGCGGCGCTGGGAGTCGCCTGTGCCCACGTACAGGAACCCGTCCGGGCCGAAGCGGATCCGGCCGCCATTGTGGGTTGATGCCTTGGGGATTCCGGAAAAGACCACCTCGGGGTCGCCAAGGTCCAGGGATCCGTCAGGCTGTTCCGTCAGCTTCAGCCGGGCGATGCGGTTGTCCTGTGCCGAGGTGAAGTACAGGTAAAGGTAGTTGGCGGACGGAAAGCCGGGGGAGAGGGCTAGTCCCAGCAAGCCTCCCTCACCGCCAGGAGCCACGCCGGGGACCTGGCCGATGGTGGTCGCCCTGCCATCACGGACAGCTTTCAGCAGCGCAGAGTCACGCTCGGAGACGACGGCGGTTCCGTTCGGCAGGAATACCGCGGCCCAGGGAATGTCGAGCTGGAGATCGAGCCGTGCCACAACCTCCGGTGGCGTGGCGTTACCCGGGCCGGCCCCGGTCCCGGTTCCTGTGATATTGCCGGTGGGGGCATCGTTGGCGTCCCCCGTGCAGCCCGACAGCAGCACGGCCAGGCACACTGCGAAGGCGCCCGCAGTGGGCTTGGCCGCCGCGAAGGCCCGAAAGTGCGCCTGCGTCCGGTCAGATACGCGTCCGCCGGGGGGCGCGGAAGCCGGCAGCTTCCGCATGGGCCGCCGACTCAAACCAGACGTCGGCTTTCGTCTGCACATAGTCCGGATGCCCCTCCTCGTAATAGACCATTGTTCCGGCGTCGGCCTTGACCTCGAAATCCGCCGGACCGCTTCCATCCGGGCCGGGCGACGCGGAACCTGCGCCGTAGGGCTGGTCCGCGGCCAGATGCCCGGTCGGTTCCGGTGCAGCTTCGTAGTCCGCCACGGCTGCCGGCTCCATGGTCCGGGCTTCAGCGGCCTCTGGTGATACTGCGGTGTCTGTGGCTACTGCGGCCTCCATGGATCCTGCAGCCTGCATGGGAGCGGCGCTTGCCGCGTGCGGGGCTGAATCGGCGGCGGCCACTTCGGGTTGCGTATCAGCGGCTTCGGCTTCCGCAGCGGCTGTTTCTGCGCCGGGCAGCGTGGGCGCATGGGGCTCCGTGTATTCCGGGTGATGCACAAATCCAGCGCCCTGGGCCGGTGGTGCTTCGGACGTTGGGGTGTCGGCAATTACGGTGGACGCTTCGCCTGCCGGCCGGTGGCTGGCGGCGGGTTGGGCTGGTGCGCTTGCCTCTGACCACTGGGTTTCCCACTCGGCTTCGTCTGCCTGCCGGCTCACACTCTCCTTGCTGCCAGGTTCCTGGGCTGCTAGCGACTCCGGGCGAGCCGGCTCCTCTTGCCCAGCCAGCTGCCCAGGTCGGCCGGGTTCCCCAGAGCCAGCCGACTCGGGGGATGACAGTTCTTCGGCGGACGGGCGTTCCCGTGCATCGGCTGCAGCGGTTTCTGCGGGACCAGAAGTGTCTGTGGCGCCAGCGGTATCTGCGGCACCAGCAGTAACAGTGGAACCGACAACTTCGGGGTCAACACCGGCGTCCTGCCCGACGATGGTGTCCTTTTCCAAGCTGGGTTCTCCAAGGCCGGCCTTGTGCCCACCCCCGGCTTCCTGGGGTTCTGCCGTGCTGGACCGCACGGGCGCCTCGTCCGCCGTCGTCGGTGGTGTCGGCTCAGCAGCGCCGAAGCCCGCAGCACTGGGGATGCCCGCCGTGCCTGCGGCTTCCGCCGAGGCAGCTGCGCTTCCGCCGGAGAGTCCGCCGTCCGTCCGGATGGGCGTGGAGTCACCGGTGCTCGAGGAGCTGCTGCGGTTCAGCAGCCACCACACAACGCCCACGATCAGCACAATGAGGATAATCCAGAAGACAAAATCCATAGCAGGGCCCTTCAGTCCGGATGGCACGGTTGCCGTTCCCTGACGGTACGTCGGTGCGAACGGGGCTGTCTAGGTTCCGGCAGGCCCGTAAGGGTCCGTCTCAGAATTTGAGACGAGCGTCCACTGTTTGATCGAAATATTCCTGAAAATGGGCCAAACGTGCTGTTCGGGTCGTTGGCGTCCCGATCGGAGTCATAGACTTTGACCCATGAGTGAGGACACCCAAACAGCAACCGAGAACAAGATCGACATCAAACCCCGCAGCCGGGTCGTCACCGACGGGATCCATGCCGCCCCCGCGCGCGGTATGTTCCGCGCCGTCGGCATGGGCGATGACGACTTCGCGAAGCCCCAGATCGGCGTTGCGAGTTCCTGGAATGAAATCACTCCCTGCAACCTCTCCCTGAACCGGCTGGCCCAGGGCGCCAAGGAAGGTGTCCACGCAGGCGGCGGTTTCCCCATGCAGTTCGGCACCATCTCTGTCTCCGACGGCATCTCCATGGGCCACGAAGGCATGCACTTCTCGCTCGTTTCCCGTGAGGTCATTGCCGACTCCGTGGAAACCGTCATGCAGGCCGAGCGCATCGACGGCTCGGTCCTCCTGGCCGGCTGCGACAAGTCCCTCCCCGGCATGCTGATGGCTGCCGCCCGCCTGGACCTGGCCAGTGTGTTCCTGTACGCCGGCTCCATCATGCCGGGCTGGGTCAAGCTTGAGGACGGCTCCGAAAAGGAAGTCACCCTGATTGACGCCTTCGAAGCCGTCGGTGCATGCGCCGCGGGCAAGATGAGCCTCGAAGACCTGACCCGTATTGAAAAGGCCATCTGCCCCGGCGAAGGCGCCTGCGGTGGGATGTACACCGCCAACACCATGGCCTGCATCGGCGAGGCCCTGGGCATGTCCCTCCCCGGCTCCGCCGCCCCGCCCTCGGCAGACCGCCGCCGTGATGAATTTGCCCGCAAGTCCGGCGAAGCAGTGGTCAACCTGCTCCGCCTTGGCATCACCGCCCGGGACATCATGACCAAGAAGGCGTTCGAAAACGCCATCGCCGTCACCATGGCCTTCGGTGGCTCCACCAACGCCGTCCTGCACCTCCTGGCCATCGCCCGCGAGGCTGAAGTCGAGCTGAACCTGGAGGACTTCAACCGCATCGGCGACAAGATCCCGCACCTCGGTGACCTGAAGCCCTTCGGCCGCTACGTCATGACCGACGTGGACAAGATCGGCGGCGTGCCCGTCATCATGCGCGCACTGCTCGACGCCGGCCTGCTGCACGGCGACTGCCTCACCGTCACGGGCAAGACCGTGGCCGAGAACCTCGCTGCGATCAACCCGCCGGACCTGGACGGCAAGATCCTCCGTGCCATGGACAACCCGATCCACAAGACCGGCGGCATCACCATCCTGCACGGCACCATGGCGCCCGAGGGTGCTGTGGTGAAGAGTGCCGGCTTCGACGCCGACGTCTTTGAAGGCACCGCCCGCGTCTTCGAGCGCGAGCAGGGTGCCCTGGCCGCCCTGGATGAGGGCCTGATCAAGGCCGGGGATGTTGTGGTCATCCGCTACGAAGGCCCCAAAGGCGGCCCCGGCATGCGCGAAATGCTCGCCATCACGGGCGCCATCAAGGGCGCGGGGCTCGGCAAGGACGTACTGCTCCTCACTGACGGCCGTTTCTCCGGCGGAACCACCGGCCTCTGCATAGGCCACGTGGCACCGGAAGCTGTCGACGGCGGCCCCATCGCCTTCGTCAAGGACGGGGACCGGATCCGCGTGGACATCGCGGCCCGCAGCTTCGACTTGCTGGTTGATGAGGCCGAGCTCGAATCCCGCAAGATCGGCTGGGAGCCCCTCCCGGCCAAGTTCACCAAGGGTGTGCTCGCCAAGTACGCCAAGCTGGTCCACAGCGCCTCCACGGGCGCATACTGCGGGTAGCACGATTTCGTTCCTCAACCTCGGCTGCTGGTTGAGCCCAACTAGGTAGCCGTAACTGTCGTTATGAGCGCTCATAACGACAGTTACTGCGACCCAGTTGGGGAACGTGGCCAACCAGTGGACAATGGTGTCCACACTGTGAGATGCGCACAGTCCTCGTTGACATGTATCTCACACAGAGGGAAAACTGAACGCATGATCGCATTCGTTACCAGCTGCGCCGCTGCAGATGCAGCCGTCGTCCTTACCAAGCGCGTGGCTCACTAGCCCGACTGGTAACGAACCGTCACGCGCAACCCCTCGAAAAGCCGCCAGGCTGAGGGGTTTTTTTATTTCCGCATTTCCAAGTACACAGATGATCCACAAGGAAGAGTCCGATGAGCAAAGGATCGCCGATCAGCCCCTCGCTGATGGCTACTAAGTCCGCTGGAGCCCCCAAGGCTCCGGAACGCGCCGACCGAACGGCTGACCAGGCCGCCGTCGTCGCTGATCTTGCCGCTGTCTCTCCTGTCCTTGGGCCGAACAACGTTGTACCCCCAACGGTGATGACCGGCTCGCAAGCTATTGTCCGATCGCTCGAAGAACTCGGCGTCGACGATATTTTTGGTTTGCCTGGTGGCGCTATCCTGCCTACCTATGACCCCTTGATGGCCTCCAGCATGAATCACGTACTGGTCCGTCACGAACAGGGAGCCGGCCACGCCGCGCAAGGCTATGCCATGGTTACCGGCCGGGTGGGCGTCTGTATCGTCACCTCGGGCCCCGGTGCCACCAACCTCGTTACCCCCATCATGGATGCCCACATGGATTCCGTGCCGCTGGTGGCCATCACCGGCCAGGTCTCCAGCGGTGTGATCGGCACCGATGCTTTCCAGGAAGCCGACATTGTTGGCATCACCATGCCGATCACCAAGCATTCGTTCCTGGTGACCGACCCCAACGACATCCCGCACGTTATGGCGGAGGCCTTCCACCTGGCCTCGTCCGGACGTCCGGGACCCGTCCTGGTGGACATCGCCAAAGACGCCCAGCAGGGTCAGATGACCTTCTCCTGGCCGCCGAAGATCGACCTCCCCGGCTACCGCCCGGTGACGCGCGGCCATAACAAGCAGGTCCGCGAAGCTGCCAAGCTGATCGCCTCGGCCACCAAACCCGTGCTCTACGTGGGCGGCGGTGTGGTGAAGGCACACGCTGCCGCGGAACTCCGCGAACTGGCGGAACTCACGGGTGCGCCCGTTGTCACTACCCTGATGGCACGCGGTGTGTTCCCCGATTCGCACCCGCAGCACGTGGGCATGCCGGGCATGCATGGCACGGTTTCCGCGGTCACGGCGCTGCAGCAGTCCGATCTGCTCATCACGCTCGGCGCCCGCTTCGATGACCGGGTGACGGGCATCCTGAAGTCCTTCGCCCCGAACGCCAAGGTGATCCACGCGGATATTGATCCCGCCGAGATCTCCAAGAACCGTACCGCCGACGTGCCGATCGTGGGATCCGTCAAGGAAATCATCCCCGAGCTCACCGAGGCTGTCCGCTCCCAGTTCGAATCCGCCGGCACGCCGGACCTCACCACCTGGTGGGCGTTCCTTAACAACCTTAAGGAAACCTACCCGCTGGGCTGGACCGAGCCGGAGGACGGGCTCAGCGCCCCGCAGCGCGTCATCGAACGCATCGGCGCGCTGACTGGCCCCGAAGGCATCTACGTTGCCGGCGTTGGCCAGCACCAGATGTGGGCGGCACAGTTCATCAAGTACGAGCGCCCGCACGCCTGGCTGAACTCAGGCGGCGCCGGCACCATGGGCTATGCCGTACCGGCCGCCATGGGCGCCAAAGTGGGGGAGCCGGACCGTGTGGTCTGGGCCATCGACGGCGACGGCTGCTTCCAGATGACCAACCAGGAACTGGCCACCTGCGCCATCAACAAGATCCCCATCAAGGTTGCCATCATCAACAACTCCTCGCTGGGCATGGTCCGGCAGTGGCAGACCCTGTTCTACGAGGGGCGCTACTCCAACACGGACCTCAACACCGGCCACGAATCCGTCCGCATCCCTGACTTCGTCAAGCTGGGGGAGGCCTACGGCTGTGCCTCCTTCCGCTGCGAGCGGGACGAGGATATTGATGCCACCATCCAGAAGGCCCTCGAAATCAATGACCGCCCCGTGGTTATCGACTTCGTCGTGAGCCCCGACTCCATGGTGTGGCCGATGGTGCCCGCCGGCGTGAGCAACGACCAGATCCAGGTTGCCCGCAACATGACCCCGGAATGGGAAGAGGAGGACTGAACATGACCCGCCACACACTGTCCGTTCTGGTTGAAGACAAGCCCGGTGTACTGACCCGCGTCGCGAGCCTGTTCGCCCGACGCGCCTTTAACATCAACTCCCTGGCCGTGGGCCCGACGGAAGTTCCGGGCATGTCCCGGATGACCGTCGTCGTCGACGCCGACGGTGACCTGATTGAACAGGTCACCAAGCAGCTCAATAAGCTGGTCAACGTGATCAAGATTGTTGAGCTCACCTCCGAATCTTCCGTGCAGCGAGACCACATCCTGGTCAAGGTACGTGCGGATGCCGCGACTCGTCTGCAGGTGACCCAGGCTGCAGACCTGTTCCGTGCTTCAGTGGTTGACGTCTCCACAGACTCCGTGGTCATTGAAGCAACAGGCCACCCCGAAAAGCTCACGGCGCTGCTCTCAGTGCTTGAGCCCTTCGGCATCCGCGAAATTGTGCAGTCCGGCACCCTGGCCGTTGGACGGGGATCCCGCTCCATGAGTGACAGGGCTTTGCGCAGCGCTTAGTTGAGGCGGGGCACGGCCCCACCTGCGGCGCAATGCCCGTGCAGTACCGCAACACCCCAGACTAATTACCCAGTGAATCACTCAAGAGGAGTTACCCAAGTGACTGAAATGTTCTACGACGACGACGCCGACCTGTCGATCATCCAGGGTCGCAAGGTCGCCATTGTTGGCTATGGCTCCCAGGGCCACGCCCACGCGCTGAACCTGCGCGACTCCGGCGTCGAGGTTGTCATCGCCCTCAAGGAAGGCTCGAAGTCGATCGCCAAGGCCGAAGAAGCCGGCTTCAAGGCCCTGACCGTTGCCGACGCCGCCGAATGGGCCGACGTCATCATGATCCTGGCGCCGGACCAGTACCAGCGCTCGATCTACAACGACTCCATCAAGGACAAGCTGACCCCGGGCAAGGCACTGGCCTTCGCCCACGGCTTCAACATCCGCTTCGGCTACATCGAGGCGCCGGAGGGCGTTGACGTCATCCTGATCGCCCCGAAGGCTCCGGGACACACCGTGCGCCGCGAATTCGAAGCCGGCCGAGGCATCCCGGACATTATCGCCGTGGAGCAGGACGCCACCGGCGCAGCCTGGGACCTGGCCAAGTCCTACGCCAAGGCCATCGGCGGCACCCGCGCCGGCGTCATCAAGACCACCTTCACCGAAGAGACCGAAACCGACCTCTTCGGCGAGCAGTCCGTCCTCTGCGGCGGCGTGTCCCAGCTGGTCCAGTACGGCTTCGAAACCCTGACCGAAGCCGGCTACCAGCCGCAGATCGCCTACTTCGAGGTTCTTCACGAGCTCAAGCTCATCGTTGACCTCATGTGGGAAGGCGGCATCGCCAAGCAGCGCTGGAGCGTTTCCGACACCGCAGAGTACGGCGACTACGTCTCCGGCCCGCGCGTCATCACCCCCGACGTGAAGGAAAACATGCAGGCTGTCCTCGCCGACATCCAGAGCGGCGCGTTCGCCAAGCGCTTCATCGACGACCAGGACAACGGCGGCGAAGAGTTCAAGGCCCTGCGTGCCAAGGCTGAGCAGCACCCGATCGAGGCCGTTGGCCGCGAGCTGCGCTCCCTCTTCGCCTGGCAGCAGACGGACGAGGATTACGTAGAGGGCTCCGCAGCCCGCTAAGTCTGCTGTGCGGGTGCCCCTCGGGTGCCATTATGAGGCCGGGTTCACTTAACAATGTGAGCCCGGCCTTTCCGTCCGCCTAGACTTGTTCCATCCCAAGGACTGCAACGCAGAGGATCACTCGTGTCAAAACCCGTAGTACTGCTCGCCGAAGAACTTTCGCCCGCCACCATCGAGGCCCTCGGCCCGGACTTCGAGATCCGCCAGACTGACGGCTCCGACCGGTCCCAGCTGCTCGCCGCCATCGCGGACGTGGACGCCATCCTGGTCCGCTCCGCCACCCACCTGGACGCCGAAGCCATTGCCGCCGCGAAGAACCTCAAGGTCATCGCCCGCGCCGGTGTTGGCTTGGACAACGTTGACATTAAGGCCGCCACACAGGCCGGCGTGATGGTGGTCAACGCCCCGACGTCGAACATCATTTCGGCAGCGGAACTGACCGTGGGCCACATCCTGAGCCTCGCACGCCACATCCCGCAGGCCAGCTCCGCGCTGAAAAACGGTGAATGGAAGCGCTCCAAGTACACCGGCATCGAACTATTCGAGAAGAAGATCGGCATCATCGGCCTGGGCCGCATCGGCGCCCTCGTTGCTGCCCGCCTCCAGGGCTTCGACACCGAAATCCTCGCCTACGATCCGTACATCACCTCGGCCCGCGCCGCGCAGCTCGGCGTCAAGCTCGTCACCCTCGATGAACTGCTGAGCCAGTCGGACTTCGTTACCATCCACATGCCCAAGACGCCGGAAACCGTCGGCATGCTCGGCGCCGACGCGTTCACCAAGATGAAGTCCACCGCCTACGTGGTCAACGTGGCCCGTGGCGGCCTCGTGGACGAAGAGGCTCTCTACGCAGCCCTGCAGGACCGCCAGATCGCCGGCGCAGCCGTGGACGTCTTCGTCAAGGAACCCAGCACGGACCTTCCGTTCTTCGCCCTGGACAACGTGGTGGTCACCCCGCACCTGGGTGCATCCACCGATGAAGCCCAGGAGAAGGCAGGCGTCTCGGTTGCCAAGTCCGTGCGTTTGGCGCTGGCCGGCGAACTCGTACCGGATGCCGTGAACGTGGCCGGCGGCGTGATCGCCTCCGATGTCCGTCCGGGCATCCCGCTGATCGAAAAGCTGGGCCGGATCTTCACCGCGCTGACCCACGCCTCCCTGACCCAGATCGACGTCGAGGTGGCCGGCGAGATCGCGGCGCTGGACGTCAAGGTCCTGGAACTCGCCGCGCTCAAGGGCATCTTTGCCGATGTGGTGACCGAGCAGGTTTCCTACGTCAACGCCCCGGTCATCGCCGAACAGCGCGGCATCAACGTCCGCCTCATCACGACGGCGGAAGCGGAGGACTACCGCAACGTCCTCACCATCCGGGGTGCTTTGAGCGACGGCAGCCAGATCTCCGTGGCAGGTACGCTCACGGGTCCGAAGCAGATCCAGAAGCTCGTCGGCGTCAACGGCTACGACGTTGAGATCCCCATCAGCGAGCACCTCGTGGTGGTGGCCTACGCCGACCGGCCTGGTGTGATCGGAACCATCGGACACATCCTGGGCATGAACAACATCAACATTGCCGGCATGCAGGTGGCACGGCAGGCGGAAGGCGGCCAGGTTCTGGCACTGCTGACCATCGACAGTTCCGTTCCGCAGCAGGTGCTTGACGCCATCAAGGCAGGCATCGGCGCCGAAATGGTCCGCGAAGTGGACCTCGAGGACTAAGAACCGCACCGCCATCAACTACGCGTGACCGAACCTTAACGTCGGCCACGTATGATTGGCCGGTCTGCTTACAATGGCTGGGTCCTGTTTCAGGACCACGCCGGCAGACCGGCCAATACTTTTTGCACACCAGGCAGGAAATCCTATATATCCGCCGCCTGCGGATCCCGGTGTGCGCACGCAATCCAGGTTTCAGGGAGCCCAATGAACGCCGTCCAGAGGTTCATCAGAAGCAAAGTGCTGCTGCTGACCGCGGCCATCTTGATCGCAGCCATGTGCTTGTCGGTCCTCGTCCAAGGCCAGTCGCAGGCCGCACTCAATCGAACGGTGGATGAGAACTCGCGGGGTCTCTACGACGTCCTGGTCCAGGCCAAGGCAGGCTCCGGGGCGCTGATGCAGCCGGAGATCGCCAACGGTGGCGGCGGCATCGGCTTTGACCAGCTCGAGAACATCCGGAAGCTTTCCGGAACGTCCGTGGCGGCACCCATCAGCCTGGTGTCCCGCGTGACGCAGAACCTGGAAGCGCCACGGCTCGACGCCATGGATTACCTTGGCTACAACTCCGGGCTGGCAGGCACAGCGACCACGGACCAGGCCGCCGGCGCCACAGATCCCAGCAAATGGCCCGCTGCTGAGTCCGTGCTCGGCGATACCCCCAAGAACTACCGCCTGACCGCCAGCGCCGTCAGCTCCGACGGTGTCTCCGAGCAGACCCTGTTCAAGTCCACCGCCGAGGGCAGCCTGGGCAAGGCCAAACTCGTCGAGGAGAAGGCTGCCGGGGGCACCAGCATCCGGATCGCACCACCCGCAGGCGAGACAGGCATCAAATTCCCCGCTCCAGCCGGCGGCTCCGAACATAACCTGTTCAACCTTTCGGTGTCACTGCCCCTGTCTCCCGAAGTGACCGAGTCCGTGGTCGCCGTCGACCCCGTCTCCGAGCGGGCACTGCTCGGCTCGGCGGGCGACTTCCTCGCCCCGCTGGAGAAGGCCCCGCCCGCTGACGCGCGGAACGCCGGAGCAATCGGCCGGCACTTCGAAAGCCTCTTCACCAACGGCATCAGCCTGGAAGAGCTCAACGAGGGCCCTGACTTCCTCGGTGTCAAGCTCAAGTACTGGGCACCGCTGATGACGCAGTACCAGCAGGCGAAGCGCAGCGGACAGCTGACCGCGGACTCGCAGGCCATTCCCCTGGTTGTCCGTTCCGGCACGTCACTGGACCTTAAGTACAACGTAAAGATCGAGGAGATCGACGCCGCGGGCAAGGTTGTCAAGGAAGTCGGCACCGCCACGCGTTCCCTCGGCAAGGACTACCTGCCGTTTGTGTCCAAGGACCCGTTCGCGCTGTCCTGGCCCGGCTCCACCGACCACTCCGGTCTCCTCGGCAGCGCCGGCAACTTCAACCAGGGCCTCTACACCCCGGCCAAGTGGAGCACCGACTTCGCTGCCGCGCCGAAGTACACGGACGGCGACGCCGCGGCCAATGGTGCGGTCCAGAAGAACGCCGTTCCCAGCGACTGGGTCACTGTAAACCGCCTGCCGGAGAAGGGTGCCAACGGCGCCCCGGTGGACCAGACCCAGCGTGAGCCCGTGGATGAACGTTCCTACCGGGAAGACCTGGCAACAGGGGAAAAGCTCGCGGCTCCGCTGGCCATGGTCTATGGGACCTTCGACCCCGCGGCTGTCGAGAAAGCTGCCGGCGACGTCAACCGCCTTCCGCTGGGTGGCTACGACCCCACTCCGTTTACCCTCACCAAGGACGCGGAAGGCAAGACGGTCACCGGTACCGAACTCAAGCCTTCACTCAGTGCCACCGGACTGGCGAGCCAGTCGGCCGGTGCCATCACCGACTTCTACGGCCTGGCCGCAGCGCGCGGCTACAAGGACAACGCCGCCGTGATCGATGCCGTACGTGTCCGGGCCAAGGCTCCTGGCAGCTGGAAGGAAGCCCAGCCCGACGTCGAAAAGCTCGCCAGCGAGATCCGCGAAATGGGTCTTGAGGCTACTGTTGTGGCCGGTTCCGCCCGAGAGGACGCCAGCATTTTTGTCCCCGGATACTCCAAGGACGACGCCGGCAAGGAGTCAGCGCTGGGCACTGTCCAGCAGTCCTGGGTCCGGCAGAATGCAGCGGACGCAGTCTCCGGCTCCCTCACCGGGACCAACGTGACACTGCTTTTCCTGACCCTGTGCGGAGCCGCGCTGTTGACCGGCGCCTCCACCGTCAGCTACATCCGCAAACGCAAACGTGAAGCCGGGACCCTCCGCGCCATGGGCTGGACCCAAGTGCGCATCAGGAACTGGGTGCTTGAGGAATTCGGTGTCGGCGCTGCGCTGCTCGCGGTAGCCGGGATCGTCTTGAGCCTGGTGAGCTGGAGCGTGACCACAGCCATCGTCTCAGCCTCCGTCCTGGTCCTGTATGCGGCAGCGGCCTTCTTCGCCGCCCAACAGCTGCGCCACCGTGATGAGGTGGACCAGGAACCGCAGCACGACGAGCGGCTGATCCCGGTGGACTCCCCGCTGACCTTTGCCAACCGGCAGCTCAGCACGAACAAGTTCAACACCCTGTCCCTGGCCGTCGCAGTCGGCGTCTTCGGAGCCGCGGTGGGCGGGCTGGTTGCCTTGCTCATCGACATCCCCCGTGCTGCCGGAGCGAGCGCCCTCAGCGGCCTGGCCGCAGCAAGCGTGGCGATGCCCAGCATGCTCCTTGCCCTCGCCGGCGTCGCAGTGGGGCTGGTCCTGACCCTGGTCACCGGCCGGTTTGAGCTGAACGCCAAACGCCAGTACCTGGGCATCCTTGAGGCCATGGGCTGGAACCCGGACATGCTCCGCCAGGTCCGTCTTTTCGAAAACGCGCTGGTGGGCACGGTGGCCCTGCCGCTGGGCGTCCTGGGCGCGCTGGGCATCGGGCTCCTCCTTGCCCCGTATGCCGCGCTATGGGCCGGCGTCGCCGGCCTCGTGGCTGTACTTTGCTGGATACCGATTGCAACGAAAGTGGTCCAATGACAAACGAGACGAACGTTTACCGGAGCCGGAGGTCCGGCTCGGCTGAGTCGCCCCTGCAGACCCGTGCCAACACCATCGTCAAGGCCGCGGACCACGGGACCCCGCTGGAACTGAGCGACATCACCATCCGCTATGGCGGCGGTAAAAGCGGTGCCGAAGCCGTCAGTGTTGTGGAGAACTTCGACCTCACGCTGCACGCCGGCGAGATGCACTGCGTGGCCGGCCGAAGCGGATCCGGCAAGACCAGCATCCTGACAGTGGGTGCGGGACTGACCCTGCCGACGTCGGGCCGTGTCTTCTGGGAAGGTGATTCCCTCGAAAGCATGGGCGACGACGAAATCGCCGACCGACGTCGGGCCCTGATCGGTTACGTTGACCAGGGCGGCGCCCTGATCGACGGCATGAGCGCCCTCGAGAACGTCCTCCTGCCGGCCGTGCCCGACGGCGAGGTGGACCAGCGCCGCGACATGGCCAAGGACCTCCTGGACCTGGTGGGCCTGGGCCGCCGGATGCGGCACCGTCCGGCCCAGCTGTCCGGTGGTGAACGCCAGCGTGTGGCGATCGCCCGCGCCCTGATCCTGGGTACGCGCGTGCTGGTGGTTGATGAGCCCACGGCCAGCCTGGACCGAGCCTCAGCCAACCGCATCATCAGCATCCTCAAGGACACCACCTCGGACGGCATCGCAGTACTGGTCGCTTCACACGACCACGAACTGGTCCGCCTGAGCGATACGCTGACTGAACTGATCTAGCCCTGCCCCTCCGCACCAAAGGTAACGTCCGCACGTGAGCGCAACAGCCAAAACCCCGTTCTACATCACCACGGCCATCACCTACCCGAACGGTGTTCCGCACATCGGACATGCCTACGAGTACATCGCCACCGACGCCATGGCGCGCTTCAAACGGCTTGACGGCTTTGACGTGATGTTCCTGACGGGCACGGATGAGCACGGCATGAAGATTGCGCAGGCGGCCGAGAAGGAAGGCGTCACGCCCAAGGAGCTGGTGGACCGCAACGCGGAAGTCTACAAGTCTGCCCACGCCGCGCTGGGGATTACCTACGACCGCTTCATCCGGACCACGGACGCTGACCACTACGCCGCGTCGCAGGCCATCTGGAAGAAGATGGAAGCCAACGGCGATATCTACCTGTCCAAGTACGAGGGCTGGTATTCCGTCCGGGACGAGGCCTTCTACGTGGAGGACGACACCCTGGTCAAGGACGACGGCGTGCGGTACTCGAAGGAGACGGACACCGAGGTGACGTGGACGGCTGAGGAGAGCTACTTCTTCCGGCTGTCCTCCTACCAGGACCGCCTGCTGGCGCTGTATGAGGCCCAGCCGGAGTTCGGGGCACCGCAGTCCCGCTTCAACGAGGTCATCAGCTTCGTCAAGCGCGGCCTCGAAGACCTGTCGATCAGCCGCACCACGTTCGACTGGGGTGTCCCCGTCCCCGGCAACGACAAGCACGTGATGTACGTCTGGGTGGACGCGCTCACCAACTACCTGACCGGCGTCGGCTACCCGGACGTCGACTCGGAGTCCTTCAAGAAGTTCTGGCCCGCCGATGTGCATGTGATCGGCAAGGACATCTCACGGTTCCACGCCATCTACTGGCCGGCGTTCCTGATGAGCGCCGGCATTGAGCTGCCCAAGCGCGTCATGATCCACGGCTTCCTGCACAACAACGGTGTGAAGATGTCCAAGTCGCTCGGCAACGTGGTGGCACCGGCAGACTTCGTGGCGCAGTACGGGCTGGACCAGGTACGGTTCTTCTTCCTCCGAGAGGTCCCGTTCGGCGCCGACGGCAGCTACAACCATGAGGCCATCGTGGGCCGCATGAACTCGGACCTGGCCAACAACTTCGGCAACCTGGCGCAGCGTTCGCTGTCCATGGTGGCCAAGAACTGCGAGGGCCGGGTCCCGGTTCCGGGTGCCTTCACGGCTGAAGACACCGCGATCCTGGCACAGGCCAACGGACTCCTGGAGACTGCCCGGACCGCCTTCGAAAAGCAGGAATTCAGCCGCGCACTCGAGGCCATCTGGGGCGTCCTGGGTGACACCAACGCCTACTTTGCCGAGCAGGCTCCCTGGGTACTGCGGAAGACCGACGTCGAACGCATGAACACCGTGCTGTACGTGACGCTGGAAGTGCTGCGCATCGTGGCTATCCTGGCCCAGCCAGTGATGCCCACCGCCACGGCCGCGCTGTTGGACACCTTGGGACAGCCCGACGGCGGATCCCGCCAGTATTCCGCGCTCACCACACCTATTGTCGCCGGAACTCCGCTGCCGGCTCCGGCGCCCGTCTTCCCCAAGTATGAGGAACCGGCCGAAGCCTAGGTATGTCGCTGCTGGCTACTTGCTGGTACGCGGACTGAGTACGGTTCCGGGGCCGGTCAGTAGGGCCCGCCTTGTAAGGCGCGTACTGAGTACTGGAGACATCCTGGTGTCCGTCTGTCTAGCCTTATCTGGTTAGCAAACTGATGATTCGCATCTGGGAGAACCGTCGCCCCGATGCTGTCCGTTTGCCTTTAGCCCTCCGTGTCGGGGATGGCGCCGTTCTTCCACCTGTCTGATCAGTTTGGACCAGACAATGGATGGAGACGGAAATGAAACGGATCCTTGCCGCTTTTGGTGTCGCGGGTCTTGCGCTATTGGGTGCCACTGCGCCGGCCACCGCGTCGCCTTCTGAGGACGAGAAAAAGATCACCATTTGCCACGCCACCGGCTCGGAAAGCAATCCCTACGTGCCGGTGACCATCAGCCTCAACGCGCTCAACGCCCACGTGGGCCACCAGCACGATGAGGACATCATTCCGGCCAACGACGGGAAAGTTCGTCCCGGAGGCCAGAACCTTGACAAGGCCAGCATCTGGAATGCAGGCTGCGCCGCACCAGGCGAGGGTAACGGCCGTGGCGATCACAAGATCAGCATCTGCCACGCCACCGGCTCGGACAAGAACCCGTACGTGCCGATTACGATCGCCCTGCAGGGGCTCAACGGCCACGCCAACGCCAACCACCAGCACACTGAAGACATCATCCCGCCGAACAACGGCAACGTGCTGCCTGCAGGCCAGAACTGGACGGCTAAGGGGCAGGCAACCCTTAACAACGGTTGCGTTCCCACAACGGTGCCGCCAGTAGTGCCGCCTGTTGTTCCTCCGGTGGTCCCGCCTGCTGTTACTCCGGTGACGCCGGGCGAAACTCCCAGAGGTGCTGTTGTGGGTGCGCCGGCGGGTCAAGGTGCCGTAGCCGCTAACAACCCTGGCTTCAATGTCCAGACTGCAATGGCAGGTTCGACTGACGTTTCCGTCGCCCCCTGGGCCGCTGGCATCGTCGTAATGTTGCTCGCTGCAGCGGGAGTGGCTGCCCGCAGGACCCTGGCAGCCAGCGGTACCGTATCCCGGCCCCGGAAGGAATGACGCCGGCTACTGGCGCCCGCAGGGGCGCTGTTTGAATCACCGGCAGGCGCCGTGGCCGCAAGGGCACGGCGCCTGCCGGCAAACCAGGCAAATCCGACTCACAAACGGGGTAACCATGGACAGCGATCGAAGGCTCTTCACCACCAAAAGCATCGTCTTTGTGGTGCTGTGCGGTGTGCTGGCCTACCTGGCGTTCGCGTTTCTGCCATTCCTGGCCGGGCCGGGACCGTCGCCGACCGTGACCGGGGTTGCTGTGCAGCCGACCACCCAGGCCCCAGCGCCGTCCACCCCCACGCCCTCCACGGACACCGGCGCCCCGGTCCCGGCGGGTCCGGCAGCGTCGCCGCCGCAGCGGCTGGTGTACCCGGCCGCAGACATCGATGTGGTGGTCCATCCGCTCGAACCCACGGGCGAGGACCAAGCCACCCAGACCATCGTGCCGCCCCCCACCATGGACGGCTACTGGCTGTTGCCCTACGGCGTGCCCGGAGTGGGCTCGGTCAATACCACGTACATCGCCGGGCACAGCTGGACGGACCGGGATGCGCCGTTCAACCGGCTGAGTACACACGCGGCGGCTGGTGACAGGCTGACCGTGGCCACAGCCACGGGCGAAGTGGCCTACCTGGTGGACTCGGTGACTAACTACGTCAAGTCCGGCCTCAAAGACAGCCCCATCTGGCAGGTGGCACCCCACAGGCTGGTCCTGATTTCCTGCTATACGGGTGATGCCTGGGGCACCAACGTGGTGGTGGTGGCCTCACCGGAGGACCCACTCCTCCGTCTCAGTAAATGAGACTGATTGTCCGGCATGCGGATGATCTAAATATTCTTGGAGCATGAGTGCATCCACGATCAATCTCGCTGTCATTCCCGGTGACGGCATTGGCCCAGAGGTCATTGCCGAGGCACTGAAAGTCCTCGAAAAGGCTGTCGCCGCTGAAGGCGTTGTCCTCGAGCAGACCCACTACCAGCTCGGTGCCGAGCACTGGCTGGCCACCGGCGAGACCCTTCCGGATGATGTCCTTGCCGACCTGCGTACACGGGACGCGATCCTCTTCGGTGCTGTCGGTGCCGCCCCCGGCGACACCCGGATTCCGTCCGGCATCATCGAGCGGGAGATGCTGCTCAAGCTCCGCTTCAGCCTGGACCACTACGTCAATCTGCGGCCGTCGCGGCTGTACGGAACAGTCGGGAGCCCGCTGGCCAATCCCGGCACCATCGATTTTATCGTCGTCCGTGAGGGAACCGAGGGTCCATATGTGGGCCACGGCGGCTCGCTTCGCACCGGCACACCCCACGAGGTGGCCACCGAGGTCTCACTGAACACGGCATATGGCGTGGAGCGCGTTGTCCGCGATGCCTTCCGCCGCGCCAGCGCCCGGGAACGCAAGCATGTGACCCTGGTGCACAAGCACAACGTCCTGGTCTACGCAGGCCACCTGTGGAAACGCACCGTCGAGGCGGTGGCCCAGGAATTCCCGGAGGTCACCCACGATTACCTGCATGTCGATGCGGCCACCATTTTTATGGTCACCGACCCCTCCCGCTTCGATGTCATTGTCACGGACAACCTCTTCGGCGACATCCTGACCGACCTCGCAGCAGCCATCACCGGCGGCATCGGGCTGGCGTCGTCCGGCAACATCAACATGGACCGCACCGCCCCGTCCATGTTTGAACCGGTCCACGGCTCGGCCCCGGATATCGCCGGACAGCAGAAGGCAGATCCCACCGCGGCCATCCTGTCGGCGGTGCTCCTGCTGGACCACCTCGGCTACACCGCCGCTGCCCGTAGGATCGAAGCTGCGGTGATCGCCGACGTCGAAACCCGCGACGGCGGCGCCCGCAGTACCAGCGCCGTCGGGGACGCCATCGCCGCAGCGCTCTAGGCCCGGCCGGAAGGTCCTGCCAACGGGCGTAAGCTTGTTTCGAATCACCAAATGCTGCCCTGCGGTTCAGTGTTGAACCACATTCAGAAGGCAGCCGATCGTGGAGGAACCATGACTCAGACCGCCCAT
Source organism: Pseudarthrobacter sp. MDT1-22 (assembly GCF_054511035.1). Taxonomy (NCBI): domain Bacteria; kingdom Bacillati; phylum Actinomycetota; class Actinomycetes; order Micrococcales; family Micrococcaceae; genus Pseudarthrobacter; species Pseudarthrobacter sp. MDT1-22. The sequence continues at coordinate 73,751 of NZ_JBTNDK010000003.1, read as the reverse complement.
GGCGTCGAATTTAACCAGCAGCTCTCGGCAACCCCGAAGTCAGCTGAAGAGCGTGCAGCCATCCTGGCCAACCCGGGATTTGGCAATTACTTCACCGACCACACCGCCGTCGTCGACTACAGCGTGGACGAGCAAGGCGAGGGTGGCTGGCACAACGCCCGCGTTGAGGCCTACGGACCCATCTCCCTGGACCCGTCTGCCGCGGTGCTGCACTACGGCCAGGAGATCTTCGAAGGCCTGAAGGCATACCGCCACGCTGACGGCTCAATCTGGACCTTCCGTCCGGAGGCCAACGCGGCCCGCCTGAACAAGTCGGCCCGACGCCTGGCCCTTCCGGAACTGCCCGAGGAATACTTCCTCGGCGCCATCCGGGAACTGGTGCAGGCGGACAAGGAATGGGTTCCCGGCGGTGACGGCGAGGCCCTGTACCTGCGCCCGTTCATGATCGCCACCGAGGCGTTCCTGGGTGTCCGGGCAGCGCGGGAGGTGTCCTTCCGAGTGATCGCATCGCCCGCCGGCAACTACTTCGGCGGCGAACTCAAGCCCGTGTCCATCTGGATCTCCCGCGAATACGCCCGCGCAGGCCGCGGCGGCACCGGTGCGGCCAAGTGCGGCGGCAACTACGCCGCCTCCCTGATCGCCCAGCAGGAAGCCGAAGCCAACGGCTGCAAGCAGGTGCTGTTCCTGGACCACTTCAACGATGACGCCGTGGAAGAGCTCGGCGGCATGAACGTTTTCTTCGTGATGAAGGACGGCTCACTGGCCACTCCCGCGCTCAGCGGGACCATCCTGGAAGGCGTGACCCGCTCCTCCGTGATGCAGGTTGCCAAGGACATGGGCCGTGAGGTGACGGAGCGCAAGATCACCCTTGATGAATGGCGCGACGGCGTGGCCTCCAGTGAGATCGCCGAGGTCTTCGCCTGCGGCACCGCAGCGGTGATCACCCCGATCGGTGTCCTCAAGGACACCACCGAATTCATCGGCTCCGAGGACGCGAAGGCGGGGGAGACCACCATGGCCATCCGCGAACAGCTCCTCGGCATCCAGACCGGAACCGTGCCGGATACCCACGGCTGGCTGACCCGCCTGGCCTAAGCACCACCTTCGCGCCCCGGCCACCACAACGCGGGGTCACTTAACGCCCGATATCCCCATCGGAATGGGCGTTAAGTGACCCCGCGTTGCTGATTCCAGGCACCCTCAGCGGCGGGCGGCCTTCCGGGCAGCGTTCTTCAGGGCCTTGCGCGAGACCGGCTTCAGGGCTTTGCGTGCCGCTTCGTCGGCCAGGGCGCGGTTGCGGCGGGCATCGATGACGTCGTTCCAGAGTGCGGTGGCGAAGGCGCCGCCGTCCTGGGCGTAAACGTCGTAGGGGTAGTCAGCAAAGATGGACGGTATGGTGCCGCCGGCGGGCAGGTCCTTCCCTGTTACCTCGGCTACGGCGTCGGCAATAGCCCAGGTCCGGGTCAGGTGCCTGGTCAGGTTGTCCTGGACAAAGATATTCGCATCACTTGCTGCGGCTGCGCGCTTCAGGAGTGACTCCAACTCTCCGGCTACGGAACGGGACGCCACTTTTTCCACCAGCTGTGAACCCGACTTGAGGTCCTCGGCGAAAGCATCGACTTCCTCGCGCCAGTCGGTGGTCTCACGGAACTTCCGCCACGTGGGAAACCAGACAATGGCGCCGGTCGCGTGGTTGTGGATGTGCTGCAGGCCGCTGTTCTTCTCCGTCAGCGCGTGGTCGTGCCCCACGGCGTCGGCGCCGGACAACAGTTCAGACAACGAAATGGTGGGTGAAGTGCTCATGGGTGTGCCGGGCTGCTCTCTCTGGGCGGTGGGTACACCAGCCATAACCCGACCCCGGGGTGCGGTTATTCCGTGCCGTCCTGATGCGAAGATGGTGCAGTGAACTCCACCTCGAGCGGCACTCCTCTCGCTGCCAGCCCGCTGACGGCTTTCTTCCTGGCACCCAACCCCGGGCCCATGAGCCTGGACGGCACCAATTCGTACGTCATCTCCGCCCCCGGTGCCAGTACATCCGTGGTGGTGGATCCGGGTCCTGCGGACGAAGGCCACCTCCACCGCCTCGCAGATGTGGGCCCCGTGGAACTCATTCTCGTGACGCATCGGCACGCCGACCACACTGCGGGTTCCCAGCGGCTCCACGAACTCACGGGCGCCCCGGTCCGCGCGGCCGATCCCCGGCACTGCCACGGTGGCGGCGAGCCCCTGCAGGACGGCGAAACTATCCAGGCGGCGGGAGTGACCATCCGAGTCGTGGCCACTCCGGGCCACACTTCGGATTCGGTCTGCTTCTTCCTACCCGACGACGGCCCGCATGGCTCTCTGCTGACCGGCGACACCATTCTGGGCCGCGGCAGCACCATGCTGGACTACCCGGACGGCAAACTGGGGGACTACCTGCGGTCCCTGGACCGGCTCGAAGCCCTTGGCCAGGCCACCGTCCTACCGGCACACGGTCCGGTGCTGCCCTCCCTGGCGGCCATCACGCGTGCCTACCGCGAGCACCGGCACGAGAGGCTGGCGCAGATCCGCGCTGCACTTGTCCGGCTTGGCGGGGACGCGACCGTGGTTGATGTCGCAGACGACGTGTACGCCGACGTCGAACCTTCCGTCCGGCCGGCAGCCGAAATGTCGGTGGCCGCGCAGCTTGACTACCTGCGTGGGCGGGCTGACGCGTGACAGTTAGACGTGACGCAGGGCAGCCGCTGCCGCTCAAGACGGTAGGCTAGCCACCATGCGTATTGCCAGGTTTGTAGTCGATTCTGATCCCCTCTACGGCGTTGTTGAAGGTGAGCCCGGCAGTGAGGAAATCACTGTCATTAACGGCGACCCCTTCTTCAACGGGGTGGAGCGCACACACGTCAAGCACAAGCTCGAAGACGTCCGGCTCCTGGCCCCGATCATTCCCCGCAGCAAGGTGATCGGCGTCGGCCGCAACTTCGCCGAGCACGCCGCCGAGCTGGGCAACGAAGTCCCGCAGCAGCCGCTGCTGTTCCTGAAGCCGAACACCTCTGTCATCGGCCCCGGCGACCCCATTGTGCTGCCGGAATTCTCAGACGAGGTTTCGTTCGAGGCCGAACTGTGTGTGGTCATCGGCCGGATCTGCAAGGACGTCCCCGAAGACCGCGTCGACGACGTCATCTTCGGCTACACCTGCGGCAACGACCTCACCGCCCGCGATGTCCAGAAAACGGACCTGCAGTGGGCCAGGGCCAAGGGCTTCGACACGTCGGCACCCCTCGGACCGTGGATCGAGACCGAGCTGGACACCGAAGACCTGGCCATCAAGGGCTGGCTCAACGGCGAACTGCGCCAGGACGGCAGCACCAGCCAGATGATCCGCGGCGTCCGGGAAATCGTCTCCATCGTGTCCCAGGCTTTCACCCTGCTCCCCGGGGACGTCATCATGACCGGCACTCCGGCCGGCGTCGACCTCGTCACCGCGGGGGACCGCTACGACGTGGAGATCGAGGGCATCGGTCGGCTGTCCAACCCGGTGGTCCGCCGCTGACGGGTAAAGTTGGAACCACTATGACTACTGCCTCCGCGCTGAACCCTGCCGCCATCCCGTCCGTCACTGCCGAAACCCCGGTCCGGGTGCGGTTCTGCCCGTCACCTACGGGCACCCCGCACGTGGGCCTGATCCGGACGGCGCTGTTCAACTGGGCCTATGCCCGGCACACCAAGGGAACCCTGGTCTTCCGCATCGAGGACACGGACTCGGCGCGGGACAGCGAGGAAAGCTATCACCAGCTGCTGGATGCGCTGAAGTGGCTGGGCATCACGTGGGACGAAGGCGTCGAGGTGGGAGGCCCGCACGAGCCGTACCGCCAGTCCCAGCGCAGCGACCTCTACCAGGATGTCATCGCTCGGCTGAAGGCCGGCGGCCACATTTACGAGTCCTACTCCACGCCGGCTGAAATCGAAGCCCGCCACCGTGCGGCTTCCCGCGACCCCAAGCTGGGTTATGACGGGTTTGACCGTCACATCACCGAGGAACAGCTGGCCCAGTACAAGGCTGAAGGCCGCCAGGCCGTGCTGCGCCTGCGGATGCCGGACGAGGACCTCACGTTCAAGGACCTCGTCCGCGGCGAGATCACGTTCAAGGCCGGCTCCGTGCCGGACTTCGCGGTGGTCCGTGCCAACGGCGCGCCGTTGTACACGCTGGTAAATCCGGTGGACGATGCCCTGATGGGAATCACGCACGTGCTGCGCGGCGAAGACCTGCTCAGCTCCACGCCCCGCCAGATCGCCTTGTACCGTGCCCTCTACGCCATCGGCGTGGCCGAGTACATGCCGGAGTTCGGCCACCTTCCCTACGTCATGGGCCAGGGCAACAAGAAGCTCTCCAAGCGCGACCCCGAATCCAGCCTGTTCCTGCACCGCGAACGCGGCTTCATTCCCGAAGGCCTTCTGAACTACCTGTCCCTCCTGGGCTGGTCCCTGAGCGCCGACGAGGACATCTTCACTGTCAAGCAGCTCGTGGAGCACTTCGACATCCACGATGTGCTGGCCAACCCGGCACGTTTTGACCTGAAAAAGGCAGAGGCCATCAACGGCACGCACGTCCGGCTGCTTGAGGCGGCCGATTTCCGTGCGCGCCTGGTGCCGTACCTCAGGGCCGCGGACCTGGTCGGAGAGATCCTCACGGACCGGGAGGAAGAGATCCTCACCGAGGCCGCACCCCTCGTCCAGGAGCGGATCACCCTGCTGGGGGAGGCCCCGGAAATGCTCGCCTTCCTGTTCAAGGCCGACGACGCGATCGACGTCGCAGACGACGCCCGCAAGGGCCTGCCCGCCAACCTGACCGAAGTCCTCGACGCCGCCCTTGCTGCCCTTGAGCCCATTCAGGACTGGAACCCGGAGGAGATCCAGACGGCCCTGAAGCAGGCACTCGTGGAGGACCTCGGGCTGAAGCCGCGGCTGGCCTTCGGTCCTGTCCGCACGGCCATCTCCGGGCGCCGGATCTCGCCGCCCCTCTTCGAATCCATGGTGCTCCTGGGCAAGGACTCGTCCCTGAGCCGGCTCCGCACCTTCCGCGGCTGATGTCTACCACCGGCACCACGGCTGACGGAGTCCTGAGCACACGCTTCGGGTCCATCCGGGGCGTCCTCTTCGACATCGACGACACCCTGGTGGACCTCGAATACGCCATGACTACCGCCCTGCGTGAGGTCAGCGAGCACCTCCTGCCGGGTCTGGACCAGACCGGGTGGGAGCGTTTCGGCAGGATCTTCACGCACGAGACCACGCACTACTACGACCGGTACCTGGCGGGGGAGCTGACCTTCAACGACCAGCGCCTCCTGCGGGGACGCGCCGCCCTGGGGCACTTCGGTGTGGATCTTGCCGACGGCGAAGAAGCGCACGGGTGGCTCTCGGCCTACGGCCGGCTGCAGCCCACGTATGTGCGTGCCTTTGAGGACGTGCTGCCGCTCCTGGACCTGCTGGACGCTGCCGGCATCCCCTACGGTGCCGTCAGTAACAACGTGCACGACTACCAGCGGGCCAAGCTCGACGGCGCCGGCCTGGAACGCGTCCGCCGCCTGGTTGGCACGGACACGGTAGGCGTTGCCAAGCCCGAGCCGGCCATCTACCTCGAAGGCGTCCGCCTGCTGGGGACTGCCCCGGAGGAGACCCTCTACGTTGGGGACAACAGAATGCTGGACGCAGAAGGTTCGACGGCGGCAGGCCTGGTAGGCGTCTGGCTCAACAGGGTGGGGGAGCCGGGGCCGGATTTCTCCGGCCACGAGGTCAGCTCGCTGGGGCAGCTGCTGGGCTGACCGGCCGTTTACTCCGCAGCCTGCAACCTTCGCCTGTTCCACAGCACCACGTAGATGCCCACGGATCCGAACACGAGCACAGCAACCAAGCCGAGGGCAACGGCGGTATCCGACTTCCCCACCATGCTCGTGGGCGAGATGGCCGCTGCGCTGGAGTACAGGGTGTCCGTGCCATCCGAAATCCGGGCATTACCATCAGCAAGCTTCTCGGCGCCGGTCGCCAACTCTGTCGATCCCGAGGCCAGCTTGGTGTTGCCTGTAGCAAGATCCGAAGCGCCGGCAGCCAGTGCCTCGGAGCCCTGGAGTAGGCCGGGGTTTCCGGGATCGGCCGGATCGCCCTTGATGCCGGCATTCAGGGCCAACGTGCCGTCCGCCAGCCGTGAGCTGCCCTCAGTGATGCTGGCGACGGCATTGATCAGGCCCGGGCGGTCGGGGTTGCCGGGCACGCCGTCCATGCCGGTGCGGATCTGGGCAGTTCCGGCGGCCAGCAGTTCGGTACCGAGCACAACACCAGGGTTGTTGGGATCGCGACTGTTGAGCTTTTCACCCAGCGTGGCGAAGCCGGCGGTGAGACGCCCTGTTCCCGTGTGCAACTGTGCCGCTCCTTCATTGAGCTTCCCGGCACCAGCCTGCAGTTGCTGCGCCCCGGCGTCGAGCTTGTGGGCTCCAGCGGTGATCTTGGTGATCTTGTCCTTGACAACGGACAGTGGAACCAGCCCCTGAAGCGGGTCCGACGCTGCCGCTTCCAGCAGCTCAAGGGCCTGTGCCAAGGCCGCCGTGCCAGTGCCCGCCTCGGGGGAGTTGTTCGCTCCCCGGTAGCCTTTCAGCTGGGCCGTTCCGGCGGCCAGCTCGCCGGTTCCGGAGGCCAGACGGCCCGCACCTGCATTCAGCGCAGTCGCGCCGTCGCCCAGGTTGTTCTCGGCGTTTCCGGCGGCCGAAGGCGTCAGTGCCGCGGCGAGCTGGGTGGCTCCGGCGGCGAGCTTTCGGGCGCCATCGTCCACTTTGTACACGCCGGGCGCGAACTTGTTGTTGACGTCAGTTTCGATCTTGACAGCGCCAGCGGCGAGTTGGTCTGCACCGGACTGCAGTTTTTCAGCGCCCGGGGCCAGCTTCTCGCTGACACCCAGGGAGACTTTGTCGGCGCCGGAGGAGAGCTTGCCGGCACCGGTGTCTGCCAGGCCCGCGCCGGCCGCCAGCTGACCGGCGCCGTCCTTGAGCTGCTCAGCGCCGGCCGAGGCCTGGCCCGCACCGTCCATCAGCTTGGCCGATCCGTCGGTGATCCTGCCGGTGACCAGGGTGTAAAATCCAAGCAAAGCAATCAGCATCAGGGCCAGGACGGCGATGGCTAGCTGCTGTGCCCGGGTTCGGGTCTTGGTGGGCGCGGCGGCACGACTTTGTGTCACGGTGGGTCCTCTCGACGGTTTGCCGGCAGTGTGAAATCCGCCGGCCACCCACCTGGACCAGGGGCGGCAGTCCGGACGAAAATCTAAATTCCGAAGTGCCTGCAGCAAAGGCAGAGGGTGGTTACTCTCGGGTAACTTACCGAGAGTAAACTTATTCCGGGTGATCTGGCAAGGGGTTCGGACCTTGGGTCTTCGGTGCCGATTTGTGCCAGCCCAAAGTCTCGGGTAAAGTAATTTCTCGTGCTGAGGCGCACGGAGCAGGGCTTGAAGCCCGAAACTCCGGCCCGAAAGTATCATTGGGATATGGTGTAATTGGCAACACTACGGTTTCTGGTACCGTCATTCTAGGTTCGAGTCCTGGTATCCCAGCTCTGTTTGGTCGCAGGCTAACCGCGGCAAATCAGTGGTTTCAGATCGGTTCGCCGATTTGAAACGCGCGCTGAGTGTATGAAATACTCACTTAGCAAACCGGCCTGGCGCCGGTTGGAAGTGAAAACTTCCTGGAAGTACGCGGCCCCATCGTATAGCGGCCTAGTACGCTGCCCTCTCACGGCGGTAACGCGGGTTCGAATCCCGCTGGGGTCACCAACGAACGGTCCCGGGCATCAGCCCGGGGCCGTTTTTCGTTGTGGAGGCTGCGCTGCGGGATATAGGACAAAGCCGGGGCCCGGTGGAACAGCCGGCGCAACTGGCATGATGATCCTGTGACCTCCTCAGACGGGCTTCGTCCCACGCAGCCTCCGCCGCCTAAGCGCGCACCGCGAACCCAGCCGGGCCGGCCCGACGCGGCATCGGAGCCAGCCGTGGCCTTGCTTGAGGCCGTGCGTGGGGATCTGTCCGCCGTGTCGTTGCCGCTCGCCCTTGCGGACGTGGAACAGGCGCGCCAGGACACTCGGAACGCCGTCGCCCAGCTGGACGATTACATCCTGCCGCGGTACCGCAGCCTGGACGCGCCGCTGCTTGCCGTCGTCGGAGGTTCCACCGGTGCCGGCAAGTCAACGCTGGTGAACGCCTTGGTGGGGCACCCGGTCACACGCTCCGGGGCCATCAGGCCCACCACCCGGCAGCCAATTCTGCTGCACCACCCGGCCGATGCGGGCTGGTTCGAAGGCCACCGCGTGCTGCCCACCCTCAACCGGATCCGGGGCACCGTCTCCAGGGAACCCGTTCCGGCCAGCCGGGCCGGCGCAACACCCGATGCGGAAGCCATTTCCTCCCTGGTGCTGGTAGCGGACCAGGCTGTTCCGCAGGGGATCGCACTGCTTGACGCCCCCGACGTCGACTCTATTTCCGACGACAACCGCAGGCTCGCCGGTCAATTGCTGGCCGCCGCGGACCTCTGGGTTTTTGTGACCACCGCCAACCGCTACGCGGACGCGGTCCCGTGGAAGCTTCTCCTGGACGCGTCCTCGCGGGACATCATGGTGGCCGTGGTCCTGGACCGTGTGCCGGCGGAGGCGGAAGCCGAAGTCAGCGCCGACCTCCGCACATTGCTGCAGAAAGAAGGCCTCGGCGATGCCGGACTGTTCATTGTGCCGGAGACGGACCTGGACCATCTTGGCATGCTGCCAACGAGCGCCGTGGAGCCGCTGCGGCGCTGGCTGCAGGAACTTGCTGCCGACGCCGCTGGGCGGTCCGAAATTGCCCGCCGTACCCTCAACGGGACGGTGAAGGCGTTGGCCGGGCGGGTCGGTTCCGTGGCGCACGCGGTCCAGGGGCAGGAGCGTGCCGCGGCCTCGCTCCGTGCAGGCGCTGAGGCCGCCTATCGCGATGCCGGGGCCCGGATCCTGGACGCAACAAAGGACGGCGCCCTCCTCCGTGGCGAAGTACTGGCGCGCTGGCAGGACTTCGTTGGAACAGGGGAATTCTTCCGGGCGTTGGAGCAGAACATCGGACGGCTGCGGGACCGCGTGGGAGCGTTCTTCCGGGGCGAGCCGACGCCGGCCGTCCGGGTTGAGGCCGCCATCGAAACGGGGTTGCAGGCCGTCATCCTGGACGAGGCCGCCAATGCCGGCGAGGAAACCGACGAGCGGTGGCGCTCGGACCCGGCCGGCCGCGAGCTCCTGGGGACGGAGGATCTGTCCGGCACCAGCCCCGGCTTTGCCGATGCGGCCGCAGCGGAGATCAGGGCCTGGCAGGCCGGCCTGATGGAACTGATCCGCACGGAAGGGCAGGGCAAGCGCACGCAGGCCAGATGGCTTTCCTTCGGGATTAACGGGCTGGGTGCCGCACTGATGATCGTGGTGTTTTCCATGACAGCCGGCCTCACCGGGCTGGAGATCGGCGTCGCGGGCGGTACCGCCGTCGTCGGCCAGAAACTGCTCGAGGCAGTGTTCGGCGAAGACGCGGTCCGCCGACTTGCGAAGACCGCGCGGGATGACCTCCACGCCCGTTGCCAGCGGCTGCTGCAGGCAGAGCAGCAGAAATTCATCCAACGCCTGCCGGAGGGCGGCGCGGTCACCGGCCGGATCCTGACGGGCCACGCCGCTGCCCTGGCCCGGCTGGCGGACAAGGCATGAGCCGCCACAGCGTAGCCCGTGAAGCGTCGCAGCTGGACCGCAGGCTCGAAGCCCTCAACGATGCCCGCGAACTCGCCGAAGGCGTCTTACCGGATGCTGCACTCGAGGAGGTGTTCCAGCTCCTGGAACGCGCGAGCTCCCGGCGGTCACTGTCGGCTGATCACACCGTTGTTGGGTTCTTCGGTGCCACCGGCAGCGGAAAATCGTCACTCTTCAACGCGGTCAGCGGCGCTGAAATCGCGACGGCGGCCGCCCGCCGGCCCACAACGTCGGAACCTTTGGCTGGTGTCTGGGGAGCGGACGGCAGCGAGCCGTTGCTGGACTGGCTTGAGGTGGGCAACCGCCACCATGCGGAGCCCGTGGCAGGTTTCGCGGACGAGCGCACGGGGCTGATCCTGCTGGACCTGCCGGACTTCGACTCCACCAGGGCCGCGAACCGCGAGATCGTGGAGCGCATGGTTGGCCTGGTTGATGTCCTGGTCTGGGTACTGGATCCGCAAAAGTACGCCGATGCGGCGGTCCACAACGATTTCCTGGCGCCCCTGTCCGCGCATGGCGCCGTGACCCTGGTGGTCCTCAACCAGGTGGACCGCTTGCCCGAACGGGACGTGCAGCCTGTGCTGGAGTCCTTGAAAGGGATCCTTGCCCGCGACGGGCTGGGCAAGGTCCAGGTCCTGGGCGCATCCGCCCTGAAGGGCACCGGCGTGGACAAAGTCCGGAGTGCCATCCGACATGTTGTGGTGCAGCGCCAGGCGCTTTCACAGCGGCTGGCCGCTGACGTTTCACGGGCCTCCGGGCAACTCAGGGAAGCCGCCGGCGCCGGGGAAGCCGCCGGTGTCAGGCCGGCGTCGAGATCCCGGCTCACCGATGAGCTGGCAACGGCCGCCAACGTGCCCGTGGTGGTGGACGCAGTTGCGCGGTCCTACCGCATCGAGTCGACGCGCCGCACGGGGTGGCCGGTGACGCGGTGGCTGGTGCGGTTCCGGCCTGATCCGCTCCGCCGGCTCAATCTGAGAAGTTCTTCTCCGTCCCAACTTAACCGGACCTCGCTCCCGGCCGCGGGCGCCCCGGAACGCGCCCGGACGGATGCTGCTGTCCGTGAGTTTGCGGACGCGGCGAGTGCGGGCGCACCCGGACCGTGGCGTGCCGCGATCAGGGGTGCTGCCCGGGAGGGGCGGGAGGCGTTGCCGGATGCCTTGGACCAGGCCATCGCAGGCACGGACCTGATGGCGTCCCGGAAGTCCTGGTGGTGGGGCATGTTCAACGTGGTCCAGTGGCTCGCGCTGCTGACAGTCCTGGGCGGCCTGGGCTGGCTGGGTGTGCTGGCCGGGCTCGGCTATCTCCAGCTGCCCGTCCCCGAGGTTCCCAAGGTGGAGGGCTGGCCGGTGCCGACGCTGTTGATTGGCGGCGGTGTGGTGCTGGGGATCTTCCTGGCGCTGACTGGAAAATTCATTGGGTCAGGAGCCGCGAAGGCGCGCGCAGCCAGGGCCAGGAAACGGCTGCGGGCAGCGGTGGGCGAGGTTGCCCGGGACTTCGTGGTGGAGCCGGTTGAAATTGAGGTCAGCAGGCTCGCGTCCTTCAACGCCGCACTGAAGGTCGCGGGCGGAAACTAAGGTAGTTACACCAGTGCGGTTGCGGCGTCCCTGACCTTGATCAGCGTCCGCAGGTTCCGGGTGGTAGTGGTTGCCTTGAACCTGGCCTTGGACGAAATCTTGCTGAACGGGCTGTCCAACGTCCCGCCGGCCGGAGCCAGCCAGGCCAATGCCTCCGGGCCGAGGCGTTTCTGCTGGGTACCTTCAAAGGCTGCGCCGGCGGCTTCAAGCTCATTGAGCATGGCGGTGTCCGATGCCAGCGTGATGTAGGTGTGCGTTGCCTTGTCGTCTGCCGGATACGGGCAGGCCGCCACGAGTTCGGAGACCCGCCGTGCCGTGAGGACAACCACCCAGGCCTCGTAGCCGAAGGCGTCACGCAGGAACTTTTCAAAGGTCTGCTTGACCGCGGCAGGATCCTCGTCGCTGGCAAGCACCACATTGCCGCTGGCCAGCAGTGTCCTGACGTCCGCGAACCCCTGCGATGCAAGCGCAGTCTTGAGGTCCGCCATCTTGATGTTGATCCCGCCGACATTTATCCCGCGGAGGAAGACTGCGTAGCTGTTCATGCCGACAGCCTAGCCGGGGGCAGCCAGGCCTGGACGGAGGCGAGCCTTCAGTCGTTGCCCTTGCGCAGGGCCTCGGTGAGGATCCGCGCGGCGTTGCAAACCACCTCGGCGTGGAGGCGGCCCGGCTGGCGGGTGAGCCGCTCGATGGGGCCGGAGATCGAGACCGCGGCGATCACGCGTCCGGACGGTCCCCGGACCGGTGCCGAGACTGAGGCGACCCCGGGCTCGCGTTCGCCGAGGCTCTGTCCCCAGCCCCGCCGTCGTACGCCTGCCAGCACGGTGGGCGTGAATCGGGCGGCCTGCAGGCCCTCGAGAAGCCGGTCGTGGTCTTCCCAGGCGAGCAGCACCTGGGCGGCGGAGCCGGCCTTCATGGAAAGCTTGGTGCCGACGGGGATGGTGTCGCGCAGGCCGATGGGGCGTTCCGCGGAGGCGACACAAATACGCCATTCGCCCTGGCGGCGGAAGATCTGGGAGCTTTCGCCGGTAGCGTCGCGCAGCTGCATCAGGACCGGCCCGGCAGAAGCGATGAGACGGTCCTCGCCGGCGGCGGAGGCCAGCTCCACCAGGCGGCTGCCGAGGACAAACCGGCCCTGGATGTCGCGGCTTACCAGCCGGTGATGGATCAGGGCCAGGGCGAGCCTGTGCACCGTGGGCCGGGCCAGGCCCGTGGCGGCCACCAACTGTGCCAGCGTGGTGGGGCCGGCCTCCAATGCATCAAGCACATGGGCCGCTTTATCAATGACACCGACTCCACTAGAATTGTCCATGTAATGATATTGCCGTCTCATTATCTGAGATGCAAATCTTTGGGCTGGCACAAAATGCAGCCCTGCTGGTTCAGTGGAACCAAACAGCCAAACAGCAGTGAAGGGAGATGGCCGTGGCAAAGACACTGGCCGAGAAAGTCTGGGACGCACATGTGGTGCGCAAAGGCGAGGGCGAAGGAGCCAATGCCCAGCCCGACCTCCTCTTCATTGACCTTCACCTTGTCCATGAGGTGACTTCTCCGCAGGCCTTCGAGGGCCTGCGCCTGGCTGGCCGCAAGCTGCGCCGCCCGGACCTCACCATCGCCACGGAGGACCACAACACTCCCACGCTGGACATCCACAAGCCCATTGCCGATCTCACCAGCCGCACGCAGATCCAGACGCTGCGCAACAACTGCGCGGAGTTCGGCGTCCGCCTGCACTCTCTCGGCGACGCGGAACAGGGCATTGTGCACGTGGTTGGCCCGCAGCTTGGCCTCACGCAGCCTGGCATGACCGTTGTCTGCGGTGACTCCCACACGTCCACCCATGGCGCGTTCGGTGCCCTGGCCATGGGCATCGGCACGTCCGAAGTGGAGCACGTCATGGCCACCCAGACGCTGTCCCTGAAGCCGTTCAAAACCATGGCCATCAACGTCGAAGGCACGCTGCGCCCGGGCGTTACCGCCAAGGACATCATCCTGGCCGTGATTGCCAAGATCGGCACCGGCGGAGGCCAGGGCTACGTCCTGGAATACCGCGGTTCCGCCATCCGCGCGCTGTCCATGGAAGCCCGCATGACCATCTGCAACATGTCCATCGAAGCCGGTGCCCGCGCCGGCCTGGTGGCCCCGGACCAGATCACCTACGACTACATGAATGGCCGCCCGCACGCGCCACAGGGCGCCGACTGGGATGCCGCCGTCGAGTACTGGAACACGCTGAGGACCGACGACGACGCCACGTTCGACGTCGAGGTGGCCCTGGACGCCGACACGCTGGAGCCGTTCGTCACCTGGGGCACAAACCCAGGGCAGGGTGTTTCGCTTTCCGCCAAGGTGCCGTCCCCGGAGGACTTCGGCGACGAAAACGCCAAGGCTGCCGCCGAACGCGCCCTGCAGTACATGGGATTGACCGCCGGTACGCCCATGAAAGACATCCGGGTGGACACGGTCTTCCTGGGCTCCTGCACCAACTCGCGCATGGAGGACCTCCGGGCTGCTGCGGACATCATCCGCGGGCGCCAGAAGGACCCCAACATCCGGATGCTGGTGGTACCCGGTTCGGCCCGCGTGCGGCTGGAAGCAGAGGCCGAAGGCCTGGACAAGGTCTTCAAGGACTTCGGCGCCGAGTGGCGCTTCGCCGGCTGCTCGATGTGCCTGGGCATGAACCCGGACCAGCTCGAGGTGGGGGAGCGTTGCGCCTCGACGTCCAACCGTAACTTCGAAGGCCGGCAGGGCAAGGGCGGCCGCACCCACCTGGTCTCGCCTGTGGTGGCAGCGGCCACGGCCATCCGTGGCACCCTGAGTTCGCCGTCGGATCTCGATCCGGCCCCCGAATCCGCCGCCATCCGCACCGACGCAGCCTAGGAGGCCGCCATGGAAAAGTTCACCACCCACACCGGCATCGGCGTCCCGCTGCGCCAGAGCAACGTTGACACGGACCAGATCATCCCCGCGGTCTACCTCAAGCGGATCACCCGTACCGGCTTCGAGGACGCACTGTTCTCCGCCTGGCGCAAGGACCCGGCCTTTATCCTGAACCAGGCGCCGTTCAACGCCGGCTCCGTTCTGGTGGCGGGCCCGGATTTCGGTACCGGTTCGTCCCGTGAACACGCCGTCTGGGCTTTGAAGGACTACGGCTTCAAGACGGTCCTGTCTTCACGTTTCGCCGATATTTTCCGTGGGAACTCCGGCAAGCAGGGGCTGCTGGCCGCCGAGCTCGCCCAGGACGATATCGAGCTGATCTGGAAAGAACTGGAAAACGCACCAGGCACCCAAGTCTCCGTTGACCTCGTTTCAAAGACTGTTATCTGCGGCAGTATCGTCGCGCCTTTTGAAATCGACGATTACACACGCTGGCGCCTCCTGGAAGGCCTGGACGATATTGGCCTGACGCTCCAGCACGAAGAGGACATCACCGCCTTCGAGGCCACCCGTCCGGCCTTTATGCCCAAAACGCTTCCGGCCCGCCTTTCCTGAGCGGGAGCGCGGAATTTCCCGCCCCGGACGGAGCCGCCTGTACAGCGCCGCGCCGGAGGCTTTCGGCGCCCGTATTTCGGTTCGGTAACGCAACCTCCTATGCTTAGCTGGAGCCTTTGCAAGGATTTTGGGGCGAGTAATCGTAAGGAAACCGGTATATGAGTAGTGTTCTGACAATCCGCGGCGGAGTCCCGCTTACAGGCCGCGTCAGCGTCCGGGGAGCCAAAAACCTTGTTCCCAAGGCCATGGTGGCAGCATTACTGGGCAACGAGCCGTCGGTGTTGCGGAACGTTCCGGAGATCAAGGACGTCGAGGTTGTCACCTCGCTCCTGCAGCTGCATGGAGTGACGGTGGTCAAGGATCCCGTCAGCGGTGACCTCACCCTGGATCCGAAGGCGGCCAAAACCGCCCCGAGCACGGCGATCGATGCCCACGCCGGTGATTCGCGTATCCCCATCCTGCTCTGCGGACCCCTGATCCATGCGATCGGTGAGGCCTTCATTCCGGACCTTGGCGGCTGCAAGATCGGTGACCGTCCCATCGACTACCACCTGAACGTGCTCCGCCAGTTCGGCGCCGTGGTGGAAAAACGCCCGGGCGGCATCCACATCTCTGCGCCCAAGGGCCTGCACGGCGCCAAGATCAATCTGCCCTACCCCTCGGTGGGTGCGACGGAGCAGGTGCTGCTCAGCGCCACCCGCGCCGAAGGGATCACGGAGCTTTCCGGCGCTGCCACGGAACCTGAGATCATCGACCTCATCGCAGTGCTGCAGAAGATGGGCGCCATCATCAGCGTCCAGACCGACCGGACCATCCGCATTGAAGGTGTCCGGGACCTGGGCGGCTACAACCACCGTGCCCTCTCGGACCGCAACGAATCGGCGTCGTGGGCTTCGGCAGCACTGGTGACCCGCGGTGACATCTTCGTCGAAGGCGCCTCGCAGCGGGACATGATGACGTTCCTGAATACCTACCGGAAGGTAGGCGGCGGCATGGACATCGGCGAGGACGGCATCCGCTTCTACCACCGGGGCGGCAAGCTCAACCCTCTGGTCCTGGAAACGGATGTGCACCCCGGCTTTATGACCGACTGGCAGCAGCCGCTGGTGGTGGCCCTGACCCAGGCCGAAGGCGTGTCGATCGTCCACGAGACCGTCTATGAAAACAGGTTCGGCTTCACCGACGCGCTCATCCGGATGGGCGCGAGCATCCAGGTGCACCGCGAGTGCCTGGGCAGCGTGCCGTGCCGCTTCGGCCAGCGCAACTTCCTCCACTCCGCCGTCATCTCCGGTCCCACCCAGCTCAAGGGCGCCGACATCGACGTACCGGACCTGCGTGGCGGCTTCAGCCACCTGATCGCGGCGCTGGCCGCTTCGGGCACGTCGCGCGTGACCGGGATCGACATCATCAACCGCGGCTACGAACGTTTCACCGAAAAGCTGTCCGGCCTCGGCGCCGACTTCGACATCACCTCGACAAAGTAGCAGTGGGTACGTGAAGGAAACGGCCAAGAGCCAGGCCACATTCGTTGTGGTCGCGGCCATAGTGCGCACGGTGCTGAACGCAATGATGAACAAGAAGTGGGAAGGCCTCGAGAACCTCCCCGCCGGCGGGTTTATTGCCGCGCCTAACCATTGCACGGAAATCGATCCGCTGATCGTGGGGCACATTCTCTACAACCAGAACCGCGCCCCGCACTTCCTGGCGAAGGCCGGGCTGTTCAAGGTTCCCGTCCTGGGCGCGGTCCTGCGGGCCACCCGGCAGATCCCGGTGGAACGCTCGACGGCGGGAGCGAACCGCTCGCTGCAGCTCGCCCAGGAGATTGTGGCGGACGGCGGGGCCATCATCATCTACCCCGAAGGCACACTCACCCGCGATCCCGCGCTGTGGCCGATGAAGGGCCACACCGGCGCTGCCCGCCTTGCCTTGGAAGGCGGCATTCCCGTGGTACCGATCGCGCACTGGGGCGCCCATGAGGTGTTCCCGCGTTATGCGAAGCGGTTCCACCTTTTCCCGCGCAGGACGTCCAGGGTGATGGTGGGCAAGCCCGTTGACCTCAGCCAGTTCATGGGCCGGCCACTGGACAAAGCAACGCTGACCGCGGCCACCGAGAAGATCATGGATGCCGTGACCGGTTTGCTGGCCGACATCCGCGGGGAGGAGCCGCCCGCTGAACGCTGGGACCCTTCCAAGCACAATCAAGCCACGCACGGTCGCTTCGTTGTGCGGGAAAATCCTGACGACGCTGCGGATGCCACCTGATGGCTGACGGAAGCCGTCAGGGTTCCGCCCGGTCTGTCGCCGTCCTGGGCGCCGGTTCCTGGGGTACCACGTTCGCCAAGATCCTCGCCGATGCGGCTCGGGCAGCGGGGGAACAGCGGAGCATCCGGATCTGGGGCCGACGCAGCGAAGTGGTGGAGCAGATCAACAGCACGCACCGAAACGTCCAGTACCTGAAGGACACAGAGCTGCCGCCCAGCATCACAGCGTCCACAGACGTCAGCGAGGTGCTGGCGGGCGCGGACCTGGTGGTCCTGGCCGTTCCTGCACAGTCACTGCGACTCCAGCTCCGTGAATGGAAGCCGCTGATCGCCGCTGACGCCGTGGTGGTGTCCCTGATGAAGGGCCTGGAGCTCGGCACGGACTCCCGGATGAGTGAGGTGATCAGCGACGAACTGGGGATTCCCAAGGACCGCATTGCCGTGGTTTCCGGTCCCAACCTGGCCATGGAGATCGCCCGGGAGGAACCGACTGCTTCTGTGGTGGCCTGTTCCGATGCGGCGGCCGCGGGCTGGATCGCGAGGAGCTGCACCGCACCGTACTTCCGTCCGTACACCACGGCGGATGTCGTCGGTGTGGAAATTGGCGGCATCGTCAAGAATGTCATAGCGCTGGCCGTGGGCATCTGTGAAGGTAAACAGATGGGGGACAACACCAAGGCCTCCGTGATCACCCGAGGCTTGGCCGAAACATCCAGGCTCGCCCTTGCCCTTGGTGGCGAGGCACGGACCATGGCCGGGCTGGCGGGCCTGGGGGATCTGGTGGCGACGTGTTCCTCGCCTCTGTCGCGAAACCATACGGCTGGCCGGTTGCTGGGCCAGGGACTCACTCTTGACGAGCTGGCACTGAAGATGACCCAAACAGCCGAAGGCATCAAATCCGGCCAGGCCGTGCACGAGCTAGCGGGGAAACTGGGCGTCGAGATGCCCATCACCGCCGCCGTCGTTGCCGTCCTGGCTGGCAAACTGTCCGTTGACCAACTGGGGCCGCTGCTGCTGGCCCGGGACCTGAAACCCGAAGGCGATTACTGACGATGTCCGATGAAAACCTGACCGCAGCGGATGAAGCCCCACGGGCCAAACCCCGCGTCGCGGTGCTTTTTGGTGGCCGGTCCAGCGAGCATGCCGTGAGCTGCGTGACCGCTGCCGGCGTCCTGGGCGCCATCAACAAAGACAAGTACGATGTCATCCCCATCGGCATCGCCAAATCGGGGCAATGGGTGCTGGCCGCGGGGGATACCGCCCAATGGTCGCTGTCCGCGTCGTCGCTGCCGGAGGTCCCGCCGTCGTCGGAAACCGTGACGCTCGCCGAGATCGGCGGCGAGCACCAGCTGATCGTCGCCGCACCGAACCAGGTCCCGCAGGAACTCGGAACCGTGGACGTCGTTTTTCCCCTTCTCCATGGTCCCTTTGGCGAGGACGGCACCATCCAGGGGCTCCTGGAACTGTCCGACACGCGCTACGTCGGCGCCGGCGTGCTTGCGTCGGCTGTGGGCATGGACAAGCACTACATGAAGGTTGTGTTCGAGGCCGCCGGGCTGCACGTGGGGCCCTACATTGCCGTCACGGACCGCCAGTGGGTCAAGGACGCGGAGGCCGTCCGCAAGCAGGTGGACCAGCTCGGCTTTCCTGTGTTCGTCAAGCCGGCGCGGGCGGGTTCGTCCATGGGGATCTCCAAGGTGGACTCCCTCGAGGGACTCGACGCCGCCGTCGAGGAAGCCCGGCGCCACGACCTCAAACTGGTCATCGAGGCTGGCATCGTAGGGCGTGAGATTGAGTGCGCGGTCCTGGAAGGACGCGGGACCGATTCCCCCCGGACGTCCATGCCGGGCGAAATTTCCGTCGCCGCCGGAACGCACGAATTCTACGATTTCAACGCGAAGTATGTTGAGGACGACGCCGCCGCGTTGAGCTGCCCCGCCGACATTCCCGACGAAGCCATCGTGCGGGTCCGGGAACTCGCAGCAGCTGCCTTCGACGCTGTGGGTGCCGAAGGCCTGAGCCGAGTGGACTTCTTCTACACGCCCGACGGCGAACTGATCATCAACGAGATCAACACCATGCCCGGGTTTACGCCCAAAAGCATGTACCCGCAGATGTGGGCAGCATCAGGCCTGAACTACGCGGACCTGATTGATGAGCTGATCCATCTGGCCTTGAACCGGAAGACCGGCCTGCGCTGACCGGTCCCCACCGGCACCCTAACCTCGCTCCGCTTCGGCCAGGGAACCCTGCCGGCGTGGGCCCACCACCGGGACCCTACTGACTGGACGGCAGGCTCTGCAGGTCTTCCTGACCCACGCAGTTCCGGCTGGCCGGGATCTTTGCGGCCGCGGCGGAGAGATCAGCCAGGACGGTCGCTGAACTGATGACCTCCGGATCCATCAGGACTTCGGTAGCAGGTTCGCGGCCGAATGTCGTCAGCGTGTAGATCGGGTCGCCCTCCTTGATGACCCAGTCGATGCCGTTGACACTCACGCAGCGGTCCGTCGTCGGGCCAGGAGCGTTGACGCCGCAGCGCAGGATCACCTGAGACGGGTCCCCCCAGGCGGCGGTGGCCTGGCTGTTGGTTTTCCGCAGGGCAGCATCGCCGATGGCGTCAGGAAGGGCCACCATCATCGGAGCGCAGGCCGGGTTCGCCGCGTCGCCTGCGGCGGTGACATCCACAGTCGGGGCACAGGCGGACAAAGCGGCTGCAGTGAGGGCCGCGGTCAGCAGGATTCCGGACACGCTGACAGGCAAGGGAAAACGGGGATTGCGCATCCATCCAGCCTAGCGTCGCCGCCGTATGGAGCGGGACGCAGGAAGGACCGGACGTCCGTCGCGAGGATCTCTACAACAAGGGGCGGACCAGCAATGTCGGTGCCGCGCTGTAGCGTAGGGGCGTGCCTGAAATTCCGTTGACTGAAGAAACGCTGACTGTCGCCGCGCTGTCCGAAGCCGAACTGCTGGCCCGGATCTTTCCGCGGCTGGAAATGGCCGGAACGTACAGTTCGGCAACCCTGCTTGGCCCGGGCGACGATGCCGCCATTATCGCCGCTCCGGATGGCAGGACAGTAATCAGCATCGATACCCAGGTGCAGGACCAGGACTTCCGGCTCCAATGGCCCAGCGGGTACCGCACCACGGGCTTCGACGTCGGCTGGAAGGCGGCGGCCCAGAACCTCAGCGATATCAACGCCATGGGCGGCGTGGCCACGTCGCTGGTGGTGAGCCTGACGTTGCCGCCCGACACCCCTGTCAGCTGGGTGGCGGACCTGGCCGACGGCCTGACTGCGGGAATCCGGGAACTCGGGGCAACAGACTGTTCGGTGGCTGGGGGCGATTTGGGCCGCGGCAGGGAAATCTCCGTGACGGTCGCCGTGCTGGGCTCATTGGCTGGCGGCAACGCGGTCCTGCGGTCGGGGGCCCGTGCCGGCGACGTTGTGGCCCTGGCCGGTACGGTGGGCAGGGCCGCGGCCGGGCTTGCGCTCCTGGAAGCAGAGGCTGCTGTGCAATCCCTGGTGCCCGCGCAATGGGCGCTCGTGGAAGTGCAGTGCAGGCCACGGCCGCCACTGTCCGCGGGGCCGCTGGCCAGGTCAGCCGGAGCCACTGCCATGCTGGATATATCGGACGGCCTGGTGCGCGACGGCGGCCGCCTCGCCGCGGCCAGTGGGGTTGTCCTGGACCTTGACCCCGCCGCACTGAAACCTCTCGCGGAAGCCTTGCGCCCGGCGTCGGACCTTCTCAGAGCTGACCCCATGGCCTGGGTGCTGGGCGGGGGAGAGGACCACGGGCTGCTGGCCACATTCCCGGCCGGCGTTCAGCTGCCTGCCGGATTCACTGCGATAGGCTCAGTACAAGCCTTGGGAAGCGCCACACTTCCGGGCGTCACAATTGCGGGCCACGCCGTTGGCACCGGGGGATGGGATCACTTTGCAGACTAAGGTTGCCGCCAACGCGCAAGCGATGAAGCGGTGGTTGGACAAGGCTGAAACCGCCATTGCCAACCACAGCGACCGCCTCAATGCCATCAACATTTTCCCCGTGGCGGACGGTGACACCGGCACCAACCTTTACCTCACCGTTCGGGCGGCCGCCCGTGCCCTGCACAGCGGCCCGGCGGGCCAAGGCGCGGCAGTCCCGGCTGACGCCGGCCAGGCGGATGTCGGAGCGGTGCTGGCGCGTGCCGGAAGGGCCGCGATGGAGCAGGCCCGCGGCAATTCCGGAACCCTCTTCTCGGTCTTTCTCTGCGCCGCGGCTGAACCCCTGGCCGGTCACACCCGACTGACGTCAACCCTCCTGGCCGCCGCGCTGAACCGCGCCCAGATCCGGGCGTGGTCCGCGTTGAGCGATCCCGTCCCCGGCACCATGCTGTCGGTGATGGAAGCCGCCGCACGGGCCGCCGCGGCAGTGGACGCCGGCCACAACGGCGACGACAGCAACCAGGCCCTGGGCAAAGCCCTCGACGCTGCCGTCAACGGTGCGCTGAGAGCAGTTGTCAGCACCGAGAGCCAGTTGGCAGCCCTTGAAGCCGCGCATGTTGTCGATGCCGGGGGCGTTGGCATGCTGCTCATCCTTGACTGCCTCCGCTCCGCCGTCCTGGGCGAAGAACTGCAGGGCGAACTCCTCGACGGGCTGCACGGCTTCGACGTCCAGGACCCCCACATCCACGCTGACATGCCGGCTGACGACGGCGTTGAGGTCATGTGCACCATCAGCCTTTCGCCGCTCAGCGCGGCCACGCTGCGCCAGCGGCTCGACGAAATCGGCCAGTCCGTCATCATGAGCCAGGTGGACAGTTTGGCCGATGCTGAAGGCAGCTACCGGTGGCGCGTCCATGTCCACGTCCCCGACGCCGCACCCGCGGTGGCCCTGATCCGTTCCCTCGGCGAGCCCAGCGACATTTCGGTCAGCGAACTCGCCCTGGCCCGCGAACCCGAACCAGCTCCGGTGAACTCCAGTGGGCATGAACGCTGAACTGGACCTGGGCCTGGAACGCCTGATCGGAAAGCGGTCAGCGTCGGCCATTGAGAAGCACCTGGGCATCGCCACAGTCGGCGGCCTCCTGAACTACTTCCCGCGCCGCTACCTGAACCGGGGTGAATTGACGCCCATCAGCGAGTTGCCGCTGGATGAAGAGGTCACGCTTTTTGCGCGGGTGCTCTCCAACAGCACGCGCAAGATGCATACGCGCCGTGGTTCCATCACCGACGTTGTGATCACCGACGACGCCGCCTCCCACGGCCGTCCGCGCCTTTCCGCGGTAGGCCCCGGCAGCGGGCACGGCACGCTCAAGATCACCTTTTTTAGCGGACACCGGGCACAGGCGCAGCTCCTGCCGGGCCGGCGCGTGATGTTCTCCGGCAAGGTGACGCGCTACGGAGCGTCCCTGGGCTTGACCAACCCGGACTTCCACCTCCTCGACGAGGACCCGGACATGCCGGTCATGGACCCCGAAAAGCTCGCCGCGATGCCCATCCCGGTCTATCCGGCCACCGCAAAGCTCACCAGCTGGTCGATTCAGAAAGTCATCGCCACGCTCCTGGAAACCGTGGATCTGGATGCCCTGCCGGATCCGCTGCCGGAGGCGGTGGCCCGTAGGGAGAAATTCCTTCCCGTGGCCGAGGCCTACCGGCTCATCCACAGGCCGGAATCGCAGGCTGACTGGATGAAGGCCCAGGAGCGATTGCGCTACCAGGAGGCCCTGGTCCTGCAGGCGGCCTTGGCGCGGCGCCGTGCCCAGCTTGCGGCCGAGGAAGCCACGGCGCGGCGCCCGGCCACGGACGGGCTGCTGGCGGCGTTCGACAGGCAGCTGCCCTTCACGCTCACCGGCGGCCAGGCCGCCGTCGGAAAAACGCTGGCCACGGAGCTGGCGCAGGACAGCCCCATGAACCGGCTGCTGCAGGGTGAGGTCGGCTCGGGCAAGACCATCGTCGCGCTGCGGGCCATGCTGCAGGTAGTGGATGCCGGCGGGCAGGCGGCCCTCCTGGCGCCCACCGAGGTCCTCGCCGCCCAGCACTTCGAATCCATCCGGCGGACCCTGGGCTCCCTGTCCCGTGACCCGATGCTGTCCGCGGACGGGCTGCTGGGCAGCCTGGCCGAAGGGGCGGTGCAGGTCGCCCTCCTCACCGGCTCCATGCCCACCGGCGCCCGGAAACGGGCCATGCTGGACGCCGCATCCGGCGCCGCCGGGATTGTGATCGGCACGCACGCGCTGCTCAGCGACAACGTAGCGTTCTACGACCTTGGCCTGATCGTGGTGGACGAACAGCACCGGTTCGGTGTGGAGCAGCGGGACGTCCTCAGGTCAAAGGCCAACAAACCGCCACACCTGCTGGTCATGACGGCCACGCCCATTCCACGCACCGTGGCCATGACGGTCTTCGGCGACCTCGAAACGTCCGTCCTGGACGAGCTCCCGGCCGGCCGGGCGCCGATTTCCACGCATGTGGTGGGCCTCGCCGAGAACCCCGGCTGGGCAGACCGCATCTGGTCCCGCTCCCGTGAGGAGATCGACGCCGGTCATCAGGTGTATGTGGTGTGCCCCAGGATCGGAACGGACGACGACGGCGACTTCAGCCCGGGGGAAGCGGAACCTTCCGCGGCTGACCTGGCGGGCGACGGCGCTGCGCGGGAGCTCGCGTCGGTGACCGCCGTCGTCGAACATCTCCAGCAGGTGCCGGCTCTGGCCGGTGTGCCCCTTGGGCCAATGCACGGCCGTTTGGACACCGCAGTGAAATCCGCCGCGATGGCCGACTTCACCGCCAACCGGACCAAGCTCCTGGTCTCCACCACCGTTATCGAAGTCGGCGTCGACGTCCATAACGCCACCTTGATGGTGATCCTCGACGCCGACCGCTTCGGCATTTCCCAGCTGCACCAGCTGCGCGGCCGGGTGGGCCGTGGCGGGCTTCCCGGAACGTGCCTGCTCGTCACCAACCTCGAACGCGGGCACCCGAGCCGGCGCCGGCTCGATGCCGTGGCGGCAACCACCGACGGCTTCGAACTGTCGCAGGAGGACTTGAAGCTGCGCCGCGAGGGCGACATCCTGGGCGCGTCGCAGTCCGGCGGCCGCTCCACCCTGAAACTGCTGCGCGTGCTGGAACACGAGGACATCATTGCGCAGGCGCGCCAGGACGCCCAGGAAATTGTGGGCTCGGATCCGGCCCTGGCGCGGCATCCGCGGTTGGCGGAGGCCATTGACGAGTACTTGAACCCCGAGAAGGAGGCGTTCCTTGAGCGCGGATAGGAGGCGGCCATGAGCCGCATCATCGCGGGCGCCGCAGGCGGGACCCCCCTGGTCAGCGTCCCCGGCTCCCTGACCAGGCCCACTACCGACCGCGTGAAGGAAGCACTGTTCTCCCGGCTCGACGCATTCCGGATCATTGCCGGCGCCCGGGTCCTGGACCTGTACGCAGGGTCCGGATCGTTGGGCGTGGAGAGCAGCAGCAGGGGCGCTGAGGCCGTCGACCTCGTGGAATTCGATGCCAAGGCCAGTTCCGTGTGCCAACGCAACGCGGACCTGATCAACGGCGTGCTGGGCCGCAAGGCAGTGACGGTCCACCGGTCCAAGGTGGAGTCCTTCCTGGAGCGCACGGCGGAGACGGCCAGCTGGGACCTGGTGTTCCTGGACCCGCCGTATCCGCTGGATGACCCTGCCCTGTCGGCGGTGCTGGGCAAACTCGCCGATCATCTGGCTCCGGCGGCCGTGGTAGTGGTGGAGCGGTCCTCGCGTTCACCGGAGCCGTTCTGGCCCGCCGGCCTGGAACGGTTTGCCGAGAAGAAGTACGGCGAAACGCGGCTCTGGTTCGCGGAGCCATTTGTGCCGGACGCCATCACGCCGGACGCCATCACGCCGGACGCCATCACGCCGGACGTTGTTATTGAGGAGCAGCCGCCGAAGCAGGTTTAGGGCCTGGGACGCCTGGGACGCCTGGGACGGCGGGGAGTCTGCGGCTCAGCCGGCCAGCCTATCCAGGTCCACGCCGGCGAGAACCTTCGCGGGGTGGGGGCCTCGTGCCGTCAGTTCGGCTGTCCAGGCTTCGGGCCACGGAGTCTGCGTTCCGGCGAGGATGATATTGCCGGGGTAGCGGCCCGCGAACATCCCGGTTTCGGCGAAGGCCGCCACGTCGGTCATGGCGCGGCGCATGGCGGCGGCCTGGCTTCGCACCAAGGTCAGTCCGGGTTCATCACCCACATTGACGATCAGCAAGCCTTCCGGTGCAAGGCGTGCACGGGCCTCCTGGTAGAACTCCTGGCAGGCGATATGGGCAGGGGCTTCCGGACCCGAAAAGATGTCCAGGATCACGACGTCGAACTGAAGTTCCGGGTCCAGGTCCGCCAGGGCGTCGCGGGCATCGCCGATGACGGTGTGCAGCTCGGTACCGTCAGGCAGGGGGAGTTGCTGCAGGACAAAGTCGAGGAGTTCGCGTTCCAGCTCCACCGCATACTGGACGGATCCGGGCCTCGTCGCCTGGATGTAGCGCGCAAGGGTCAGGGCTCCGGCCCCAAGATGGAGCGCGGTGATTGGCCGGCCTTCGGGAGCGGCGAGGTCCACAATGTGGCCGATCCGTCGCAGGTACTCGTAGAAGATCTCCTCAGGATGCGCCAGGTTAACATGGGACTGCTCGGCCCCGCCGATGCTCAGGACGTAGCCGCCGTCGGTGAAAGCATCGGGCTCGATGGACGCGTGCTGTCCCGTGGTCCGCAGGAACCGCGTGGAACGTGTGCCGCCGGGCTCCGCCATCAGAGCTTTCCGCTGAGGGTCGCCAGCCTGGCGGCGGCCTCCTCGAGGAGCTCCACTTTCTTGCAGAACGCGAATCTGAGCAGGCTCCGTGTCCGTTCCGCGCCCTCCGGGTGGCAGAAGACGGGGACGGGGACCGCGGCCACTCCCACCAGTCCGGGCAGCCTGCGGGCCAGGTCCACGGAGTCGCCAATGCCAAGGGGTGCGGTGTCCACGTTGACGAAATAGGTTCCCTGCGGCGTGTAAACGTCGAATCCTGCGGCGCGAAGGCCTTCGCTGAGGATGTCCCGTTTTTTCTGGAGAGTGGCCGCAACGCCCTGGTAAAACTCATCCGGCAGTGCGAGGCCGGTCGCAATGGCCGCCTGGAACGGTGTACCGGAGCTGTAAGTCAGGAACTGCTTGACCGTCCGGACAGCCGCCACCAGATGATCCGGGCCGGTCAGCCAACCGATCTTCCAGCCAGTGAAGGAGAAGGTCTTTCCGGCAGACGAGATGGTGATGGTCCGCTCCGCTGCACCCGGCAGGGTGGCGACAGGAATGTGCCTGGCGCCGAAGGTGAGGTGCTCGTACACTTCGTCGGTGATGATGAGGCAGTTATGCTTTGCGGCAAGCTCAACGACGCGCTGCAGAACATGGCGGGGGAAGACGGCACCGGTGGGATTGTGCGGGTTGTTCAACAGCACCACCCTGGTGCGGTCGGTGAAGGCCGCCTCCATGGCCGTCATGTCCGGGTAAAAGTCGGGAGCCAGCAGCGGGGCGGTGACGTGAGTGGCGCCTGACAAGCCGATGACGGCGCCGTACGAGTCATAAAACGGTTCGAACGTCAGCACCTCGTCGCCAGGGCCGACGAACGCCAGCAACGTTGCGGCGATCCCCTCTGTGGCGCCGGTAGTGATGATGACCTCTGTGTGCGGGTCCGGGGCCAGCCCGTAGAACCGCTCCTGGTGGGCAGCCACGGCCTCACGCAGTTCCAGGATGCCCTTGCCGGGCGCGTACTGGTTGGCCCCGGCTTCGATCGCGGCCATCGCTGCCGCCTTGATTTCCCGCGGTCCGTCCTCGTCAGGAAAGCCCTGCCCAAGGTTGATGGCACCGGTCTGCGCCGCCAGCGTGGTCATCTCCTCGAAGATGGTGACGCCCAGTTGGCCGGCAGGTCCCAGCAGATTGGCGCCTGAGGCGGTGCGCTGCCACGGGGCAGGCACGCTGGGCATGGAAAGGTCCCGTGGTGGATGCATCCAGTCATGGTATCCCGGCCGCCCCATGCGGTAGGTTCGGTGCATGAGACGCGCTGTCTGCCCCGGATCCTTTGACCCCATTCACAACGGCCATCTCGAGGTCATCGCCCGTGCCGCCGGCCTCTTCGATGAGGTGATCGTGGCGGTTTCGACCAACTATGCGAAGAAGTACATGTTCAGCCTGGGGGACCGCCTGGATATGGCGCGCGAAACCCTGGCATCCCTCAAAGGCATTGTGGTGGAACCGGTGGGCGACGGTCTCCTGGCCGAGTACTGCCGCCAGCGCGGCGTCTCCGCGATCGTCAAAGGTCTCCGCTCATCCTCAGACTTCGACTACGAACTTCCGATGGCCACGATGAACCGCCAGCTCAGCGGCGTGGAAACAGTGTTCCTGCCGGCGGAGGCGCACTACCTGCATTTGTCATCCACCCTGATCAAAGAGGTGGCCGGTCTGGGTGGCAGCGTGTCCGACTATGTGCCCCGGTCCGTACATAAAAGGTTGCTCGCGGGCGGGTCTGCGCCCGATCAGCCGGCAAGAGGGTAGGCTAGTCCGGTACTTCGACGGCCGTCCGTCGCCTGGTTTGAGTCCCTGCGGTTCTTCAGGCTAAGATGGTACGTCGGTCATATGTTCAACAGGAGTTCTCATTAAACGAGATGCTAGTTCGCCCTTGGCGTTCGACGTCAAGGATCTCGGGCGCAGCCCGGGCAGCATGCGGACACTGAAGGAACATGTACCCGCACCAAGTGATCTTGGTGTGGCACTCATTGGCGTTCAGGAAGGCTCGGACATCGAGCTGGATCTGAGGCTTGAGGCCGTACACGAAGGAATCCTGGTATCAGGAACCGCAGTCGCCGAAGTAAAAGGCGAATGCGGCAGATGCCTGGATCCCCTTGCGTATGACCTTGAGGTCAATGTGCAAGAACTTTTCTTCTACGAGGGCGTTGTGCTTTCGGACGAAGAAGACGAAGAAGAGCAATATCGAGTCGAGCGCGATGTCATCGATCTTGAGCCGGTGTTGCGGGACGCAGTTGTAACCATGCTGCCGTTCCAGCCGGTGTGCCGGGAAGACTGCCAGGGCCTTTGCTCCGAATGTGGAGTCCGCCTGGAAGACGAGCCGGGGCATCACCACGAGATCGTAGATCCTCGCTGGGCTGCCCTAGCCGACTTGGCTAAGCCTGACCGGCAAAACTGATTTGTACGTGTTTGTCTAGAGAGAAATGAGTTAGCCGTGGCTGTCCCGAAGCGGAAAATGTCTCGCTCGAATACCCGCGCCCGCCGCTCCCAGTGGAAGGCAACTGCCCCCCACTTGGTGAAGACTGTCGAAAACGGCCAGGTTACCTACAGCCTGCCGCACCAGGCAAAGGTCGTTACCGACTCGGCTGGCACCGCGCTGTTCCTTGAGTACAAGGGCCGCAAGGTCGCAGACGTCTAATCGGCCGCTTGGGCTGACATGATGTCTTCAACTGAAGAGCTTCTGAAGCGTCTCGGTGTCTCCATTGACGCCGGGACGCTTCGTCTTGCTCTCACACACCGTTCCTACGCCTACGAAAACGGCGGCATCCCCACCAACGAGCGGCTCGAATTCCTGGGCGACTCCATCCTGGGCTTCTCCGTGACCGATGCCCTGTACCGGGACAACCCCACGCTGCCCGAAGGCGACCTTGCCAAGCGCCGCTCTGCGGTTGTCAGCACGCGCGCCCTCGCCGGCATCGGCCGCAGCCTGGGCATCGGGGACTATATCTACCTGGGGCAGGGCGAAAAGCTCACCGAGGGCAAGAACAAGGCCTCCATCCTGGCGGACACCATGGAGGCACTCATTGGTGCCACTTACGTGTCCAACGACATTGAGACTGCCCGCCAGCTGGTCATGCGCCTGATTGGGCCGCTCCTTAGGGATGCGGCCGCACTCGGTGCCGGCACGGACTGGAAGACCAGCATCCAGGAACTGGCAGCCAGCCGGCAGATGGGCACTATCTACTACGCCGTTGAGGGGGACGGGCCCGACCACGCCCGTACTTTCACGGCTGTCCTGAATATAGGGGGCAAGCCATATGGCAATGGGTCGGGCCATTCGAAGAAGGAAGCGGAGCAGGAAGCTGCCGCGGACGCCTGGCGGCAGCTCTCCCCAAGCGCGGGAGCCGCCGTGGCCTCAGCGGCGGAGGACGCATCACCAGAGTCCTCCCGCAGCGTCTAGGCTGAGCCGTGCCCGAACTGCCTGAAGTCGAAGTAGTCCGCCGCGGACTGGTGAGTTGGGTCCGCGGCCGGACCATCACATCGGTGGACGTGCTGGATCCGCGTTCGCTCCGCCGCCATGCCCTGGGCGCCGAGGATTTCAGAGGCAACCTCCAGGGTGCCACGGTTGTGGACGTGGTGCGCCGCGGTAAATTCCTTTGGATGCCGCTGTGTGAGACACCCGGCGCCACCGACACGCCCACCGTCGCACTGATGGCCCACCTCGGGATGAGCGGCCAGCTCCTGATGCAGGACGCGGACGTGCCCGACGAGAAACACCTCAAGGTCAGGCTGCGCCTGAGTCCCGGGGCCGGTATGCCTGAACAGCTCCGGTTTGTGGATCAGCGGATTTTCGGCGGGCTGTTCGTCACCGGCATGGTTCCCACGGACGACGGCGGCCCGGGCGGCCAGGCGGAATCTCCCGTTGCGTTCATCGCCGAGGAAGCCTCCCACATCGCCCGGGATCCCCTGGATCCGGCGTTTTCCTTTGACCTTTTTTACAGCCGGCTGCGAAAGCGCAAGACGGGCCTCAAACGCGCCCTGTTGGACCAGGGTCTCGTATCAGGCATCGGCAACATCTATGCCGACGAGTCCCTGTGGCGGGCAAAACTGCATTACGCCAGGCCCACCGATACGCTGCGACGCGGCGACGCGGAGCGGCTCATCACCAGCGCGCGCGAAGTCATGCTGGACGCACTTGCCGCCGGCGGTACCAGCTTTGATTCGTTGTATGTCAACGTCAACGGGGCCTCTGGTTACTTCGACCGCTCCCTGAATGCCTACGGGCGGGAAGGGAAACCCTGCAGCCGTTGTGCCGCCGTCGGGATTAACTCCGTACTCCGCCGCGAGCTGTTCATGAACCGCTCGTCCTACACCTGCCCGGTCTGTCAGCCGCGCCCGCGCAACGGCCGCTGGTAGGCCGCCGTCGCCCTGCCGGCCATGATCGGGCGCTGCCCGGTGCAGGGACAGACACCCGGCAATCCGTGGAAACCCGCAGGGACGCAGTAGATTTGGGGCAGCAAAGCAGCCGCTTCAGCCATTCAGGAGACCAGAAACACCTTGCACCTCAAAAGCCTTACCGTCCGTGGGTTCAAGTCGTTTGCGTCGGCCACGACCTTCGATTTTGAGCCCGGAGTCACGGCAGTGGTGGGGCCGAACGGTTCCGGCAAGTCCAACGTGGTAGACGCCCTCTCCTGGGTGATGGGGGAGCAGGGAGCCAAAACGCTCCGCGGCGGCAAAATGGAGGACGTCATTTTTGCCGGGACTTCCGGGCGGCCGCCGCTGGGCCGGGCCCATGTGTCCCTGACGATCGACAACGCTGACGGGGCGCTGCCCATCGAATACAGCGAGGTCACCATCTCGCGGACCCTCTTTCGCACCGGGGGCTCTGAATACGCCATTAACGGCGCCAGCTGCCGTCTGCTCGACATCCAGGAACTGCTCTCGGATTCCGGTATGGGCCGGGAAATGCATGTCATCGTGGGCCAGGGGCAGCTGGACAAGGTCCTGCACGCCACTCCGGAGGACCGCCGCGGCTTCATCGAGGAAGCGGCCGGGATCCTCAAGCACCGCCGCCGCAAGGAAAAAACGGTCCGCAAGCTTGAGGCCATGCAGGCGAACCTGCAACGGCTGAGCGACCTGACGGGGGAGATCAGGCGGCAGCTCACACCACTCGGCAAGCAGGCTGATGTGGCGCGCCGCGCCCAGCGGGTCCAGT
Organism: Pseudarthrobacter sp. MDT1-22; assembly: GCF_054511035.1. Taxonomy (NCBI): domain Bacteria; kingdom Bacillati; phylum Actinomycetota; class Actinomycetes; order Micrococcales; family Micrococcaceae; genus Pseudarthrobacter; species Pseudarthrobacter sp. MDT1-22. Next base: position 42,734 of record NZ_JBTNDK010000003.1, on the reverse strand, counting down.
TCGATGTCCGGGACGCACGCGCACGGCTGTTGGCCGACGACCTCGTCCAGCAGCAGAGTTCACTCGAGCAGGACGTGGCTGACGAAACGGCGCTGAAGGCCCGCCGTGCCGTAATGGAGCAGCAGCTGGAGGAGGGGCGCCGCCAGCAGGCAGCTGTGGAACAGCTCGCCGCCGAGGCCACGCCAAAGCTCAACGCCGCGCGGGATACCTGGTACCGGCTCTCCGCTTCCAGGGAACGGCTCCGTTCGCTGGGCTCACTGGCCCAGGAACGCGGCCGGCTGCTGGGTGCCGTTGATGCTGAACCGTACTCGGGCAGGGATCCTGAGCAGCTGGAACGGCAGGCCGTCCGGGTCAGGGATGAGCTGACGGAGCTGGAGCGCCACATCCTGGACCGGCGCAGCGCGCTGGACTCAGCGACGGCTGCGAAGACCGGGGCCGAACTCGAGGCGTCTGCCGAGGAAAAAAGGCTCACTGCCGTCCTGCGGGCCGCAGCGGACCGGCGCGAGGGCTTGGCGAAACTTGCCGGACAAGTTGGTGCGGCAAGATCGCGGGTTGAATCAGCGCAGGCCGAGCTGGGCAGGCTGCGGGAATCACTCGCCGCCGGACAGGAACGCCGCCGCCGGGCCCAGTCGGAGTTCACCGCCCTGGAAACCCAGGTGGCGGGGGTCGAAGAGGGGGAGGAAAGCCTCGACGCCGACTACGAGGACGCCAGCGCAGAGCTCGACGCCGTCGTCCAGGACATTGCCGATCTGACCTCCGCAGGGGGAGAAGCTGTGCGCCAACGTGACGCCCTCGTGGCCCGACGGGACGCACTGCAGCTCGGCCTGAACCGAAAAGACGGCGCGGCGCACGCCCTCAACTCCGGGCTGGATGGCGTTGTGGGCACGCTTGCCTCGGGCCTCACCATTCAGCCGGGTTATGAGACGGCGATTGCCGCGGCGCTGGGCGACGCCTCCGAAGCGATAGTGGTCCGGGATCCAGCCGTGGCCGCCGTCGTGGTGCAACTTCTGAAGGACGACGATGCGGGGCGTGCCTCCCTGCTGCTGGCGTCTGCTGTGCCCCTGCGGGACGCAAACTCCGGCACGGGCGTACCCTTGCCGGCAGGCGCACGCTGGGCTGTGGACCTGGCATCCGGCGGGGGCGTGACCGCACCCGCCGTGGCCGCGCTCCTGACCGGGGTGGCAGTTGTTGAAGACCTGGATGGTGCGGGGCTGCTGGTTGCCGAACGCCCGGACCTGACAGCCGTGACCCGGGCCGGGGACGTGTTTACCGCCCTCACAGTGACTGGAGGCTCGGCGAAGGCGCCGTCCTTGCTTGAGGTGCAGGCCGCCGTGGACGACGCTGAGGCCCGGCTGGCCGTTGTCACCGCGGATCTGGAACGGAACAGGTTCGCCCTGGCAGGCGCCGAGGTCCGGCGCGCCGAGGCGCTGTCGAGGGCAGAAGCTGCCCTGGACCGCCTGCACGATTCTGACGCCCGGCTCGCGGCCGTGGCCGAAAGGCTCGGCCACCTGAACTCCATTCTGCGCAGCGCCGTCGGCGAAAGCGACAGGCTGGCCGCTTCGCTGGCCAGGGCCGAGGGCAATGTTGTTACCGAGGAACAGGCGCTCGCCGCCGTTGCGGCGCGGCTGGCTGCGGCGCAGGAGGCGCCGGCCGAAGAGGAACCCTCCACCGAACAGCGCGATGCGCTCGCATTGGCCGCATCCCTGGCCAGGTCTGCGGAGATGGACGCGAGGCTCTCGCTGCGCAGCACCGAAGAGCAGCTGACCGCCACCCGCAACCGGGTTCTCTCGCTGGAGCGATCGGCGGCCACCGAACGACGGGCGCGTGAAGAGGCTGCCGAACGGGCGCGCCGCCGTCGGATCCAGGCCAGACGGGCGGCCGCCGTCTCCGCTGCGGTGGAGCTGGCAATCCGTTTCATCGATGTTTCTGTTGAGCTGGCCAGGCATGAACGTGACCTCGCCGAAGAGAACCGGGAAGAGCGGGACCGTGCGCTGCTGGCGACCCGGACAACCAATGACACCCTGGCGCGTGAGCTGGGGGAACTGACCGACTCGGTTCACCGGGACGAACTGGCCCGCGCCCAGCAGCGGGCACGGATTGAAGCCCTGGAAACACGTTCCATCGAGGAACTTGGGATCACCCCTGACGTGCTGGTGGCGGACTTCGGCCCGGACGTTCCCGTGCCCGTCCCCGTGGAGGAAAGCGGGGACAAATGGGCGGCACTGCGGACACCCGTGGACGACGACGGCACACCGGTCCCCGAAGGCAAGCCCTTTGTCCGCGAGGAGCAGGAGAAGCGCCTCCGGAAAGCCGAGAGGGACCTGTCAGCCCTGGGCAAGGTCAACCCGCTGGCGCTGGAGGAGTTTGCGGCCCTGGAGGAACGCCACCAGTTCCTCAGCACCCAGTTGGAGGACCTGAAATCCAGCCGTAAGGACCTGCTGGACATCATCAAGGAAGTGGATGACCGGGTCCAGCGGGTCTTTACCGAGGCCTTTGAGGACACCCGGGACCAGTTCGTCCACGTCTTTGAACGCCTCTTTCCCGGCGGCGAAGGCCGGCTGGTGCTGACGGACCCTTCGGACATGCTCACCACCGGAATCGAGGTCGAAGCGCGACCTGCCGGCAAGAAAATCAAGCGCCTCTCACTGTTGTCAGGAGGCGAACGGTCCCTCACCGCCGTCGCCCTTTTGGTTGCTATCTTCAAAGCCCGCCCCTCGCCGTTCTATGTCATGGACGAGGTTGAAGCGGCCCTTGATGACACCAACCTCGGCCGGCTCATCACCATCTTCGAAGAGCTCCGGGAGTCGAGCCAGCTGATCGTGATCACCCACCAGAAACGGACCATGGAAGTGGCTGATGCGCTGTACGGCGTCACCATGCGCGGGGACGGCGTGTCCACCGTCATCAGCCAGCGGCTGGGCGCCGACGTCTAGCATCCGCGGCAGGTGGCCGCCGCGAACGCCTGCCGCGTTTGTGAGAAGCTAGGGGAGTGAATGACATCCTCCCCATTATTCTGTCCATTGTTGCTGCCCTGGCGGTTATTGGCGGGCTGATCCCGGTCCTGTTGAAGACGCGGAAGAACATCACCCAGTACCCCGGGACGCGCGACGCCAATGATCCCGCCACCCCGCAAGGCGGGGGAACACTGCTCGAGGACGCGCCCGTGGTTCCGGCCGAGCCCAACGCCCCCGCCGGCGTCGACCTCGAAGTCACCGATGTACCTGATGACGTGGCGGGCCTGGAAACCATCCAGGTTGAGACGCCCCTTCCCGTCGCCGGCCGCCTGACCCGCCTCCGGGAGCGACTGGTCCGGTCGAACAACATCCTCGGCAAGAGCCTGCTCGCGTTGCTGTCCAGCGACAAGATCGACGAACACGTCTGGGACGAAGTGGAGGAGACCCTCCTGCTGGCCGACCTCGGCACTGAACCCACCATGCAGCTGGTCGACGCCCTGCGGGAGCGCGTGAAAGTGCTCGGCACCAGGACCCCGGAGCAGGTCAAGGCACTGCTCCGCGAGGAACTGATCAAGCTCGTGGATCCCACCATGGACCGCGCCCTGCGCACCGACCGGCACGCGGACAAGCCGGCCGTCGTGCTGGTGGTAGGCGTCAATGGCGTGGGCAAGACCACCACCGTGGGCAAGCTCGCCCGCGTGCTCGTTGCCGAGGACAAGGACGTCCTGCTGGGCGCGGCGGACACGTTCCGCGCGGCAGCCGCGGAGCAGTTGGCCACGTGGGGCCAGCGTGTGGGTGTTCCCACGGTGAAGTCCGACGTCGACGGTGCGGACCCGGCGTCCGTCGCCTATGAGGCGGTCAAGGCGGGCATTGAGCAGGAAGTCGACGTTGTCATGATCGACACGGCGGGCCGCCTGCAGAACAAGACCGGCCTTATGGACGAACTCGGCAAGGTCAAGCGCGTCATCGAGAAACTGGCCGAGGTGGATGAGGTTCTGCTGGTTCTGGACGCCACCACCGGCCAGAACGGCCTGAACCAGGCCCGCGTCTTCTCCGAGGTAGTGAACATCACCGGCATCGTCCTGACCAAGCTCGACGGGACCGCCAAGGGTGGCATCGTGGTGGCCATCCAGAAATCACTCGGCGTGCCGGTCAAGCTGATCGGTCTTGGCGAAGGCGCCGATGACCTGGCTCCGTTCGAAGTTGAGAGCTTTGTCGACGCCCTGCTGAACTAGGGACCGGGTCTACACCGGGTCGACACCAACGAGGGGTGAGTTCCCGCCGCTAAGCCGAGGCCTCAGCGGCGGGACCTCACCCCTCGATGCGTTTCAGCGGCTCGCGCGTCACGGACCAGCAGGCCGCCGCGAGCACCAGCACACCGCCGGTGACGCCGAATGCCCAGCCGTAGCCCAGCCGGTCCGCCAGGACGCCCACCAGCACCGGTCCGGCAATGGCCCCGACGTCCGAGGTCATCTGGTAGGCCGCCAGGACCCGCCCGCCGGACCGCTCATTGCCAATGACATCCGCGACGGCGGCCTGCTGGGCAGGTCCCAGCAGGCCGGACCCCACCCCAGCCACAACCGATGCGGCGAGGAACCAGCCCAGGTGGGACGTGAAGCCGATGGCCGCCGTGGCGAGCCCGGCGACGAGGAGCCCCACGACCATCAACGGCCGCCTGCCCAGGCTGTCCGCCAGCCGGCCGGAGAACGTCAGTGCGGCGGCATTGCCCGCGGCGAAAACGGCCAGCGCAAGGCCGGCGGCCTCGGGACCGGCACCCAGCGCAGCAACGGCAAACAGCGGGACGGTGGCCATCCGCACACCAAAGGTGGCCCAGCCGTTGGCGAAGCTGGACAGCAACGCCGAGCGGTACACACCAATTCCCCAGGCCGCGGCGAAGCGCATGTCCGGGGCGCGGCCCACTGTGGACCGGTCCGCGGACGGCGCGTGGCTGAGTTGGGTCTGCACCACCGCGGCAGCAAGGATCAGCGCGGCGGCGTAGCAAAGGAACGGTACCCGCAAGCCGAATCCGGCGAGCAGCCCGCCCACCACCGGGCCCAGGACGCTGCCGATCAGGAACGCGGACGCGTAAGCGCCGGATACCCTGCCCCGGCTTTCCGGCGGCGCCAGCCGCACCACAAGGGCCATGGAAGCCACCGTGAACATCACGGAGCCCACACCGCCAAGCCCCCGGAAGACCAGGAGCTGCCAATAGTCCTGGGCAAAGGCGCACGCCGCGGTTGAAACAGCAACAATCAGCAGCCCCGCCACATAGACCGGCCGCTCACCCCATCGGGCAATCAAGGCCCCGCCTGCCGGCGCGAACACCAGCCGCATGAAGGCGAAGATGCTCACGATCACGGCGGCGGCTGTTGCCCCGACGTCGAAAGTGGTGGCGAACTGGGGCAAGACGGGCGCCACCAGCCCAAAACCGAGGGCAATCAGGAACGCCGCAGCGAGCATCACCTTGATGTCGCGCGGAAGCGTGGGCCGCTGCGGGCGGATAACGGACAAGATCCGCGTTGTGGCGCGGCTCACGCGTGATGGTGCCGTCATGGGGCGGGTTCCTTGCAAAGTAGGCAGCCGAGTGGCCGGCGGCAGTGGTGAAACATAACCGTAACAAGCCAGATATGCACCATTTACTTCCGGGAGGTTGTTGTAACAAGCCGGCAATATAAATCCTCTGCGGGCGAAACACGGCAGCGACACACTCGATACAGGACGCAAAAGGCGTTAGTAAGGCGGAGCATTCCGCAGCATCGATCATAGGGAGGACGTGCACCATGGAACTTACCGCAGGTCACGTATGGCTCATGGTGGCAGCAGCACTCGTGCTGTTCATGACACCAGGTCTGGCATTTTTCTACGGCGGCATGACGCGCGCCAAAGCTGCATTGAACATGATGATGATGAGCTTCATCTCCATCGGCATGGTCGGCGTGGTCTGGGTCCTCTGGGGCGCTTCGATGAGCTCCGGCGAGGGCTTCCTGCAGATTGTCGGGAACCCGTTCGCCACGTTCGGCCTTGAAGGCATCACCACCCCGGACGGGCTCATCAAGGTCGGCTACGCCGCCACCTTCGCCATCATCACCGTCGCCCTCATCAGTGGCGCGATCGCTGACCGTGCCAAGTTCGGCGCCTGGTCCGTCTTCGTCCCCGTCTGGGTCACCCTCGTTTACTGCCCCCTGGCCTACATGGTCTGGGGCGGGGGCCTCTTCGGCCCGGAAGGCGCCATTGGCCAGGCCCTCGGCCCGGCCATCGACTTCGCCGGCGGCACCGTGGTCCACATCAACGCCGGTGTGGCAGCCCTCGTACTGGTCCTGATCATCGGCAACCGCCGCGGCTTCGGCAAGGACCCGAACCACCGCCCGCACAACATCCCGTTCGTAATGCTCGGTGCAGCCATCCTGTGGTTCGGCTGGTTCGGCTTCAACGGCGGCGCCGCCACCACTGCTGAGCAGGGCGGCCTGATCTGGGTCAACACCCTCGCGGCCCCGGCCGCGGCAATGCTCGGCTGGCTTGTCACCGAACGCATCCGCGACGGCCACCCCACCTCACTTGGTGCTGCCTCCGGTGTGGTTGCCGGCCTGGTCGCCATCACCCCGGCCTGTGCCAACGTCAGCCCGGTGGGCGCTCTGGGCCTCGGCGTCATCGCCGGTGTCGCCTCGGCCCTGGCCGTCGGTCTCAAGTTCCGCTGGGGCTTCGATGACTCCCTGGATGTTGTGGGCGTGCACCTGGTCTCCGGCGTCATCGGAACGGTTGCCCTGGGCTTCATCGCACTCCCCACCGACGGTGTGGGCGGCGGCCTCTTCTACGGCGGCGGTCCGGCCCAGCTTTGGGCCCAGCTCGCAGCTGCAGGCATCGCCATCGCGTACTCGGCAATCCTCACGGCGATCATCGCCTACGCCATCCACAAGACCATGGGCTTCCGCGTCTCGCAGGAGCAGGAAGTTGTTGGTGTTGACCTCAGCCTGCACGCCGAGACGGCGTACGAGTTCGGAGTGGGCGGCCACGGCGGGAGCTTCCAGCCGCTCCACGAACTGATCAAGGGATCGGCCGGTGGCGCCGAAGCAGCCAAGAAGACCGAACCGGCAGCGGGCAAGGAAAGCGTGGAAGCATGAAACTGATCACAGCTATCGTCCGCCCGGAGAAGCTCGAAGCCATCCGGGAAGGCCTGGAGTCCTACGGCGTCCAGGGGCTGACGGTCAGCGCGGCCAGCGGCTACGGCCGCCAGCGAGGCTACACAGAGGTTTACCGCGGAGCTGAATACAACGTGGACCTCCTGCCCAAGATCCGGGTTGAAGTCCTCGCCACGGACGAACAGGCAGATGACATCCTGGACGTCATCATCGCCAGCTCCAACACGGGCCGCGCGGGCGATGGCAAGGTCTGGACCGTGGACGTCTTCGAAGCAGTCAGGGTCCGCACGGGAGAACGCGGCGTCGCCGCCATCTAGCAGTTCCGGAAGCTGATTGATCGGCAAAGCAGACTGTTCCACACGAAAGAGCGGGCAGGGAACCTCAAAAGGCTCCCTGCCCGCTCCGTTTGTTCTGGCCTACTCAGCCGCCGCTCAGCCAGCCAGCCTTAGCCAGCGAGCACTTAGCCAGTCGGCGCGGAACTTGGCCATCCGGCGGGACCGGCCGAACCGGCGTCGTACTTTTCCAGCGGCACCGTGCCCCGATGCCAGGCCTTCAGCACGGGCTCAAGAATCCGCCAGCATTCCTCCGCGGTGTCGCCGCGCACCGAGAGCAGCGGGTCGCCGCTCAGGACGCCCTCCAGCACTTCGCCATAGGGCAGCAGCTCAGAAGCGCTCAGCTCCGCATTCAGCGTTGTGCGGCTCAGGCTGAAGATGCTGCCGGGGCCGTTGACGTCGACGTCGAACGCCAGGGTATCCGGCCCGAACCCGATCCGCAGCTGGTTGGGGGAGTCCACGCCGGTGAATCCTCCCGGCAGATGCGGGACAGGGCGGAACGTGACCACGGCTTCCTTGCGTTTCACCCCGAGGGCCTTGCCCGAACGCAGGATGAACGGGACCCCCTTCCAGCGCCAGTTGTCGATGTCCACCCGGACTTCCGCCAGAGTCTCGGTCCCGCGGGCTGCGTCCACCCCTTCTTCCTGCGTATAGTCTGGGACGTTCCTGCCGGCAATCGAACCTGCCGTGTACGTGGCCCGGCGCGTGGATTTGGCGTACGGCGCGCTGATGCTGCTGGCGCGGAGCACGGCTGCGATCGCGTCCCGTAGGTCCCGCTCCCCGATGGTGGCCGGCGGCTCAATGGCCATCAGTGCCATGATCTGCAGCAGGTGGCTCTGGATCATGTCGCGCAGGGCGCCGGCATTGTCGTAATACCTCGCCCTTCCCTCCAGTGCCAGGTCCTCGTCGAAGATGATCTCGACCTTTTCCACGTGATCGCGGTTCCAGACGGGTTCCAAAAAATTGTTCGCAAAACGCAGGCCCAGGATGTTCAGCACCGTCGCTTTGCCCAGGAAATGGTCCACCCGGTGAATGTGGTCCTCCGGCACCAGCGCGGCGAGTGTGTGGTTAAGGGAACGGGCCGAAGCAACACTTGCGCCGAACGGCTTCTCCATTACCAGCCGTGTTCCGGCCGGAACCTGGTCGCGGTGCAGGGACTCGCAGGCCAGCTGGCTGACTTGGGGAGGCAACGCAAAATAGATCGCGGTGGGGCCTTCCAAGCCTGCCAACAATGCCGCCAGGGCTCCGTCCGCCGTAACATCCAGCTGGTGGTAGGGGGTAGCTTCCGCCAAGGCGGTGAGTGCCTTTTTTCCAGCCGCGTCGGCGGCCTCCACGGCGGGGGCGAAGGCTTCGTGGACCCGGGTCCGCCACTGTTCCGGCGTCCAGGCATCGGAGCCGGCGCCCACCAGGGCCAGGCCATCGGCACGGCCGCTCGCCACCAGCCGGGCCAGTCCCGGGAGCAGGAGGCGTCCCGTCAGATCGCCTGAGGCACCCAGAATGAGCAGGGTTTTTACACTTGTTTCGCTGGTCACCCTGCCAGCATGCCATCCGGCAAGCCCGACTTGGTACCCTAGATAGTCGAGTCCCCCCTGTAAATCCACTGAAAGAAGTGCGCGGCGCGTGTTCAATTCACTCTCTGACCGGTTGACAGCAACCTTCAAGAATCTCCGTGGCAAGGGCCGCCTCACTGAGGCCGACGTCGATGCCACAGTCCGGGAGATCCGCCGCGCCCTCCTGGATGCCGATGTCGCCGTTCCCGTGGTGCGTGAGTTTACGGCCCGCGTCCGCGAGCGTGCCCTCGGGGCAGAGGTATCGGGGGCGCTGAACCCCAGCCAGCAGATCGTCAAGATCGTCAATGAGGAACTCGTTGAGATCCTCGGTGGCGAGACCCGCCGGATCCGCCTTGCCAAGACCGGTCCCACCATCATCATGCTGGCCGGCCTTCAGGGTGCCGGTAAGACCACCCTGGCGGGCAAGCTCGCCAAATGGCTCAAGGCCCAAGGCCACAGCCCCCTGCTGGTGGCATGTGATCTCCAGCGGCCCAATGCCGTCACCCAGCTTCAGGTTGTCGGCAACCGCGCCGGCGTGCCCGTTTTCGCGCCGCACCCCGGAGCCACTTCGGAACTGGAGCACCCCGCCGGTGACCCGGTCGCCGTCGCCCGCGCCGGCGTTGAGGAAGCGCGCCAGAAGCTGCACGACGTCGTGATTGTTGACACCGCCGGGCGCCTCGGTGTTGACGCCGAGATGATGGAGCAGGCGAGCGAGATCCGCCGCGCCATCGTCCCCAATGAAGTGCTGTTCGTGATCGACGCCATGATCGGGCAGGACGCCGTGAACACGGCTGTGGCGTTTGACGAGGGTGTGAACTTCACCGGAATCGTGCTGTCAAAGCTCGACGGCGACGCCCGCGGCGGTGCCGCACTCTCGGTTGCGTCGGTCACCGGTAAGCCGGTTATGTTCGCCTCCACCGGCGAAGGCGTGGATGACTTTGAGCTGTTCCACCCGGACCGCATGGCCTCCCGCATCCTGGACATGGGTGACGTCCTCACCCTGATTGAGCAGGCCGAAAAGAACTGGGACAAGGACGAAGCCGCCCGGATGGCGAAGAAATTCGCCGACCAGGAAGACTTCACCCTGGACGACTTCCTCTCCCAGATGCAGCAGATCCGCAACATGGGCTCCATGAAAAAGATGCTCATGATGATGCCCGGTGCGCAGAACATCCGTGAGCAGCTGGAAAACTTTGACGAGCGCGAGATCGACCGTGTCGAAGCGATCGTGCGTTCCATGACGCCGCACGAACGCGTCGCCCCGAAGATCATCAACGGCTCCCGCCGGGCACGCATTGCCCGGGGTTCCGGCGTGCATGTCTCCGAGGTCAACGGCCTGCTGGAGCGCTTCGGCCAGGCCCAGAAGATGATGAAGAAGATGGCCCAGGGCGGCGGCATGCCCGGAATGCCCGGGATGCCTGGCATGGGCGGCCCCGGCGGCGCGCGGAAGGGCGGCAAGAACGCCCCGAAGAAGAAGGCCCGCTCAGGCAACCCTGCCAAGGCTGCCCAGGAGCTGAAGGACGCCGAGGCCCGGCGGGCCGGGGCGGCGAAGGCGCTCCCCACGGGGGCGGCGTTCGGCCAGCAGGCCGGCGACTTCGACCCGTCGCAGCTGAACCTGCCCAAGGGATTCGACAAGTTCCTCGGCAAGTAGCCACCCCTCCCGGCTGGGTAGCAGGCGTCGTTGTGGGCACTCATAACGACACTGGCAGCTGCCCAATTGGGATGTCGGTGCCGTGGAATAGGGTTGGGTCATGTTCAAACAGCGGGTAGTGTTCGTGCACGGCGCCGGACCTTTCGGTGCCGCGGCGTGGCTGCGCCAGCACGGCATGGCGCTGACGTACGACGCCCTGTTCCTGCGGCGGCACGGTTTTGACCCCGTCGCTGAACCCGTGGAGTCCTCGTTCGCTGAAGACACCGCCATCATCCTGCGCTCACTTGCCGATGACGGCCGCGGGGCTACTGGGGGCCATGTTGTTGCCCACGCCGAGGGCGCGATTGCGGCCATGATGGCTGCCGTCGAACGCCCCGAACTGGTGTATTCCCTCACGCTGGTAGAACCGGCGTGCCTGTCCCTGACCGCCGAACTGCCGGCCACGGCCGCACACCGCGCCCTGATGCAACCGCTGTTCGACGTCCGGCGCCAGCTCAGCGATGAAGACTTCCAGCGTGAGTTCGTGCGGCGAATGTTCGCGGCGGACCTGCAGGAGCCCGCCACGCCGGAGGAAAAACGGTCGGCGCGCCGGCTCCGGTTGCAGGCGCCGTCCTGGGAGGCCCCGCTGCACATAGTTCCGGGCGTCCCCACCATGGTCCTGACGGGTGGGTGGGAACCGCTCTACGAGGAAATCGCCGGATATCTGCAGGAAACCGGTGCCCTGCACCGCATCGCTGCGGGAGGACACCGGCCCCAGGACTCTGCCGAAGGTGACCGTGCCGTCCGGTCCTTCATCGCCGACGTCGGCAGGTCACGCTCGGTTCAGGCTTCCTGAGCCGTCAGTTCCCGGCCGGGATCCGAAGCTCGGGGAGGTAGACCTTCCCGCCGGCGGCCAGGAACTCCGCACTCTTTTCGCGCATCCCGCTGTAGGCCTCGGCGATGGCCGCCTGCGAATCGGCGGAACCGTATTCGTCCCTGATGTCCTGGCTGATCTTCATGGAGCAGAACTTCGGGCCGCACATGGAGCAGAAGTGGGCGGTTTTGGCCGGTTCGGCCGGCAGCGTCTCGTCATGGAAGGCCTCCGCCGTGACCGGATCCAGGGACAGCGCGAACTGGTCGCGCCAGCGGAACTCGAACCGGGCCTTGGACAGGGCATCATCCCGCTCATGGGCGCCGGGGTGGCCCTTGGCAAGGTCTGCTGCGTGGGCGGCGATCTTGTAGGTGATCACTCCGGTCTTCACATCGTCCTTGTTCGGCAGGCCAAGGTGTTCCTTGGGCGTGACGTAACAAAGCATCGCCGTGCCGTACCGGGCGATTTCGGTGGCGCCGATGGCGGACGTGATGTGGTCGTAGCCGGGGGCAATATCCGTGACCAGCGGCCCCAGCGTGTAGAACGGGGCGCCCTTGCAGAGTTCCTGCTGGCGTTCCACGTTCTCCCGCACCAGGTGGAACGGGACGTGCCCGGGACCTTCCACCATGACCTGCACGTCGAATTCCCACGCCCGCTGGGTCAGTTCAGCCAGGGTGTCCAGCTCGGCGAATTGGGCGGCGTCGTTGGCGTCCGCCGTCGCCCCCGGGCGCAGTCCGTCGCCCAGGGAGAACGCGACGTCGTACTTGGCGAAGATTTCGCACAGCTCGTCGAAGTGGGTGTAGAGGAAGTTCTCCTGGTGGTGCGCCAGGCACCACCCGGCCATGATCGCGCCGCCCCGGGAGACGATGCCGGTAACGCGGTTGGCCGTCAGCGGCACGTAACGCAGCAGCACACCGGCGTGGATGGTCATGTAGTCCACCCCCTGCTCGCACTGCTCGATGACCGTGTCCCGGTAGATCTCCCACGTCAGGGCGTTGGCCTCCCCGTTGACCTTTTCCAGCGCCTGGTAAATGGGCACCGTACCGATGGGCACGGGGGAGTTGCGGATGAGCCATTCCCGGGTGGTGTGGATGTCGTCTCCGGTGGACAGGTCCATCACCGTGTCGGCGCCCCACTGGGTGGCCCATTGGAGTTTGTCCACTTCCTCGGCAATGGAGCTGGTCACTGCCGAGTTGCCGATGTTGGCGTTGATCTTGACCAGGAAGGCCTTGCCGATGATCATCGGTTCGGATTCCGGGTGGTTGATGTTGTTGGGGATGATGGCGCGGCCGGCGGCGACTTCGCTGCGGACCAGTTCCACATCACAGTTTTCGCGGAGGGCGATGAACTGCATCTCGGGGGTGATGACACCCTGCCGCGCATAATGCATCTGCGTGACGGTCCGGCCGCCGACGGCGCGGCGGGGCACCGGCTGCGCGCCCTTCCACTCCGCAGAGGCTGCGCCGCGGCGGACGGCCGACTTGCCGTCGTCGAGCAGGTTCCGCTCCCGGCCGCTGTAGGGCTCAGTGTCTCCGCGGGCGGCGATCCACTCTGAGCGGAACGGGTTAAGGCCCACCACCGGATCGCTGCCCGGTCCCGCCGTGCGGTAGGTCCGGAAAGGCCCGTTCGGCGCGCCGTTTGGCGACGGTTCGAGGGCGATCTCGGTCACGGGAACCCGGATCCCGGTGGCCTCATCGTTGATAAACGCCAGCGAGTGGGACTTCAGTGACTGGGTTTGAGGCTGGAGCGGTTGATCCACGTCGGCTTCATTTTGGGCAGGGATCAGCTGTGTTTCTTGTGTATTCAATGAATACTCACTTCCTTCGCCGGCATTACCCGGACAGGTTCAACGGTCGCAGGCTGCGTCAGCCCGATCTCAGCCCCTGCAAGGGCTCCCGTGTGGTCAAGTCGAAGCTACCACAGGCCGAGGGTGGACTGGTGACAGCAATCACCGGAAAGCGGTCGCAATCTGTCTGCGCCGCCACTTGAATTAAATTGAAGCTTCAAGTAAATTGGAACCATAGCCGCCTTCCATCCGAAGGCCAACGGACCGGGAGTGTTCAAATGACTGCAGAAGCCACCAGCCGGGATCTCCTTCCTGCCGACCTCTCCATGGGCACCGTGATGCTCAAGGTAGGCGACATGAAGCTGATGACCGACTACTACCAGCGTGCGCTCGGCCTGGAGGTCGTCGCGGAACAGGACGGCGGCGTCTATCTTGGCCGCCTTCAACGCCCGCTGGTCCATCTCGCGGCCGCCCCGTCCTTGAATCTGCCTGGCAGGGGAGAGGCCGGGCTGTTCCACACCGCACTGCTGTTTGACGACCAGGCTTCGCTGGCCGCCACGGTAGCCACCGCCGCCCAGTACGAACCCCGGTCCTTCACCGGCAGCGCCGACCACCTCGTCAGCGAGGCCTTCTACTTCAATGACCCCGAAGGCAACGGCGTCGAACTGTACTGGGACAGGCCCCGCGAAAACTGGTCCTGGAACGGGAAGGATGTAGTGATGGACAGCCTGGCACTGCCGCCGCAGCGCTATCTCGAGCAGCACCTGAGCCAGGAATCCGTGGCCGGCCAGCGGGCCAGCGAAGCCGGCGTGGGCCACGTCCACCTCCAGGTGGGCGACGTCCAGTCAGCGCACGATTTCTACGTGGGCACGCTGGGCTTCGAAAAGACCGCCGGCTGGCACGGGCAGGCACTGTTTGTCTCCGCGGGCCGGTATCACCACCACATGGCCATGAACGTCTGGAACAGCCGCGGAGCCGGTCCCCGCAAGGACACCCTGGGCCTCGGCGAAGTGCTCATCGAGGTCCCTTCCGGGGATGACGTCGGAGCGCTCGCCGACCGCCTGAAGGTCGCCGGTGTGGCCTCGCACCACACGGGCGCCGAGCTTCGCTTCGAGGACCCGTGGCGCAACAATATCCGTGTCGCCGTCCGCTGAGTGCGGATGCCAAAAGTGCGGCCTGCCTTGTACTAGGCTGATTCTGAACGGCCGGGGCGGCACTTGCTACTGCCCTTCCAGGCCGCACCGTCGACGGAATGAGGGCTGTTCCCATGGGCTTCACTGAAATTTTTGTTTCCACTCACGATGCCGCGCTGAAGCGGGCGGACGTCCTGGATGCAGGCGGCTCCCCGGCGGGCCAGGCCCTGCGGATTCCCGGAATCAGCGATTTCGAAATCGAGCAGCTTGGCGATCTTGCCGGCGTTGCGGTGCACGCCGGTGGCGCGGACTACGAACTGGCCATGGTTGACGTGGCCAGTGATTCCCTCCTCGGGGTCCCGCCGGCCATGGTGCGTGCGCTCGCCGACCTGCTCAGCTACGAGACTGAAGGCGAAGGCAATGTCCTGGACGACGTCGCTGAAAAGTGGGCTGCCCAGGATGACATGCCGTTCGGCGTGGCCGAGGCCCGGACGTATGTCCAGCAGTTCGCTGAGCTGGCCAACTCCGTCGATGACGCCGCACGCACGGGCGTGTATGTCTGGTCGTCGTAGGCCGGCCGTGGCCCGCCGGGTCCGCCCGGCTGCCCCATCCCGACGTGTCAAGTCGAAATCCGGACGCTGATCTGGCACAATAAACAGGTACTCGATCTGCGTGGCCCCTCTCTCCGCGTCCGGATCCTGTCCTTCGAACCCTCAAGTATGGCCCGCCCCACGGGTGCAGAACGTCGGTTCACCCCTTTTCTGAAACAGGAGTGACCACAAAAGTGGCCGTAAAGATTCGCCTTAAGCGCTTTGGCAAGATGCGCGCACCGTACTACCGCATCGTCGTCATGGACGCACGCTCCAAGCGTGACGGCCGTGCCATCGAAGAGATCGGTAAGTACCACCCCACCGAAGAGCCCTCATACATCGAGGTGGACACGGACCGTGCCCAGTACTGGCTCGGCGTCGGCGCACAGCCGTCCGAGCAGGTTGCCGCGATCCTGAAGATCACCGGTGACTGGCAGAAGTTCAAGGGCCTGCCGGGCCAGGAAGGCACCCTGAAGACCAAAGCTCCGAAGGCTGCCTTTGTTGCCCCTGAAAAGGGTTCCGTGATCATCCCGGAAGCCATCACCAAGAAGTCGAAGCAGTCTGACGCAGCCGAGGCCCCGGCCGAGGCAGAGACCACCGAGGCTGAGTAGATTGCTGGCAGAAGCGCTCGAACACCTCGTCCGGGGAATCGTTGATTCGCCGGAGGATGTCAAGGTCAGCTCGAAGAACAACCGCCGCGGGGACACCCTCGAGGTTCGTGTTCATCAGGATGACCTGGGACGGGTGATCGGCCGCCAGGGCCGCACCGCACGGGCATTGCGCACCGTTGTGGCGGCACTGGCAGACGGCGAGCCGGTCAGGGTCGACGTCGTCGACACCGACCGCCGCCGCTAAGCGCTCGGCAACATCAGTTTTTTGCTCCGGCCCTTCCACCAGCAACGGTGGAGGGGCCGGAGTGCTTTCACCACATCGCCCAATCCCGGCACGATCACAGACAGAGGAACAGATGCAGCTTCAGGTGGCACGAATCGGCAAACCGCATGGAATCCGCGGCGAAGTGACGGTCCAGGTGCTGACCGACGCTCCGGGGGACCGGTTTGTTCCCGGTACCGAGTTTGTGGTGGAGCCTGCATCGGCCGGCCCGCTCATTGTTGAGGGTGCGCGCTGGAACAAGGACATCCTGCTGCTCGCATTCGAAGGAATCGAGACCCGCAACCAGGCAGAGACCCTGCGCGGCGCCAAGCTTTTCATCGAAACCGAAGAGCTGGACGAGGACGACGACGAAGGCTGGTACGAGCACGAACTAGTAGGGCTCGAGGCGCGCGTCGGGTCGCAGGTGGTCGGCAGGATCGCCGCCCTGCACACCTTGCCCGTCCAGGACCTGCTCGTGGTTGAAACGCCGGACGGCAAGGAAATCCTTGTCCCGTTTGTGGAGCAGATCGTTCCGGAGGTCAATGTGGCCGATGGCTTCGTCCTGCTGACGCCGCCGGACGGTCTCTTTGAGGTCAACGACGGCGAAGCCGGCCCCGGTGAAGCGGAGGAAAACGCGTAGATGAGAATCGACGTCGTCAGTATCTTCCCGGAGTACCTGGCGCCCCTGGAGCTCTCGCTCATTGGCAAGGCCCGCCAGGACGGCCTGTTGGACCTGCGCGTCCATGACCTGCGTGATTTCACCACCGACAAGCACCGCTCAGTGGACGACACCCCGTACGGCGGCGGCGCCGGCATGGTGATGAAGCCTGAGCCTTGGGCGCAGGCGTTGGCTGCTGTTGCCGCAGCTGCTGTCGCCGGATCCGGTGAAGCCGCAGGGGGCGCCGAGGCCACGGCGGCCGAGCCCGCCAAACCGGTTCTGATCGTCCCGTCGCCGGCAGGGGAGCGCTTCAACCAGGCCCTGGCCCATGAGCTCGCAGAAGAGGACCAGCTGGTTTTTGCCTGCGGCCGCTATGAGGGCATCGACGAGCGTGTCATCGAGTGGGCGGAAGAGCACTTCACGGTGCGCCCCATGAGCCTTGGTGACTATGTGCTGAACGGCGGCGAAGTGGCCGTTTTGGCCATGGTCGAAGCCATCGGCAGGCTGCTGCCAGGCGTTGTGGGCAACCCTGATTCCCTGGTGGAGGAGTCGCATTCGGACGGGCTGCTGGAATACCCCGTGTATACCAAGCCCGCCAGCTGGCGGGACCGGGAAGTCCCGGCAGTGCTGCTGAGCGGCAACCACGGGAAGATCGCGCAGTGGCGCCGCCACGAGCAGTACCGGCGGACGGCGGAACGCCGTCCGGACCTCCTGGAAACGTTCGACGCCGGGAAGCTGCCACGTGCCGACCGGACGGCTTTCGCCGACCTCGGGTACGAGGTCGTCGACGGTCACCTCCTGGCGCGGCGGCAGGCCGATACCAGCACGGACACCGGAACCGACGCCTCAACCTGAACCGGCGCGTCTGTGGTCCAAGGCGATTGGCTGTAGGCCCGCGAGTGTGGCAAAATTAGTCTTTGTGTCTGCTGGGTCCGCACCTGCCACAGGGGGAGCGCAACCAACAGCTGGACACCCCGGGACCTTCAATCAGTGAAGGAACCGGCCCCACTTAATTTTCGGCGGTAATTTCCGGTACTTCCGGGCTTGCCCGCCGTGACCCAAAGTGAATGTCCTGTGGCGTTCACCAGGAGTGCAATTATGCATATTCTCGATTCCGTAGATGCAGCCTCGCTGCGCACCGATGTTCCTGTCTTCCGCGCGGGTGACACCCTCAAGGTTCACGTGAACATCATCGAAGGCAAGAACTCCCGTGTCCAGGTGTTCCAGGGCTTCGTCCTTGGCCGCCACGGCGACGGTCTTCGCGAAACCTTCACCATCCGCAAGGTCTCCTTCGGCGTCGGTGTGGAGCGTACCTTCCCGGTGCACTCCCCGATCATCGACAAGATCGAAGTTGTCTCCAAGGGTGACGTGCGCCGCGCGAAGCTGTACTACATGCGCGACCTGCGCGGCAAGGCTGCGAAGATCAAGGAAAAGCGCGACTTCCAGCCCAAGAAGTAAGTCCCCAGGGACCTACAAAGCAGGCCCCAGCCGTACCAGGCCAGCGCCGGAGCCCTTCGCATCAGCGCCCCAGGAATACGGATCATGGACCAGACAAAACGCCAGCCCAGACGAATGGGCTGGCGTTTTGCGTTCCTGGCAGTTCTCCTGGCCGTGGCCATCAGCGGGCTGGTCCGTTCACTTTTGCTGGATGTCTATTACATACCGTCCGAATCCATGGAGCCGGTCCTCGCGAAGGGGGACCGCATCCTGGTCTCCAGGACAGACTTCCATGCCGAACCCATCCGTCGGGGCGACATTGTGGTCTTCGACGGCAGGGGTTCGTTTGCTCCCCTGCACAGTGGGAAGGGCCCCTTTCTGGATTCCCTTGCAGCGGCCGGGCAGTGGCTTGGCCTGGCCAGCAGCGACACCACGTACGTCAAACGTGTCATCGGCATCCCCGGGGACACCGTGGTCTGCTGCGATGCAGACGGAAAGATCACCGTCAACGGTGGGGCACTCGATGAGCCGTACCTGTTCGGCGGAGACAGCCCAAGCACGCAGGTCTTCAGCGCCGTGGTGCCCGACGGAAGGCTTTGGCTGCTCGGTGACCACCGCTCGGCGTCCGCCGATTCGCGCAGCCTGCTCGGTGCGCCCGGCGGCGGCATGGTGCCAATGGACCGCGTTATCGGCAGGCCGGTCCAGATCGTCTGGCCACTTGATAGATTTGCTGCAGTACCACGGCCGCCAGCGGCAGGATCAACAACAGAGGACGGACAGTAGATGCCCGAGAACAAAGCCCGGACACCTGAGCCGCCTCGCGACGGCGCCCCCGGTGCCGACACCGACGGTATGTCCGCCAACGCGATTTCCGGCGGCGGGACATCCGACGGCGTGGCGGATAGCAGCCCGTCGGCGCCACAGTCCGGCAGGCGATCCGCGGCACCGACTTCCGAGCCCGCCGCCCCCAGCCAGCTCTTTGTCTGGCTGAAGGAGGTTGCCACGGTAGTGGTGATCGCCGTGGTGCTGTCCTTCCTGATCAAGACGTTCCTGTTCCGCGCGTTCTATATTCCGTCCGAGTCCATGGTCAGCACCCTGGACGTCAACGACCGCATCTTCGTGAACCTGCTGGTTCCGGAGCCGTTTTCCCTCTCACGCGGCGACGTTGTGGTCTTCCGTGACACCAAGGGCTGGCTGAGCTCCGCACCGGAGGAACCGAATGGACCTTTCACATGGGTCCAGGACGGTCTGACATTTGTGGGACTTTTGCCGGACAACTCGGAACAGCACCTCGTCAAACGGGTTGTCGGGCTACCCGGTGACCACGTGATCTGCTGCGACGCCGGCGGTAAACTGACCATCAACGGATCTCCTATTGATGAAACCTATGTCAACGGGGCTGAGGAACCGCAGATCCGTGCTTTCGACGTCGTTGTTCCTGAAGGAAAGGTCTGGGTCATGGGCGATAACCGCAATCACTCCGCGGATTCCCGCTCGCACCTGGAATCCAATGGCGGATTCGTCGACCTCGTGGACGTAGAGGGCAAAGCCGCCGTCATCGCATGGCCGCTGAACCGGATCACTGTCCTTGACAATTATCCGGCCGTCTTCCGGAACGTGCCTGCGGGAGGCTAGGGGTGTCCGCAGTGATACCGGCCACCGGGTCCAAGGCTCCGGCCCGCCAGACGGACGGGGTCCGCTCCAAAGCGCCGACGCTCCGGCATGAGCGGACGTTCAAAGCGCAGGGCGCCCGTTACCTGGCCGGCGTGGACGAAGTCGGCCGCGGGGCGCTGGCAGGACCGGTGAGCGTCGGAATCGCCGTCGTGGACCTCCACACCCAGAAGCCCCTGGCCGGTGTGCGGGACAGCAAGCTCCTCAGCCCCGCCGAACGGGAACGGCTGGAACCGTTGGTCAGACGCTGGAGTGTTGCGTCCGCCGTCGGGCACGCTTCCGCGCGGGAGATCGACGCATTGGGCATGATCGCTGCGCTGCGGCTGGCCGGTACGCGCGCCTGGCAGGACATCCTTGCGGCCGGCATCAGCCCCAATGTGGTGCTGCTCGATGGCAGCCACAACTGGCTCTCGCCCGCCGGGCAGCCCTCCCTGTTTGACGAGCCGCCCGTGGATTTCGCGTGCCTTGCCCCGGTCCACACCAAGATCAAGGCGGACATGCAGTGCCTGAGCGTGGCCGCAGCCAGCGTGATTGCGAAGGTGGAACGCGACGAGCAGATGCGCGGCCTGCACTGTGAATACCCCGAGTTTGGCTGGGACGTCAACAAGGGCTACGCCACGGCAATTCACCGGGACGCGCTCCGCGCCGCCGGAGCCACACCGTACCACCGGGTGAGTTGGAACCTCCTGGGCGGCGAACTCTGATTCCGTGCCGCTCCAGTGCCTGCCGCACTGGTGTGGGGCTCGTGCGGCGCGGACGCTGCGACTGCGGCGCCCTGGATGGTGCAAGATGGAAGCATGAGTGCAGAGGATCTTGAAAACTATGAAACCGACATGGAGCTGCAGCTCTACCGTGAATACCGCGATGTTGTCGGGCTCTTCAGTTACGTTGTCGAGACCGAACGCCGCTTTTACCTCGCAAACCACGTTGACCTGCAGGCCCGAAGCGCCGACGGCGAGGTCTACTTCGATCTGACGCTCCAGGATGCCTGGGTGTGGGATGTGTACCGTTCGGCACGGTTCGTGAAGACAGTCCGTGTCCTGACGTTCAAGGATGTCAACGTCGAAGAACTGCCCCGCAACGAGGATCTCGCCCTGCCGAAGGACGCTGACCTCGGCAACTGACGCCGGCCCACTGCTCCTCCACAGCCCCGCTGTATTGGGGCGGTTTTCCCGGGTTGCCCACATACGCGAATAGCCTGCTGTCCTCCGCTGTCCTGCCACTGCAGGCTGGTTGCGGAGGTAGAAATGAAATCCAAAGACCTGTTGGGCCGGCGCGGCGAGGAACTCGCGGCCGGCTATCTTGAATCGCTCGGCATGCTGGTGGTGGAACGCAACTGGCGCTGCGCCGACGGTGAAATAGACATTGTGGCCCTGGACGGCGACGCCCTGGTCATCGCAGAGGTGAAAACCCGCCGTTCCCTGGACTACGGGCACCCGTTCGAAGCCGTGGGGCCGGACAAACTCGCCCGGCTGCATCGGCTCGGTTCGGCGTGGTGCCGAGACCGGGAGCTGCGGATGCCGCTACGGCGCGTGGACGTCATTGCCGTGGTGGACGACGGCGGCGGCGAACCCGTGGTGGAACACCTCAAGGGGGTGGGGTAGATGGCGCTGGGCCGGGCCTACTCCGTGGCACTGGTGGGATTGAACGGGTACATCGTCGAGGTAGAAGCAGATATTGGCCAGACCCTGCCGGCATTCGTGATCCTGGGCCTCCCGGACGCAGCCCTCAACGAGGCCAAGGAACGCATACGTTCCGCGGCCAAAAATTCCGGAATTCCGCTGAGCCGGCGGAAGATCACGGCCAACCTCATCCCTGCGTCGCTGCCCAAACGCGGTTCCGGCTTCGACCTTGCCGTGACCATGGCAGTCCTGAGGGCCGCAAATGACATCAAGCCCACCGGCCGGACCGTCTTCATCGCCGAACTCGGGCTGGATGGCCGGCTACGGCCGGTGCGCGGCATCCTGCCGGCAGTGATGGCGTCGGTGCAGGCCGGCTATCCGGACGTGGTGGTCGCGCACGCCAACCTCGGCGAAGCATCGCTAGTCCCCGGAGCCAACGTCAAGGGGTACCGCACGCTGGCGCGGCTGGCGCTCGATTTCGGTGCAGACCCGCAAGAGCTCGCACTGGACTTCGAGCCGGAGGACGAGGCCGGTCACGGGGACTCCGAACCGGGAGCCCAGGCTGTTCCTGACATGGCCGACGTCTCCGGCCAGGGCGAAGCCAGACGTGCACTCGAGGTGGCCGCTGCCGGGGCCCACCACCTGCTCCTGACCGGACCCCCGGGTGCGGGCAAGACCATGCTGGCCGAAAGACTTCCCGGTCTCCTGCCGGACCTTGCCGATAATGAGGCCATGGAAGTCACTGCCATCCACTCCCTCTGCGGCCTTCCCTCATCCGCCGTTCAGCTTGTGCGGCGGCCGCCGTTCGAAAACCCGCATCATTCGGCTACAGCCGCCGCCATTATCGGCGGGGGATCGGGGTTGCCGCGCCCGGGTGCGGCGTCGCGGGCGCACCGCGGTGTCCTGTTCCTGGACGAGGCCCCGGAATACGAACGGCGCGTCCTGGACGCCCTCCGCCAGCCCCTGGAGAGCGGGGAGCTGGTCATTCACCGCTCGGCAGGAACGGCAGCCTACCCTGCCCGGTTCCAGCTGGTCCTTGCCGCCAATCCCTGTCCCTGCGGCAAGGCTTCGGGAAAGGGCCTGGACTGCACGTGTACGCCCATGATGCGGCGCCGCTACGTGGCCAGGATGTCCGGTCCGCTGCTGGACCGGGTGGATATCCAGCTGCAGGTGGAACGCGTGTCACTGGCCGACTTCGGCCAGGCGGGCGCCGAAGAAGACACAGCCGCCGTGGCACGGAGGGTAGGCGACGCACGCCGGCGCCAGGCCGAACGGCTGCGGCCGCTGGGAATGGAAACGAACTCGCAGGTGCCCGGCCGGATTCTGCGCGGCGCCCTGCGGCTGCCGGCCGACGCCACGCGGATCCTGGACCACTCACTGGAGCGGGGCGTACTGACCGCCAGGGGCTATGACAGGGTTCTCCGGCTGGCCTGGACCCTGGCGGACCTGTCGCACCGCGACATGCCCGACACCAACGACATCGGCCAGGCCCTTGGCCTCCGGCAGGCTGCCTCGGCAGCTGCGTGAAGGAAGAAACCACATGGACAACGAACGGATCGCCCGGGCCGCCCTGTCGCGGCTCATGGAACCGCAGGACGCGGCCGGACTGGCCCTGGTACAGGCCACCGGCGCACCCGACGCCTTGAAAATCGCCACGGGCCAGGCGGCCGCCGGCCCGGCACTGGAGCGGGAGATCACCGGACTGCTGGCGGACAACGGCGCCGGAACCAGCTGGGCGGGGATGGCTGCCTCCCTCAAACGCTGGGCTCCCCGCATTCCGGATCTGGCGCCCGAGCGTGACCTGGCCACCATGGCACGCCTTGGCGGCCGGCTGATAATCCCGTCGGATGATCTCTGGCCTGCCCAGCTCGGGGACCTTGGGATGCAGGAGCCCATCTGTCTGTGGTGGCGGGGCCTGGAACAGGAGCTTCCCGGTCCGGCCCGGAGCGTGGCGCTGGTGGGGTCCCGCGACAGCACCAGCTACGGCGCATCGGTGACCGGGGACCTCGCCTACTCCCTGGCTCAGCGGGGCTTCACCGTGGTGTCCGGGGGCGCGTACGGCATCGACGCCCACGCGCACCGGGCAGCACTGGCCGGGGGATCAGCGGCGGTGCCTACCATCGCGGTGATGGCTGGTGGTGTGGACCGGTTCTATCCGTCCGGCAATGAGGATCTCCTGCGGGCGGTCTGCAACCAGGGAGCGGTGCTCGCAGAGGTGCCGCCGGGGTCGGCGCCCACTCGCTACCGCTTTCTCCAACGGAACAGGCTGATCGCGGCCTTGGCCGCTGTGACGGTGGTGGTGGAAGCGCGCTGGCGGTCCGGTGCGCTGAACACGGCCCACCACGCGGAGACGCTTGGCCGGGCGGTGGGAGCTGTGCCGGGGTCCGTGCACAGCGCCAACTCCGCCGGCTGCCACCGTCTACTCCGGGATGGCGGGGCTGTCTGCGTGACTGACGCCGCGGAGATCGCCGAACTGGCCTCCCCAAGCGGCGTGGGGCTTGCGGCGCCCGGGACAGCGCATGCGGCCGACCATGACGGACTGACCCTGGAGGATCTGATCCTTCTTGACGCCCTGCCGCTGCGGTCCACCACGTCCGTGGACAAGCTCTGCGCAGTTGCCGGCCTCAGTGCGGACTCCGTGCGGGCCGGGTTGGGCAGGCTAGGCCTGCTGGGGCTCGCAGCTTCAGAAAGGGGAGGCTGGAAACGGGCCAGGGAATTAGCGTAGTTGCCTGTGTCCGGCACGGGATTCCCGCGGAGTTCTGGGACAGTGGAACAGTGCAGAATCAGGAACTGTCCCGGGCGTTTGAGCAGGCACTCGCAGACTTCGGCAGATACCTGACCGCCGAGCGGGCCCGGTCCGGGCATACGCTTCGGGCATACCTGTCCGATCTTCGAAGCCTCCTGGAATACGCCGCCTCCGAGGGCGTCACGGATCTGCCGGAACTGGAGCTGGGCACTCTCCGACGCTGGCTCGGGGCGCAGAGCCAGGCCGGGATATCCCGGGCCACCCTTGCGCGGCGATCGGCTACAGCGCGTTCCTTCACCACGTGGGCCATGCGGGAAGAGCTCATCGAGACCGATCCTGCCCTCCGTCTCAGGGCTCCCAAAGCGGAAAAGTCACTGCCCGGGGTGCTGCAGTCCCAACAACTCCTCAGGCTGCTGAACAGTCTGGAAGAAGCCGCGGCTAACGGGTCACCGGTTCCGGTGCGTAACCGGGCCATGGTGGAGCTCCTATACGCCACGGGGCTGCGGGTGGGGGAGCTGGCCGCCTTGGATGTGGACGATCTCAACCCGGACCGCCGGACCCTACGGGTGGTCGGCAAGGGCAACAAGGAACGGACGGTTCCCTACGGCGTCCCGGCAGCTGTAGCGGTCGACGACTGGCTCCGCAGGGCCAGGCCGCTCCTGGCGACGGGCCACAGCGGACCGGCGCTTTTCCTGGGCGCCAGAGGAAACCGTGTTGACCAGCGTCAGGTCAGGACCGTGGTGAATGCTCTCTTCGAAGCTTTGGGCGACACCTCAGCAACCGGTCCGCACGCGCTAAGGCATACTGCGGCAACGCACCTGCTCGATGGCGGCGCGGATCTTCGTGCGGTCCAGGAAATCCTGGGCCACAGCAGCCTCGCCACCACGCAGATCTACACCCATGTGTCCGTTGAGCGGCTCCGGAGCAGCTACCAGCAGGCCCATCCCCGGGCCTGAGAGCCGTGGATTCCCGCCAACGCGGGGTTAATTCCAGGACTGTGTTACCTATGGCGGATCGCACTGGCGTAATTACGCGGCGTACGGCACAATAAGAGTCACGTCCGGCAACTTTCAAGTGACGCTTGAAGCTCTTTCGCTTCGCGCGTCACCCGCAAGTCCGGACACAGCTTAATAATCAGGCAGGGAACACCGCCGCTGGAACATACAGCACCGGGCAGTTTCATCCAGGCAGAGGTCGTTGGGGAAGACGTACCTACAGCTATGGAGGATGGAATGTCTGTTGCAATGACCCGCGGTGTGCTGTTTGTTCACTCAGCCCCTACAGCACTGTGCCCGCACGTTGAGTGGGCCATTGGATCCGTCGTGGACAAGCGGACGGATCTAGAGTGGACCCCTCAGCCTGCCGCGCCCGGAATGTTCCGCGCCGAGCTCTCCTGGACAGGAACCCCGGGCACCGGATCGCTGCTGGCATCCTCACTTCGCGGCTGGGCCCATCTTCGCTACGAGGTCACTGAAGAGCCGAGCCAGGGAGTTGACGGCGGCCGCTGGTCGCATACCCCCGAACTGGGAATCTTCCACGCCACAACGGACGTCCACGGCAACATCATGGTCTCAGAGGACCGCATCCGTTACGCCTACGAATCGGGTGCCGGCGATCCCTCGGCCGTGTACCACGAGCTTTCCCTGGCCTTGGGTGAGGCGTGGGACGAGGAACTAGAGCCGTTCCGCCACGCAGCCGAGGGCGCACCGGTCCGCTGGCTGCACCAGGTGGGCTGACCGCCGTCGGACATCACGACGTCGTACTTCCTGTCCGCTGTCCCGGCAGAAGACGTGCCGGATCGGAAGGCGGCGCTCCATAGCAAAAGCAGAGGCCCCGCCACATGGCGGGGCCTCTGCTTCGTCTGCGGTACTTGCTGTTCCCGCGCTGCTGCTAGATGCTGCGGACAGCGATCACGGCGTTGTGGCCGCCGAAGCCGAACGAGTTGCTCAGGGCCACGATGTCGCCTGCCGGCAGATCCCTCGCCGACGTGACGACGTCGAGCGGGATCTCCGGGTCCTGGTTCTCGAGGTTAATGGTGACCGGGGCCTTGCGGTGGTACACGGCCAGCACAGTGAGTACTGCCTCCACGGCACCTGACGCGCCCAGCAGGTGGCCCATCTGTGACTTAGTGGCGGACACTGCGACGTTGTCGAGGTGGTTCCCCAGCGATGCGCGGAGGGCCGTGTACTCGGGCTTGTCACCGACGGGAGTTGAAGTGGCGTGCGCGTTGACGTGGACAACGTCCTCGGCCTGGATCCGGCCGTCGAACATGGCTGCCTTCAGCGCGCGCGTGGCGCCCAGGCCCTGGGGGTCCGGGGCGGTGATGTGGTAGGCATCGGCCGTCACGGAGGTGCCGGCCAGTTCGCCGTAGATGCGGGCGCCGCGGGCAATGGCGTGTTCCTCAGCTTCGAGCACCAGCGCGCCGGCGCCTTCGCCCATCACAAAGCCGTCGCGGCCCAGATCGTAGGGGCGTGAGGCGCCCTGGGGGTCGTCGTTGCGGCGCGAGAGGGCCTGCATGGACGAGAACGCGGCCAGGGGCATGGGGTGGATGGCTGCCTCGGCGCCGCCGCACATCACTACGTCGGCCTTGCCGGAGCGGATCAGCTCCAGGCCCAGGTGAAGGGCCTCGGTGCCCGACGCGCAGGCCGAAACCGGGGTGTGGGCGCCGGCCCGGGCGCCAAGGTCAAGGCTGACGGCTGCTGCGACGCCGTTGGGCATCAGCATGGGCACCGTCATGGGCAGGACGCGGCGCGGGCCCTTTTCCTTCAGCGTGTCCCACGCGTCCAGCAGCGTCCAGACGCCGCCGATGCCGGTGGCGAAGGCGACGGCAAGGCGGTCGGGGTCAATCTCGGTGATGCCGGAATCGGCCCAGGCTTCACGGGAGGCGATGACGCCGAACTGGGTGGACGGGTCCATCCGCTTGGCCTCAACGCGGCTCAGGACCGATAGTGCCGGAGTGGAGCAGCGGGCGGCGAAGTGGACCGGCAGTTCGTACTTGGCGACCCATTCGTCTTCCAGCGTGCGGGCACCGGAGACCCCCTTCAGCGCGTTGTTCCACATGGTGGGTACGTCGCCGCCGATGGGCGTGGTGGCACCCAGACCGGTAATGACTACTTTGCGTGTCATTGGATCACTCTCTGTCGGTGGGCAGGCCGTATCCGGTTGTCCGGCGGGGTCCCGCGTGTGGGGCAGCTGGCTGCCGAAAAATGTGGTGGACTGCCGGTCCGGCCTGAGCACGGACCGGCAGTCCAGTCAGCCTTAAGGGGCTGAAGCCTTGGCTAGGCCTGTGCGCCTGCGATGAAGCTGACGGCGTCGCCCACGGTCTTGAGGTTCTTGACCTCTTCGTCCGGGATACGCACGCCGAACTTCTCTTCGGCGTTGACCACGATAGTCATCATGGAGATGGAGTCGATGTCCAGGTCCTCGGTGAAGGACTTGTCCAGTTCCACAGCCTCGGGGGCAAGGCCGGTTTCTTCGTTGACGATTTCAGCCAAGCCGGCCAGGATCTCTTCGTTGCTAGCCATTGATGGCTCCTTTTCTTGTTATTGCCGGCAGGGGGTGCCGGAAACGGTGCAGTCCGCGGATGCGGGCTGTATGGGGCGTTCCTAAGGAAGGACGATTACCTGGGCACCGAAGACCAGCCCGGCGCCGAAGCCGATCTGGAGTGCGAGGCCGCCGCTGAGCTCAGGGTTTTCCTTGAGCAGGCGGTGGGTAGCAAGGGGGATGGAGGCCGCCGAGGTGTTTCCGGCATCAGCGATGTCCCGGGCCACGGTGACGGATTCAGGAAGATTCAGTTTCTTGACCATCTCGTCGATGATCCGCATGTTGGCCTGGTGCGGGATGAACGCAACGAGGTCTTCAGCCTTGACGCCCGCGGCCTCCAAAGCCTGCTGTGCCATCTTGGCCATTTCCCAGACCGCCCAACGGAAGACGGTCTGCCCGTCCTGGCGGAGTGTGGGGTAGAGCTCCTGCGCTTCTTCGAGCAGGGCAAAGTCGCCGGGCTCGTCGGACTGGCGGGCGGCCATGCTGAGGTCGCGGACATCCAGGATGGAACGCGTCATGCCGATGGCGTCCCACTTGCTGCCGTCCGAACCCCACACTGAGGGTCCGATGCCGGGGGTGTCCGAGGGGCCGATGACAACAGCGCCCGCGCCGTCGCCCAGCAGGAAGGAAATGGTACGTTCCCGGTTGTCGATGACGTCGGAGAGCTTCTCCGCGCCGACCACCAGCACGTAGGTGGCCGTGCCGGAGCGGACCAAGGCATCACCCTGGGCGATGCCGTAGCAGTACCCGGCGCAGGCGGCCGAGATATCGAAGGCCGGAGCCGGCGTCGCACCGATGCGGTCAGCCAAGGCGGCGGCAGCCGACGGCGTGGCGTACGGGTGGGTGACGGTGGAAACGATGACGGCACCAAGCTGGGAGGCTTCGATGCCTGCCTGCTGCAGGGCCTCCCGGGCAGCGCCCTCGGCCATATCGATGACGCTGACGTCGGCAGCGGCCCGGTGCCGGGTCACGATGCCGGTCCGCTGGCGGATCCATTCGTCCGAGGAATCAATCCACTGGCAGACGTCGTCGTTGGTGACGATGACGTCAGGCCGGAATGCGCCGAGGCCGATGATGCGGCTGTATTCGTTTACGGAAACCTGTTTCAGCGTGGGAACGCTCATGCGTTTCCCTCCAGTTCTGCGAAGAGTGCCAGTGCGGCCGTGAGGTCGTCCGGGGTTTTGACTGCAACGGTCTTGACGCCGGGCATGCCGCGCTTGGCGAGCCCGGCCAGGGTGCCGGCCGGGGCCAGCTCAATGACACCGGTGACGCCGCGCTGCACAAGGGTTTCCATGCAGAGGTCCCAGCGGACCGGCCGGGAGACCTGCGCGATGAGGCTCTCGACGGCGGCGCCGCCGTCGGTCACTTCCCGGCCGTCAAAGTTGGACAGCAGGGGCACCTGCGGCTTCTGCGGCTTGAGGCCAGGCTTGAGCGACTCGAGGGCGCTCACGGCGGGGGACATGTGTGAGGTGTGGAACGCCCCGGCCACTTTCAGCGGGATGACCCGCGCCTTCGCCGGCGGGTTGTCCGCCAGGGCCTTGAGTTGTTCGAAGGTTCCGGCTGCCACGGTCTGGCCCGCGCCGTTGACATTGGCAGGTGTCGCGCCGGTAGCCTCGATGGCGGCCAGGACCTCTGCGGGGTCCCCGCCCACAACGGCACTCATGCCGGTGGGGGTTACGGCAGCGGCGGCGGCCATGCTGTTGGCGCGTTCACGCACGAACGTCATGGCTTCCTGCTCGGTGAGCACGCCGGCGAGGGCCGAGGCGGTGATTTCACCGACGGAGTGGCCGGCAAGGATCACGGGAAGCGTGCCGAGTTCGACGTCGAACAGCGACTTTGCGGCCACCAGTCCGGCGGCAACAATCAGGGGCTGCGCAACGGCGGTGTCCTTGATGGTGTCCTCGTCAGAGGTGGTCCCGTGGGCAGTCAGGTCGATGCCTGCGATCTCACTGAGGGAGGCCAGATGGCCTGCTACCGAAGGCAGTTCCAGCCAAGGGGCCAGAAAACCCGGGGTCTGTGAGCCCTGTCCAGGGCAGACTATTGCAAGCACGTATCCAGCTTTCCAAATTTCGGGGTCATCCAGCGGTGTTTCACTGCACCAAGCTCAAGGGGTCAGTTTGTAGGAAGTCTACAACGACTCACGGCTGATTCCGCGCCGGATGACGCTCCGCCGGGGCTTTTGGCGGCGCCGACAGCCGCCCGACAACCAACGCCGCCTGCAGCACAAACGCCTCCCGGGGGAGCAGCGGATCCCAGCCCGTGACGTCGCAGACGCGCTTGAGCCGGTACCTGACGGTGTTGGCGTGGACAAACAATTCGCGGGCGGTCGCCTCAAGGGAATGGCCCAGCTCCAGGTAGGTGCCCAAGGTCTCCACCAGCCCGTTGGAGGCGGCGACAAGCGGACGGTAGATGTTCTTGACCAGGGAACGGCGCGCCGCTTCGTCACCGGAGATGACGCGTTCCGGCAACAGGTCATCGGCGGCCACGGGCCGGGGGGCGGCGGGCCACGCCCTTGCCGCGGTCAGGCCGGCAAAGGCAGACTGCGCTGAGCCGCTGGCCTCCAGCAGGGAGCCGGCTTCCGGACCGTAGACCACCGGGCCGGGGGCGAACATTTCGCTGAGTTTCAGGTATGCGGTCTCGCGGTCCTGGACGCCGCCAAGGATCAGGATCAGCCGGTCGCCCTGGATGCCCACCAACGCATCCTCGGCGTAGCGGCCTGCCAGGCGGCGCAGTTCGCTGACGTAGCTGGCACTGGGTTCAGACGGCGAATTGCCCACCATCACAGTGAACCTCTCCTGTGCCTTCCAACCCAGCGCGGCGATCCGGGACCGCAGCGCGTCCGTGTTTTCGCCACGGAGGATGGCGTCCACGATCAGCGCTTCCAGCCGCGTATCCCAGGAACCGCGGGACTCGGCCGCCCGTGCGTACACGTCTGCCGCCGCGAAGGCCACTTCCCGTGAGTACCGCAGCACCGCCTCGCGGAGGGAGGGCTGGTCAGCTTCCGGGGCGATGACCGGCACCTGGTCTTCCACCACTTCCACCACGATGCGGATGAGCTGGAGCGCCTTCTGGAGGCTGATGGAGCGCGTCAGCTCGGTGGGGGCCGTCCCAAAAACGTCGGTGAGGATCCACGACGGTGAGCTGGGCCGCTCATACCAGGTGACAAACGCTGCGATGCCGTTTTGCGCCACCATGCCCAGGGCCGAGCGCTCGTCGGAGCTAAGGCGCGAATACCACGGCAGCGACTTTTCCAGCTGGCGAAGGGTGGTGGTGGAGAGCTGGCCCACGCTTGCCCGGAGCTTTTTCAGGGTTTCGGATTTCTCCGGTGTCATGCTGCGCGAGGACGGCTTGCGCTTCACGGGCGGGGTGGTTGGCTCTGGCATCCTACGAGCATACGGTGCCTGCCCGGCAAGCTCTATTTGTGCAAAGGCTACAACGTTGTTGGACCTGCGTCACAGGCTGCCTCCTGTCCAGAAAGGCAGGGGGACGACGACGGCGACCCTCGCCTTTTCGGTGAGGGTCGCCGTCGTCGTTCATTTACGCTGACAAGCAGGTCAGCGGGAGATGATCAGGACTCGCCGCCCGCGTTGCCGGTGGAACCGGCGTTGACGTTGTGCAGCTTGTACTTCTCGATTGCCTGGGCCGGGGCCTGGGCATCGACTTCGCCGCGGCGCGCCAGTAGTTGCAGGGAACGGACCACGATGGAGTGGATGTCGTTCTTGAAGAAGCGGCGGGCCGCTGCGCGGGTGTCGGAGAAGCCGAAGCCATCCGCACCCAGCGTGGCGAACTCGTTCGGCACAAACTGGCGGATTTGGTCCGGGACGGCCTTCATGTAGTCCGAGACCGCAACCACGGGTCCTGTGGCACCGGCAAGCTGCTGGGTCACAAACGGAACACGGGCGGGCTTGCCCGGGTTCAGGAACGCCTCTTCCTCGGCGGCCATGCCGTCGCGGCGCAGTTCGTTCCAGGACGTGACGGACCAGACGTCGGCGGAGACGCCCCAGTCCTCGGCGAGCAGCCGCTGGGCTTCGATGGCCCAGGGAACCGAGACGCCGGAAGCCAGGATCTGGGTCCGGGGACCGTCGATCTTCGCCGGAGCCAGGAGGTAGATGCCCTTGAGAACACCTTCCACGTCGAGCTCTTCGGGTTCTGCGGGCTGCGTGATGGGCTCGTTGTAGACCGTGATGTAGTACATCAGGTTCCGGTCAGCCGAATCGGGCCCGTACATACGCTCGATGCCGTCCCGGATGATGTGGCCCATCTCGTACCCGTACGCGGGGTCGTAGGTGACCACTGCCGGGTTCGTGGAGGCCAGCAGCGGGGAGTGGCCGTCGGCGTGCTGGAGGCCTTCGCCGGTCAGCGTGGTGCGGCCGGCGGTGGCGCCGATGATGAACCCGCGGGCCATCTGGTCCCCGGCGGCCCAGAAGGCGTCGCCGGTGCGCTGGAATCCGAACATGGAGTAGAACACGTACACCGGGATCAGCGGTACGCCGTGGGTGGCGTACGCGGTTCCGGCGGCGGTGAACGCTGCCACGGCGCCTGCTTCGTTGATGCCGGGGTGGATCAGCTGGCCTTGGGCCGATTCCTTGTAGGCCAGGACCAGGTCCCGGTCCACGGAGAGGTAGTTCTGGCCTTTGGGGTTGTAGATCTTGGCCGTGGGGAAGAACGCGTCCATGCCGAACGTGCGGGCCTCATCGGGGATGATCGGCGCGATGTGCTTGCCGAAGTTCTTGTCCCGCATAAGGTCCTTGAGGAGCCGGACAAACGCCATGGTGGTGGCGGCCTGCTGCTTCCCGGAACCGCGCTTGGCGACTTCGTACGTTTTTGCCTCCGGGAGGGCGATCTCCTGGTGCTTGGAGCGGCGCTCCGGAACAGAACCGCCCAGCTGGGCACGGCGTTCCATCATGTACTGGATCTCCGGCGCATCGGTGCCCGGGTGGAAGTACGGAGGCTGGTACGGGTCCTTCTCCAGCTGCTCGTCGGTGACCGGAATCCGCAGGTGGTCGCGGAACTTCTTCAGGTCATCGAGGGTGAGCTTTTTCATCTGGTGGGTCGCGTTGCGGCCCTCGAAGTGGGGTCCGAGTCCGTAGCCCTTGACCGTTTTGGCCAGGATCACGGTGGGCTTGCCCTTGAATTCGGTGGCAGCCTTATACGCGGCGTAGACCTTGCGGTAGTCGTGGCCGCCGCGCTTGAGGTTCCAGATCTCGTCATCGCTCAGGTCCGCGACCATGTCCTTGGTCTGCGGGGTCTTGCCGAAGAAGTGCTCGCGGACGAACCCGCCGGATTCTGCCTTGTAGGTCTGGTAGTCACCGTCCGGGGTCTCGTTCATGATCTTCACGAGCGAGCCGTCGGCGTCCTTGGTGAGCAGGTCATCCCACTCCCGGCCCCAGACGACCTTGATGACGTTCCAGCCCGCGCCACGGAAGAACGCTTCGAGTTCCTGCATGATCTTGCCGTTGCCGCGGACGGGACCGTCCAGGCGCTGGAGGTTGCAGTTGATCACAAAGTTCAGGTTGTCCAGGTTCTCGTTCGCGGCGAGCTGGAGCAGGCCGCGGGACTC
This sequence comes from Pseudarthrobacter sp. MDT1-22, assembly GCF_054511035.1. Classification (NCBI taxonomy): domain Bacteria; kingdom Bacillati; phylum Actinomycetota; class Actinomycetes; order Micrococcales; family Micrococcaceae; genus Pseudarthrobacter; species Pseudarthrobacter sp. MDT1-22. The sequence goes on along the minus strand of NZ_JBTNDK010000003.1, from coordinate 9,642 downwards.
GGGCTCGTCCATTTCGCCGTCGCCCAGGAACGCCCAGACCTGCTGGTCCGAGGTGTCCTTGAGGCCGCGGTTGTGCAGGTACCGGTTGGACTGGGCCTGGTAGATCGCGTTCATCGGACCGATGCCCATGGACACCGTGGGGAATTCCCAGAACTCCGGCATCAGGCGCGGGTGCGGGTAGGAGGAGAGCGCGTGGCCTTCCTTGGACTTTTCCTGCCGGAATCCGTCCAGATCCTCCTCGGCGAGCCGGCCTTCCATAAACGCGCGGGCGTACATGCCGGGGGAGGCGTGGCCCTGGAAGAAGACCTGGTCACCGCCGCCGGGGTGGTCCTTGCCGCGGAAGAAGTGGTTGAAACCGACCTCGTACAGTGTGGCGGCCCCGGCGTACGTGGAGATGTGCCCGCCCACCCCGATGTTCGGCCGCTGTGCCCGGTGCACCATGATGGCGGCGTTCCAGCGCATGTACGCCCGGTACCGGCGCTCGAACTCTTCGTTGCCGGGGAACGGAGCTTCCTGGTCCACCGGGATGGTGTTCACGTAGTCCGTGGTGGTCACCATCGGCACACCGACACTCTGCGCGCCGGCGCGCTGCAGCAGGCTCCGCATGATGTATTGGGCACGTTCCGTGCCCTGTTCCCTGATCAGTGCATCCAGGGACTCAGCCCATTCGGCGGTCTCTTCCGGATCACGATCAGGCAGCTGGTTTGTCAACCCGCTGAGGATATGGGAGGTATCTTCTCCTGCAGCCACGTCCAACCTCTCTTTGCGCGCATGCATCGGCGCCCACATGCCGGGCAGGGTGACTGTCCGGCATGAATGCGACGTGTGCGACGTATCGGTTACAACAGCCCGGTCATGTGCGCCGGGCAGGGTCCTATCACGCCTATGTCTGCCATTGTTCCAGGCGGTCGCCCCGCAGGCATAGTTGTCACCAGTCACTCTAGCTGTGACTCCAGCACGATGCGTAGCCGCGTCCATGGCGTCCCTGTTGTATTTCGCCGTCATACTGGTTGTGTGACGAAAGCCGCTGCAACGCAGGCTGACGGCGCCGGATGTGACGCAGAATATGGCGGATCGCGGTGGCGGCAGCTTGAAGCGCAGGCACAAAGGGTGTTGGCTGGGAGTAATGGAAATCACTATGCGAATTGCATGTATTAGGCATTGGAGGAACACGTGAGCGAGGCCGACGCCGCCACTTCGGTAAATGTGGCGGAAAAATTGGGTTTCAAAAACGGGGATCTGATTCAGGAGTTCGGTTACGACGACGACGTCGATTTCGACTTACGTGATGATATTGAGGACCTGACAGGGTCCGAGCTCCTGGACGAGGACGACCACGACGTTGTTGACGCCGTCATTTTTTGGTGGCGGGACGGCGACGGGGATCTGGTCGACAGCCTCATGGATTCCCTGACCACCCTGAGTGAAACCGGGGTTGTTTGGGTGTTGACGCCAAAGTCAGGGCGCACCGGGTACGTGTCGCCGGCGGAAATTCAGGAAGCGGCGCCCACTGCGGGCCTGCACCTCACCACCTCGGCAGGTGTGTCAAAGGACTGGAGTGCCACCCGCCTGGTCAGCAGGAAGAACAAGTGACGGCAGCTCTTGCCGTAGCCGGGCAGACTGTTCCGGCGGTGGGGGAGCTTGCCCCGGACTTTGAGCTGGTAAACCAGTTCGGAGAACCTGTCCGGTTATCCAGTTTCCGCGGGCAGAACGTTGTGCTCGTGTTTTATCCGTTTGCTTTTTCGGGTGTCTGTACCGGCGAGCTCTGCGAAATCCGGGACAACCTGGCCGCGTTCGAGGATGCCAGGGCCACCGTCCTGGCCGTGTCCGTGGACAGCAAGTTCAGCCTGCGGGCTTATGCCGAGAAGGAAAGCTACGGCTTTGACCTTCTGGCTGACTTCTGGCCGCACGGCGCTGTCGCTTCCGCCTATGGAGTCTTCGACCCGGAGAGTGGCATGGCTGGGCGCGGGACGTTCATCATCGATGCAGCAGGAACAATCCGCTACGTCGTGGTGAATCCGCGCGGGCAGGCCCGCGAGCTCGCCGAGTACCAGGATGCTCTGGCAGGTCTGGAACAGGCCTGAGGCCGCATGGACCAGCAGCGGCACGGCATCGGCCTGACAGGCTTCGCCAGCCTGCCGGCCGCTGACCCTGCCGCGCTGTCCAGTGCGGACCTTCAGGGGCTTGAACGCGTCCGGGAGCTATTGTCCGGCAAGCGGCTGGTGTTACTTACCGGCGCAGGGCTGAGCACCGATTCGGGCATACCGGATTACCGCGGGCCGGACGCCGTGCCACGTTCGCCCATAACTTACCAGGAGTTTGTGCGCGACGGCGCCAACCGCCAGCGCTATTGGGCGCGGAACCATATCGGCTGGTCCCACTTGCGGCACGCAGATCCAAACCCTGGGCACAATGCGGCCGCAGAACTTGAGCGGCGGGGCCTGCTCACTGGGTTGATCACCCAGAACGTCGACCGGCTGCATGAAGACGCCGGCAGCCGGAATGTCATTGACCTCCACGGCCGTTATGACCGGGTAGTCTGCCTCGATTGCAAGCGCACGTACACCCGCCGCCTGCTGTCGGAGGTGCTCGAAGAACTCAATCCCGGCTTCCTGGCGCGCGCCACAACTTCCGGGCTGGTGGAAATGGCGCCCGACGCCGACGCCACTGTTGAGGACATTGCTCTGATCAGCAGTTTTGTGGTCGCTGCCTGCCCCGCCTGCGGCGGAATGCTCAAGCCAGACTTTGTCTACTTCGGCGAGAACGTGCCCAAAGAACGCGCAGAAGCCGCCTACGCGATGGTGGACAGTGCAGAGGCATTGCTTGTTGCCGGTTCATCGCTGACCGTGATGAGCGGACTGCGGTTCGTCCGTCACGCGGCGAAGGACGGCAAGCCTGTGGTGATCATCAACAGGGGCGGTACCCGGGGCGACCAGTACGCCACCATCAAGCTCGACGCAGGCGTCAGCGAGGCACTGACCTGGCTCGCCGCCGAACTCCCCGATCTTTGACCGTTCGGGGCCGACCGTGTCGATTGGCTTTTCGTCCCGCCCGTCAGGTAGAATTTATGTTCGTTGGCTGACGCGCTGAGGTGCGAAAAGCCGGCAGTTTGGGTCTTTAGCTCAGCTGGTAGAGCGCCACGTTTACACCGTGGATGTCATCGGTTCGATCCCGGTAGGACCCACCACCAAACCCCGTTGTTCCTGGCCCGAGTGGCCGGGAACGGCGGGGTTTTTGTTGCCCTGTGCGGTTCAGGGCGTAGGGTCGGCCCATGAATGTGAATGGGGTCGAGTATCTCCGCGGCAGGGATTCCCTCAATAGACCCGTGGAGCTCGTGGCATACGACGCAGGGTAGCGGGAGATCTTTTGCGACCTCCGCGACAACATCCGTTCGGCACTGGGCTCCACAAGCATCACAGTGGAGCACGTCGGCTCGACATCTGTTCCCGAGCTTGCTTCGAAGCGCGAGCCGGCGTGGTTCGAACACCGCCGGTTTCGGGACTACCTGCGAAGTAGCCAGGACGCCCGGATCGAATACGAGCAGCTCAAACGTAGGCTGGCGGATCAGGAATGGACTTTCATGCAGGACTACGCAGAAGCCAAGGGTTCAACAATCCGTGCCCTCCTGGCTCAATACCGCTAGGGCGCCAAATTGTCGGTGGCTGTCCCTAGTGTTCCGGCTATGGAATATGTGGTGGTGAAGACGGCCAGGGACGGCAGCCCGACGGCGGTGGTCAGCAACGGCAGGGAATGGGCCGTCGGTGCCGACGCAGTGAGATGGTTTGAGCGTGTGAGCTGGTGGGAGGCGCAGCGGCGTATGCCCAAAGGTCTGGGCCGCGTGGACGTTGAGGTCTTGCAGGTCCAGGTGCGGCTGGGCCGCAATCCGCAGTCCGCGTTGACCACCATGGTGCTGGAGCGCGACGGCCTTGGTGGCGGCTGGAGGCTGAGGGAATCCGTGGTGGACGTCGCCTGAACCCGGCGGCCAAGGCCACGACAACATTCAGGCATTGGAAAACCCTCCACCGCGACTATTGGGGGATGCCGCGGTGGAGGGTCTGAAATGAATATACCGTGAACTTCCTGAAACAAACAAATGCCACGCGAACCGGGGTGCGGGGCGCGGTGGACGGTGCCTTGGCCCGGGCCCTGAATCGCCGCTAAGCCATTATGATGGTTACTGTTCAGCAGAATGAACGCATCTACGCGACGCGCCCCGGCGTGCCGATCGAAGGAGAATCATGGCCGATTCCCGCACTTCCCGCTCCTCCGAGGGTTTGGGGAGCACATCGCCGGCGCCGGCGGTCACGCGTGCCGCCGCCGTCATGGACGCCTTGTCAGCCTCTGCGACGGGGCGGCTGACACTGAGCGATCTGGCCCGCGAGCTGGGTATCCCCAAGTCGTCCACCTCCAACCTGTTGCTGGCATTGGAAGAAGCCCGGCTGATCAGCCGCCAGGGCGCCGAATTCACGCTGGGCCGCAAGCTCGTGGAACTCGGAGCCGCCTATCTCAGCCGGCTCGACGAAGTACAGGAGTTCTACCGGTTCTGCGAGCAGGCGCCGACCCTTTCCGGGGAGACGGTACGAATAGCCATGCTGGACGGAACCAACGTGATCTATTTGGCCCGCTACGAGGGCCATCCGGCGGTCCGCCTGACGTCCAACATCGGCGACAAGATGCCGGTGTCCCTGTGTGCCGTGGGCAAGGCCCTGATTGCCCGCCTTCATGACCACGACGTCGACGCAATGTTTTCCGATGACGCCCAACTTCCGGTGCTGACCCCGAAGTCCCTCCGCACGGGGGCCGAATTGAAGGCACAGCTCACAACCATCCGTGAACAGGGCTATGCGTTCGAAGATGAGGAATCCACTATTGGAGTGGTCTGCCTGGCTGTGGCCGTGCCTACGCGCGGCGCCCACGGCCCGAGCCTTGGGTTGTCAGTCACGGCCCTCAAGGCCACATACTCCGCGGAGCAGGGTTCCCGGATGGTCAAGGAACTGAACGAGCTGGCGCGGTCCCTGGGCAACCCCATGGGCTGAGTGCCCCCGCTCTGGCGGCCCTATTTAACGTTCATCACCCCGGTTGTGAACAAAACATCCGTCAACCACTTGCTGCGTGTTCAACTTGCTGTACTCTGTTCAATATAGTGATCGACACCACGGAGTGTCCTCGCTATCCCACCAGGCCAACGGGGGCCTGGAGTGTTTTTGAGGGAGTTCTTGTGACAACTCGTACTAAATCACCGCAGACTGACATGGACGGCGCCGCCGTCGATCCGGAGCAGCTGCGAAGGGCAACCCTTGCCAGCTCGGTAGGCTCCGCACTGGAGTACTACGACTTCTACATCTACGGCCTCGCCTCGGCCTTGATCTTTGGGCCGCTCTTCTTCTCACCGCTGGGGGAAAGCGGCGCCGTGATCGCGTCATTCGCCACCTATGGTGTGGGCTTCGCAGCCCGGCCGTTCGGCGGCATCGTCTTCGGCTACATCGGTGACCGGTTCGGCCGGAAGATGGTCCTGATCCTGACCATCGGCCTGATGGGCATGGCCAGCTTCGCCATTGGGCTCCTGCCCACCTTTGAACAGGCGGGAATGGTCGGCGCAGTGCTCCTGGTGGCCCTTCGGATCCTTCAGGGCCTGGGCGCCGGTGCCGAGCAGGCAGGCGCCACCACCCTGATCTCAGAAGTGGCCCCGCGCCGCCGTCGTGGATTCTTCGCCGCACTGCCGTTCGTCGGCATCCAGCTGGGCACCCTGCTCGGCGCAGGCACCTTCGCCCTGATGGCACTGGCGGACAAGGAAGTACTGCAGGGCTGGCTGTGGCGCGTTCCGTTCCTGGCGAGCGTCATCCTGATTGTCATCGCGGTCTTCATCCGACTCCGGCTCAAGGAAACGCCGGTCTTCCAGGAACTGGAAAAGCACAAGGCCGTGGTCAAGAACCCCGTCGTGCAGATCTGGAAGCACTCGAAGAAGAACGTGCTCATCGGCATCGGCCTGCGGATGGGAGAAAACGGAAACTCCTCCATTTACTCCGCCCTCCTGGTATCCTTCATCAGCATGCCCGCCGGAATCTTCGCCGGCGACAAGTTCATTGGCCCCACCGGCCTCCTCATTGCCGCTGGATTCGCAGCGGTCATGGTGGTCACCTTCGGCGCCCTTTCCGACCGCTTCGGACGCGTTCCTGTATACCGCTACGGCGCCCTCTTTCAGGCCGTCATCGCCCTGCCGGCCTTCTACCTGGTCACGCTCGGCAACGTCACCCTCGTCTGGATGATCATGGTGGTGGGCATTTCACTTGGCGTGCAGTCCATGCTCGGTCCGCAGTGCGCCATGCTGCCGGAACTCTTCGGCTCCCAGCACCGCTTCACCGGCGTGGCGCTGAGCCGTGAACTCTCCGCCGTCCTGGCCGGCGGATTCGCACCCATGATCGGTGTGGCCCTCCTGGCTGCGACAGGCCATTCCTGGCTGGTTCCCGCCATCTACTCCCTGGTCCTGGCGCTGATCTCCTTCGGCACCACCTTCTTCACCCCGGAAACCAACGGCCGGGACCTGATCCTGGTGGAGGACGCACGCTAGGCACTCCACCCATGCAATAGGCGGCCTCCCCTTGATGGGGAGGCCGCCTATTTCCGTGCCGCTCGCTAATTGGGCGCCGCTGCTCAGCGTAAGTACGTAACTAATTCGCCGCTGACAGCACGCGGACACAACCGCCTGACACAAAAGAGCCCCTGCTGCGGATTCCTGTTTCCAGGATCCACGGCAGGGGCTCTGTAGTGCGGGCCGGGGCCTGCGCCTTAGTAGAAGTGGACCGGGTCCACCAGGTGGGGGAGGTCGCCGCCGTCGAGGAACGTGCGCAGGTTGCTGCAGAAGCGCTCCGCGATCAGGCGGTTCTCCGCGGCACTGAGCGCCGAGGTATGCGGCGACACCATGACCCTGGGGTGTTTCCACAGCGGGCTGTCCTGGGGGAGCGGTTCCACGGCAAAGACATCAAGGCAGGCGTAGGAGACCTGGCGGTTGTCCAAGGCCTCCAGCAGGGCGTCCTCGTCCACCACAATGCCGCGGCCCACGTTCACAAACACCGTTCCCGGCTTCATTGCGGCAAACACCTCACGGTTGAAGAGCTTCTCCGTGTACGGCGTGCCGGGCAGCGTATTGACGACGGCGTCCGCCGAGGCGAGCAGCCCGGCCAGTCCGTCGTTGCCGGCAACCTGCTCGATTCCTTCGATCGGCTCAACATTCCGCTTGGTGCCGCTGACCGTCATGCCCAGGGCGCGGGCGATCCGGGCGGTCTCCAGGCCGATTTCGCCCAGGCCGGTCACAACCAGCGTGGAACCGCTGACCAGACGGGTGGGGGTCCGAAGCTCGGGCCACACCTTGGCGGCCTGGTCCTGGGCCAACTCGGCGCTGCGCTTGAAGCCATTGAGGATTCCCAGCGCAGCGAATTCTGCCAGCGGCAGGGCATGGACGCCGGCGGAGGTGGTCACCTTGAACTTGAGGAGTGTTTTCTGGTCCAGCCCGGAGGCCTTGACGGCACCGCCGGCGCCGGCGGCCATCGCGTGGACCCACTGGAGCCGTGGATTCTCGCTCGCGATGCGGGCAAGGCCCGAGGGGCTCTCATTGGGCAGGCCGTACAGAACCTGCGCCTTGTTGAGCATGGCCCAGTACTGCTCCTCCTGCGCGCGAGTCCGTTTGAAGTCCGGATCCCCGGAGTGGTCGGCCGGAAAACGCTCGGGCGGAAGCAGGTCCGGCTCATAGAGGACAGTTACGGAGGGGTCTACGGCGCGGATGCGGTCCACCAGCTCTGCTTCGAGCGGGACGGCGATCGCGACGGTGGTTAGAGTCGTCATAGTGTTCATCATACTGAATAGCGGCTAGGATATTGGACAGATTTCCCTTCATTAACCACACAACGATGTGAGTCGAGGCCTAGATATGGAAGACAGAACAGCGGGCTTTGTAGGCCTGGGGCTGATGGGGCTGCCCATGGCAGCGAATCTGGTCCGCGCCGGCTGGGCGGTCACCGCCTGGAACAGATCCGAAGCTCCCCTCCAGGAATTCGTGGCGCAGGGTGGCCACTCCGCGCCCGACGTTACATCCCTGCGGGACCTGCCAATCATCGCCTTTATGCTCCCGGACCTGTCCTTCATCGAGGAGGCCTCGGCGGGGTTGCTGGCGAGCTGGGATGCGAATCCGCCGCACGCCGGCACTGCCGTAGTGGTCGCAAGCTCAGTCTCACCGGCGAAGGTCCAGGACTTCGGGCGACGGGTCCACGCGGCAAGCCACGGCCGCGCCACTGTGGTGGACGCCCCAGTCAGCGGCGGGACCAAGGGCGCGACCGACGGCACCCTGGCCATCATGGCCGGCGGTACCGCGGACGACTTCCGGCGGCTCGAGCCCTTCTTCAACGCGATGGGGACAACCGTCAGGCACATGGGCCCACTGGGCGCGGGGTCGCTCGCCAAGGCCTGCAACCAGCTCATTGTAGGAACCACGACGGCGGCGCTCGCCGAAGCGGCCGAGCTCGCCGAGCGCTCCGGGATGGATCCGGCGGCGCTTTTCGGCGTCCTGGCCGGAGGCCTTGCGGGCAGCCGTGTGCTGGAGAACGTGGGACCGCGACTGGCCCGGAAGGACTACACACCAACAGGCCCGGCGAAGTTCATGCATAAGGACCTGTCCTTTGTGCTCGAATCAGCCAGGGCGGCCGGCGCTGCCGTGCCGATGGCGACGGCCGGCGTCGAGCTTTACGCCGAACTGAAGCGCCAGGGCCTTGGCGATCAGGACCTTGCCGTGGTCCGCCAGGCCATTTCGAATCTGAGCGACAACACCACTAGCGCGGAACCTGCGGATGCCGCAACGAAAGGGACAGCTGCACCATGAGTGGNGGCGATGGCCGCGGACTTCGCGCCGGGGCGGGTGCATGGTGTCGCGTTTGATGTCACGAGTGATGCCGAGGCTGCCCGGGGTGTTTCGTGGGTGGAGGAGCATGTGGGTCCGTTGCAGATCCTGGTGAACAATGCCGGGATCCAGCACCGGGTGCCGATGCTGGAGCTCGATGTGGCGGATTGGGAGCGGGTGATCAGGACGGATCTGACGGGCGCGTTCCTGGTGGGGCGTGAGGCGGCACGGCACATGATCCCGCGGGGCAGGGGCAAGATCATCAATATCTGTTCGGTGCAGACGGACCTGGCCCGGCCCACGATCGCCCCGTATGTGGCGGCGAAGGGCGGGCTGCGGAACCTGACCCGGGCGATGACGGCGGAGTGGGCGGGCTCCGGGCTGCAGATCAACGGGATCGCCCCGGGCTACATCCACACGGAGATGACGCAGAACCTGGTGGATGATGAGCAGTTCAATGCCTGGATTCTGGGCCGGACCCCGGCGCACCGGTGGGGCACGGTCCAGGACCTGGCGGGCCCGGCGGTGTGGCTGGCTTCGGACGGGTCGGATTTTGTGAACGGGCAGACGATCTTTATCGACGGCGGAATGACGGTGGTGGTCTGATGGGCGCTTCAGCAGTGGCTCAGGGGACCGAAGCAACAGCCCTGCCTGGTTCCGGGGTGCCGGTGTCGGGTTTGGCGGTGGTGGCGCATGCGGCGGGGGATCTGCGGATCGAGGAGGTCCCGCTGGGTGCACCGGCCGCGGACGAGGCC
>NZ_JBTNDK010000029.1:0-37450 GCF_054511035.1 Pseudarthrobacter sp. MDT1-22 | reverse complement strand
CGCGGAGGCCGGCCTTGACCTGCTGCACGGCCTGGTTGCCGGTGAGTGCGCCCAGGGCGTTGGTGTACCCGCCGGTCTTGTGCTCTTCGGTGAGCTGCTTCCAGAGCTTCTCGGAACCGCGGCGGGCCAGCGTGTGCTCTTCGGAGACGCGGCCGCGGAGCTTGACCACGTCCGAGGCCTTGTAGTCACGGGTCACACCTTCCCAGCGCGGGCTGGAAGCCCACTCGAGCTCCAGGGCGGCGGCCTGCTCTTCGGGCGTCTGCCCGGTGGGCTCAAATGCTGCAGTCATCGTTGTCTCCTTGTTTGCGCTCCGTGTTGTCCTGGCCGGCCGTTCCCTGCGCCTTTGCAGGAAGCGACCGGCTGGACCGGTGCGGTGTAACTTTTCCGTAAGAACAACTCTTCTTCAGATTCAGGCGGCTTTCTAGAGGTAAACCGAGGAAAGAAATGCACTTCTTCACATATTGATAAGAAACGTGTTTGGGCGCTGACGCCTGCCGAACACCATCAGCCGGACGAACCTAAGTCACCCTGCCCAAAGCGGCAGGGTTAACGTCCGGTGGTTTGGGCGCCGTCGTAGGGACGTCCCCGGCCGGGCCGGTAGCACGTCATCGAAATCGGCAAAATCCCAGCCCACAATGCTCCAGCAACTTGCCGCAGCACTGACCGGCAGTATTGATGGCCGCCGGCCGCGGGCCCCCGCCGGGGATAGTGCACCGCTGACCGTGCACCGAAGGCCTTGCCCCCGGCCTTGGTCCGTCACAGTCCCGCCAAGGACGTAAAGTTGACGCGGAAGTTTCCAACGAAGGAGCCTTATGCAGGAACGTATCCGTCACGCCGACATGCACGACCGCAACGATCGTTCGTAAGGCACCGTTTGAAGTCCCCGCCGACCCACGGAATACAAGGGACCGGTGTGAACGGTTGCCGTGTAGGAAACCACTGAACCCGCGGTGCCCCTCAAACCGCCCTTTCGGCTTTGTGCAGGCCCTGCAAAGCACGTTCAGAGCTGAGCGCTACGGAGAGCTGGCCCGTCGTGGCTCCGACGCGTAGGAGCCAAGGTCAAGGCTGGTGTTCATGTCGAGTTTGAAGGTTCCGTAGGGGTTGATGTGGGTCCAGAAGAGTGGGGTGAGGCCGCGGCGGTCTTCGGGTCCAAGCAGCTCGCTGAATTCCTTCTCTTCCAGGATGGTTTGCAACAGCAGGGTGTTGACCAACACCAGAGATGATTGCAGCAGGTGCAGCGCAAGCATGGAGACTTCGGTGGTTTCCCGGTCGGCGCCGGTCAGATCACGGTTCTTGCCGTAGAACACGACGTCATTGCCGCTGTTCCAGTTCTCCACAACCTGCAGGCCCGAGTTGATTTCCCGGCGCAGACTCTCGCTGACAAGGTAATCGGCGGCAAAGATGGTCCGGACAGCGCGGCCGAGTTCCTCGAGGGCCTGGTAGGTGGGGTGCTTTGGCCCGCCGCGGGTAAAGCGGCGCAGGATTGTCTCTGATTCGGCAGTGCCCAGGCGCAATGCCGTGGCGTACTTGACCATCTGGTCGTACTGCTGGGCAATGATGTCCCAGTTGATGGCCCGGCTCAGGACCGGGGTAATCTCCGAATAGATGCTCTCGCTCTCTGCCCGGTAGAGACGGATGGAGCCGATGTTCTTCAACCGGGGCAAGAGCTTGAACCCCAGGAGCTCGGTGAACGCGAATCCCACGATCGAAGCGCCATGGGTATCGACGTAGTTCGCCTCGATCTCGGCCTCGGTATCGTGGCGAAGGACGCCTTCGATCATGGCAGCGACTTCAGAGGAGGAACAGTTCTTCAGCTGCGAGTAGATACACGTCGATTTCTTCTCCACGTGCCAGTAGATCATCACACCGGGCCCGCCGTAGCGGTTATGCCATTCAGTCATGAGATTAGATTCCCAGGAGCCGAACTTCTTCGAGTCCGAGGCGCAGGCGTTTCCCTCGCCCCACCACTGAGGATTTCTGGCCTCAAAGGTCGCGTTGACGACATTCACGATGGCCTGGCGCAGGTTGTCCTTCGTGATGTAGGTTCTGCGCACGTGCCGCAATTCGCGCTCGGTCTCGGAGTGACCACCGGCATCAGCGATTGCCTTGATGCCCATGTTCGTGCCCAGCCCGAACAGGCACAGCAGCAGACGACGGCGCAGCGCGTCCTTGCCAAGGACTTCCCTGGACGCGATCGAGGTGAACCCCGGCGTGAAACCGGCCAGGAAGTCAGCTTCCTTGAGCACTTCGAGAAGGTCCAGGGTTCCCCACCGGGCCAGTACCTCGTCTTTGAGCCGGCCCAGGTTGGCGGGCTCAACGAGTTTTTCCAGCTTGGGTACCTTTATCCAGGCAGCACCCTTTCGCTGGGTAATGCTGACCCCTCCGGCGGCATCCGTCAGGAGAGCACGGTCCAGGGTTTGCAACGACTGGGCCATTCTGGTTTGCAGGTCTGCGATGAAGTGGCCCGGGTCCAAAGGCTTGCGCAGGGATTCATAGTGGAGCTCACGGGAAGCATCGAAGTCCGGGGGCAGATCGTCCTCAGGGTCCCGCCATTTACCGGCACCATCGACGAATACCTCACGCCGGCGCAGCGCGTCCCGTAGAGCAACGAGTACGCACAGCTCGTACGGAATCCGTTCCACCCTGCCCTTCTCGTCCTGGACTGCCGTGACCCAGTTCCTCGGAACTACCCCAGCAATGGGAACACCGTCCTCCGGGCTGAAGTACTGTGCCTTGCTTCCTGCGATCGCGTACTTATTCAAGAGATCGATCGCGTCCATCACCGGCCTAAACGCCGTGTTGTTGCACCGGAACCGCAGTACCGACAGCAACCCCGGCAGCATCCGTCGGTAGTAGTTTGAATACGAACCTCGCAGGACCACCCGGACCTTGCCTTGGAATGCCGTTTCGTTCGCTTTGGCTTCTCTCACAAGCTGCTGGAGTGTCTTCTCGCTCACCACCGGGAAAACCGCGTTCCTGACCGTTTCATCCGGATTCCCCACAGCAGTCTCGGCCAGACGGAAGAGCAGCGCCGTCTTACCGCGGACCATCTGCAAGTCCGCAGTGAGTTCCTTTTCAACCTTCCTCACGGCGCTGGTGTTGATCTTCAGCACCAAGACGAGCAACAGATCAACCAGGCTGTCAGCGATCTCCGCTGTGCGCTGATGACACAACGCAGCCAACAACGTCAGACGCACCGGTCGCGGCGCTTCCCATAAATCTGATGGATACATCCGGGAAGCCCGTGCCCTCCACGCGCTCACGACCTTCTCCGAGATACCGTCAAACAGCGCATCTGGCAGGTCCAAAGCCTGGGTTGCAGCAAGTTTCTCCACTTCAGAAAGGAGCGACTCAAGCCCGGCCGGCCCCGGATCGGACTTCAACGCACCCAGCAGCGAGCCCGGCGAAGCATCGGAAATGAGGGCTTCTAGCCGGGCCGCCCCGCCCGGCCCCAACACTTCAACCACCGTGGAACATAGACGCTGCTCAAACAGTGCCCGAGCAGCGCCAACAATTCGGCCCGTACGACCAGGAGGTTCGATCTTCTCTTGACGGCACCTCGCCAGTAGCGCCTCGGCAATGGCCGGATCCCGTACTTCAGATGGGCACACTCGAAGGGCGAGCCACTGAGAAAAAACAGGCTCATCCGCCCGAGTAAACTCACGGAATCCAAAAAGCGACCGGATCTCGGCGCGGTGATACTTTACCGAGCGGCCGCCCCAGTACGAGGCAAGATCATCAACCGGCACCGAAACCTGCAAGGCAACATAGTCCAAAGCACCTGCAGGAAGCTCAGACGGCCCGGATGGAAACCTCGCATGCTGCTGGAAAAACTTCAGGAGTACAGCGAACCCGGCTCGGGTCACCCCAGACTTTCTCGAGAAAAGGAATGCATCTTCTTCAACCAGCGTCCACGCATCAAGGAGCTCGCTGCTCAGCTCGAAACCCATAAGCCAAACTCAATCACACCTAGATTGCCCCTGGGGACACGCTCAGGAGTACTGGGCCCTAGTCGGGTCCGCAGCGAGTATCTGTTCCCAAATTCCGCGCTCGGCGTCGCCGTTCGTCTTCTGCCAGCCAACGAGCGGTTCGTGGAACTACGTGTTGTATACATAGAGTATGCGATGACTCATTCCACGTAGAGTGTAAAGATGACCATCCCAGCGGAAATCGACACACCCGAGATCATCATCGACCGGCACGTGCTCCAGCGAAATATCGACCGCATGGCAACGGCCGTCCGGGCCAAGGGCCTGCACCTCCGGCCACACGTCAAGACGCACAAAGTGCCCGAAATCGCTGAAATGCAGCTGGCAGCCGGAGCCGTAGGACTGACTGTGGCCACCCTCGGAGAGGCCGAAGTCTTTGCAGAGCACGGGGCCAAAGACATCTTCATCGCGTATCCGCTCTGGATAGGTCCCCGACAGGCTGAACGGCTCCAGCGCCTTGCAGCAAAAGCCAGGATCGCGGTAGGCGTGGACTCACGGGAAGCAGCCGAAACCATGGCCGCGTCGCTCGGCGATGCCGTCGGGGAGATTGAAGTGGTGCTGGAGATCGACAGCGGCCATCACCGCAGCGGGATCGCACCCGACGCCGTCGTCGGCGTCGCCCAGGCCGCAGCGCGGGGTGGGCTGCGCGTCACGGGCATTTTCACGTTCCCAGGGCACAGCTATGCCCCCGGCATGCCGCTGAAGGCTGCGGACGAGGAACGGTTGGCCCTCGGCAAAGCCGCCGATTTGCTCACCGCGGGAGGTTTCCCCATCACCCACCGCAGCGGCGGCTCCACACCCACCGCCACCCTCACCGCCGGCAACTCCGGAGCCACGGAAGTCCGGCCCGGCGTGTACGTTTTCGGGGACGCCCAACAGCTGGAACTGGAACGCTGTGCGGTCGAAGACATCGCACTGACCGTCGCGGCAACAGTCGTCAGCCGCCATGAAGGCACCGACCTCATACCGCGAAGGGTCATCCTGGACTCAGGCAGTAAAATCCTCGGCGGGGACCGGCCTGGCTGGACCACCGGCTTCGGGCGGCTCCTTGACCACCCGGAAGCCCGAATCACCGCACTGTCAGAACACCACGCCACCGTTGTATGGCCAGCGGAGGCAACGCTGCCCGCTCTCGGAGACCGGCTGCGTGTGGTCCCCAATCACGTCTGCATTGCCATGAACCTCGTCGACGACGTCACCGTGATCAGCGGCGGCGAAATCGTGGACCGCTGGCACGTGGCCGCACGCGGACGAAACAAATAAACCCCTGGAAGGCCTCACGGTGGACAGGCCTTGGGCGAGGGCGCAGCAGGGATCTGCCCAAGGATCGCTAGGGCAGGCGGCGCTGACGGGATCGGCGCAGACGGGATCGGCGCAGCCCGGATCCGGGCTGCCAGAACTTCCGCAGTGCTGATCCGGGCAGTGCGGCCACGACGATCGCGGCGAGTGTGAGCAGGGTGCCGAACACGGTTTGCGGATAGATGGCGCTGCCGGCCACTGGCAGCAGCCAGTCCATGAGCAGTGCGCCGATCAGCTGACCGGCGATCATGCTCAGCCCGGTCAGCAGCACGCCGATATGCCGGATCAGCTGGGCGCTCAGGACCAGGTTAATGCAGCCCAGCGCTCCGCCGGTGTAGAGCCAGGGCTCGGCCGGCAGCGTGGGTATCCCCTCGGTAAGGGCGAGTTTCAGCACCCAGATCAGCGCCAGCCCGAGACTGCCGACCACATAGTTAATCAGGGTCCCCGGAATCGGCGACCGAACCTGTGCGGCGATCTTGCCATTTACCGCGTGCTGGAACGTCATCAGGATCCCGGCCAGGACAACCAGTGCGAGCGGGACCAGCATTGCCGCGGGATCCGGCACGCCGGAGAGCCGGGGCGACACCGCCCAGAACACCGCGCCCACCGTGAGCAGCACACCGAGCACCCGCAGCGCCGTAATGGCCCGTTTGCCGCCGGGACCCAGCCCGATGCGGTCCACGGCCAGCCCGCTGACCGTCTGGCCGGTCACCACAGCCACCGTATAAATGGCGATCCCGACGCCTGCGACAAAGCTGGTCTGGGCAAAGATAAAGTACGCGCCGATGACGCCGGCGGCATGGAAGTACCAGGGGATGGTGCCCTCACGGGTGCCGGAGAGGAGTTTCACGAAGGCGGCGCGGCCGCTGGGGAGGACCAGTGTGGCGGCAGCCATGATCAGGGCGGCACCGCCGAAGCTGAACAACCCTGCCAGCAGCGGATCCTGCAGTCGTTGCCCCAGCTCGCCGTTGATCCGGGCCTGCAGTGGCAGGGTCAAGCCTGCGGTGACGGCCAGCGGGATGCCCGCGGCCAGTACGCGTGCTGCCGATCTGAGCTGCGGAACCGCACCGGCACTAACAGCCGAGCGCATCCTAGAAGGCTGCCGGGAAGGCGGTGGCCGGAAGTATCTCGTGTCCGACGCGGTGGCGGGTGTGCAGCATGGTGAAGGTGTTCCCCCGAAGGCAGATGTGATGGATCGTCCGCTACGCCAGGGGGACGCTGAATTTTATCACCGCGGAATCCCGCATGACCTGACTGTCCGGTGAGTCCTTAGAAGCCGAGCTCTGCCTTGAGCGCTGCGACGTGGCCCTGGGCCTTGATCTGGTACTGGGTGAGCGTGACTTTGCCTTCGGCGTCGAGCACCACGGTGGAACGGACCAGGCCGTCAACCACTTCGCCGTTCACGAGTTTTTCGCCCCAGGCGCCGTAGGCCAGCGCCACGGCGTGGTCTTCGTCGGAGAGCAGCGGGAACGTCAGGGCGAAGTCGCCGGTGAAGGCAGCCAGCTTCTCAGGCGCGTCCGGGGAGATACCCAGGACCTCGTAGCCCGAGGACTGCAAGCTGGCGAGGTTGTCGCGGAAGTCGCAGGCCTCGGTGGTGCAGCCGGGGGTGGCGGCTTCCGGGTAGAAGTACACAATGACGTTGCGTCCGCGGTAATCCGAGAGTGAGACCTTATGTCCTTCGGCGTTGAGCAGGGCGAAATCGGGGGCTTGGGTTCCGGCGAGGAGTTTCTGGGTCATGTTTCGATCCTTGACTTGTGGGGCAACCGCCGTGGCCGGCGATCAAATCTATGGGTGCAACGTACTGTCTAGATGCAGTATTCCGCGGGTCCGCGGACCGTGCTGCCCGGTCCGGGCACAAACTGGTAGCCGCCCCCGCGCACCGTGGCGATGGCGTGGCGGGCCGAGCCCAGCTTGCGCCGGACGCGTCCAACATACACGTCGATGGAGCGGAATGCCGCGCCGGGGCAGTCCAGGGATTCCAGGACGCGTTGCAGTTCTTCACGTTGAATCGTCCGCGACTGGTTTTCCACGAGGTACCTCAGGAGGCTGAATTCCATGTGGGTGAAGCTGACCGGTGCGCCGTCCAGAAGGACGGTGTCCGCGGCCAGATCAACTGCCAGGATGCTCCGCCGCCCGGCCAGGGAGACTGGCGGGTCGACGGCGGCGGGGCCGGGTCCGGCGTCGCGCGCCGTTTCTGAAACGGCGGTTCCTGAAACACCAGTGCCGCCGCCGGAAACGTCGGAAACGTCTGAAACCTCGGAAGCGTCCGAATCCTCGACGCCGGACGTTCCGGCCGCGGTCCACAGGTGGACTTCGGCCTCGGGAGCAAGCCGGCGGGCACGTGCCAGGACCGCCTTCGCCGCCTGGGCCCAGACCGCCGGGTCGATGTCCTGGCCTTCACAAGGCTGAAGCCACACCGCCAGGCCGCGCGGCTGAAGCCCTGGCTGGAGGCCCGGCCAGGCGCCGGGATGGGCGCCCGGCCGGGAGCCGGTACGCGGCCGCGGGTACGGGGCGTGGACGTTGACGGCCATCGTGCTGCGCCTCAGACGCCGCCGCGGCGGATCAGCTTGCCGCTGGGCGTGCGGCCGTCGATCTCGTTGCCGCGAAGGAACGTTTTGCGGACGACGCCGGAGAGCGCCTTGCCGTCGTAGGGCGTGATGGGGTTCTTGTGCTTGAGCTTCGTGACGTCCACAACGAACGCGTCGTCCGGCGCGAAGATGGAGAAGTCAGCGTCGTAGCCGAGGGCCAGCTGCCCCTTGTTGTGCAGGCGGGCGAGCTCGGCGGGCTTCTCAGCCATCCAGGAAACCACCTGCTCCAGGGGGATGCCGCGGTGCCGGGCCTCGGTCCAGATCAGCGACAGCCCCAGCTGCAGCGAGGAGACGCCGCCCCAGGCCACGGCGAAGTCGCCGTTCTCCAGGTCCTTCAGATCCAGGGTGGAGGGGGAGTGGTCCGAGACGATGCAGTCGATGGTGCCGTCCTGCAGGCCCTTCCAGAGCAGCTCGCGGTTGGAGGCCTCGCGAATCGGCGGGCAGCACTTGTAGGCGGTGGCGCCGTCGGGGATTTCCTCGGCCATCAGGGTGAGGTAGTGGGGGCACGTCTCCACGGTGAGGTGGACGCCGTCGCGCTTTGCACTCGCGATCATAGGCAACGCGTCCGACGACGAGAGGTGCAGGATGTGGGCGCGGGCGCCGGTCCAGCGGGCGCGCTCGATGACCTCGGCGATTGCCTTGTTCTCGGCGCCGCGCGGGCGGGAGGCCAGGAACGTTTCGTAGTGGTCGCCGCCGGGGTGCGGGGCGCGGTCGATCGCGTGGGAGTCCTCGGCGTGGACGATCATGAGGGAGTCGAAGGACTTGAGCTCGGCCATGTCCTCCTCCATCTCGTCCGCTTCGAGGTGCGGGAACTCGTCCACGCCGGAGTGCAGCAGGAAGCACTTGAATCCGAACACGCCCTCGTCATGCAGGCCGCGGAGGTCCTTCTTGTTGCCCGGTACGGCGCCGCCCCAGAATCCAACGTCCACAAACGCCTGGTCCTCGGCCACCTCGCGCTTGAGCTTGAGGCCTTCCACCGTGGTGGTGGGCGGGATGGAGTTCAGCGGCATGTCGATGATGGTGGTGACACCGCCGGCGGCGGCTGCACGAGTGGCGGAGGCGAAGCCCTCCCACTCGGTACGGCCAGGCTCGTTGACGTGGACGTGCGTGTCCACGAGGCCGGGGATGAGGGTTTCGTCGTCCGCCAGGTCAATGACCTGCGTGCCGGTGAGGCCGTTGCCGAACGGCTCGATGGCGACGATCACGCCGCCGCGGATGCCTACTTCACGGGCGGTGATGCCTGCGGTGGTGAGGATGCGCTGGCCGCGGATGACCAGGTCAAACGCGCCGGCCGCCGGGGTGGTTTCTTCAGACATGGATGTTCTCCTTGGTGTCGGTACGCGCTGCACTCTTAGGCAGGTGCACTCCGATGTGCTTACCTAATTCTTCAAGCAGGGGGCCTGCTTCGGCCATACATTTCTCTACATTGGACTCAAAATCGGTCAGGGCGTGAACCGCCGTGAACCCGGCTTCCGCAAGCTGTTCCGGGCTCAGCGTACTGCGGCCGCAGACGGCAATCACAGGGATTCCGGCACGAGCCGCGGCGCGGGCCACACCCATGGGCGTCTTGCCGAGTAGGCTCTGCTCGTCCAGGCTGCCTTCGCCGGTGATCACCAGGTCCGCGCCGGCCAGCCGCTGCTCCAGTTCAGTGAATTCGAGCACGACGTCGATGCCTGGCCTGCGTGCCGCGGCCAGCGCCGCGATGGCAATATAGCCGACGCCCCCGGCCGCGCCCGCGCCGGGTGCGACGGCGGCCCGCTCGGCTCGGATGCCGATCTCGCCGGCGAGGACCGAGACGAAGTTCGCCAAGGCGGCGTCGAGGGCGACGACGTCACTCGGGGTCGCGCCCTTCTGCGGTCCGAAGATCGCGGCGGCGCCGCTGGGCCCCAGCAGGGGATTGTCGACGTCGGATGCCAGGGTGAAGCGGGCATCCTCCAGCCGGACGTCCAGGCCGGAGAAATCGATCCGGTCCAGGCGTGCCAGGGCGGCCCCGCCGCCCGGGAGCTCGTTGCCCTCTTTGTCGAGGAAGACCGCGCCGAGGCCCTGCAGGACGCCGGCGCCGCCGTCGGTGTTGGCGCTGCCGCCAACGCCCAGGATGATCTGCCGGCAGCCCAGGTCCAGGGCGGCACGGATGAGTTCTCCGGTGCCCAGGCTGGTGGCAGTGGTGGCCGTTCCGGAGTCCGGGCCGCCGCCGTGGATGACAGAGGGCAGCAGTGCGAGACCGGAAGCCGCGGCCATTTCGATCACGGCTTCCCGGCCGCGGACTGCGAAGTCGGCCCGGACCGGCTGTCCCGTCGGGCCGATGACGGTGGCGGTCCGGCGGGTGAAGCCGGAGCCGACGGCGGCGTCGAGAGTGCCCTCGCCGCCGTCGGCCACCGGAATGAGTGTGGCCTCAAGGTCCGTCGCAGCTGACTGCAGTCCCGCGCTCAGGCGGCTGGCGACGTCGGGGGCGGACAGCGAGCCCTTGAACTTGTCCGGGGCGATGACCACGCGCATTCCGGTACCTCCTCTCAGTTCTGTTCTAGTCCAGCAGGGCGATGATCGAAGTGGGGGCGTCCGCGCCGCGGGCGGCCAGGTCCTCGAACTCGTTCACGGCGTTGATTTCCACGCCCATGGAGATGTTGGTGACCTTTTCCAGGATCACTTCAACCACCACGGGAACCTTGAATTCGCCCATCAGCGCCTTGGCCTTGTCGAACGCGGCCGGCAGATCGGACGGGTTTTCAACCCGGATGGCCTTGCAGCCCAGGCCCTCGGCCACCTTGACATGGTCCACACCGTAGCCGTTGGTCTCCGGGGAGTTGATGTTCTCGAACGCCAGGGACACGTTCTGTTCCATCTCGAAGCCGCGCTGCGACTGGCGGATCAGTCCCAGGTACGAGTTGTTCACCACCACGTGGATGTACGGCAGGTTGAACTGCGCACCTACGGCCAGCTCTTCGATCATGAACTGGAAGTCGTAGTCACCGGACAGGGCAACAACGGTCTCGTCCGGCTTGCCGCGGACTACGCCCAGGGCGGCCGGGGCGGTCCAGCCCAGGGGGCCTGCCTGGCCGGCGTTGATCCACTGGCGCGGGCCGAAAACGTGTAGCAGCTGTGCGCCGGCGATCTGCGACAGGCCGATGGTGGACACATAGGTGGTGTCCTTGCCGAAGGCTTTGTTCATTTCCTCGTACACACGCTGCGGCTTGATCGGCACGTTCTCGAAGTGCGTCTTGCGCTGCAGGGAGCCCTTGCGTGCGGTGCATTCGAACACCCAGCCGGAGTAGTCCGGCAGGGACTTCGCTGCCTGGCGCTCGCGTGCCAGCTCAATCAGCCCGTCCAGCGCCGCACCGGCGTCGGACGCTATGCCCAGGTCCGGCGAGAACACGCGGCCGATCTGGGTGGGCTCGATGTCGATGTGCACGAACTTGCGGCCGGCCGTGTAGGTGTCCAGGCCGCCGGTGTGGCGGTTGGCCCAGCGGTTGCCGATGCCGATGACGAAGTCGGAGGCCAGCATGGTCTCGTTGCCGTAGCGGTGGCTGGTCTGCAGGCCCACCATGCCGGCCATCAGCACGTGGTCGTCCGGGATGGTGCCCCAGCCCATCAGGGTGGGGATGACCGGAACATTCAGCAGTTCGGCCAGTTCCACCAGCTGCGCGGAGGCGCCGGCGTTGATGATGCCGCCACCGGCCACGATCAGCGGGCGCTCGGCTGCGGTCAGCATGTCCAGGGCCTTTTCCAGCTGGTTGCGGCTGGCCGTGGGCTTCTGGACAACGATGGGCTCGTAGGCGTCGATGTCGAATTCGATCTCGGCCATCTGCACGTCGAACGGCAGGTCCAGCAGGACCGGGCCCGGACGGCCGGAGCGCATCAGCTGGAAAGCCTTCTGGAAGGCGCCCGGAACCTGGCCGGGTTCCATCACGGTCATGGCCATCTTGGTGACGGGGGCGGCGATGGTCTGGATGTCCACGGCCTGGAAGTCTTCCTTGTGCAGCTTGGCCACGGGTGCCTGGCCGGTGATGCAGAGCATGGGGATGGAATCCGCCCAGGCCGCGTACAGGCCGGTGATCATGTCGGTGCCGGCAGGGCCCGAGGTGCCGATGCAGATGCCGATGTTGCCATCCTTGGCCCGGGAGTAGCCGTCTGCCATGTGGCTGGCGCCTTCAACGTGGCGGGCCAGCGTGTGGCGGACGCCGCCATTCTTCCGCATTGCCGAGTAGAACGGGTTGATTGCCGCTCCTGGCAGGCCGAACGCCTCGATGGCGCCTTCCTTCACCAGGATCGCGACGGCAGCGTCAACGGTGCGCATCTTAGTCATTGTGTACTCCTTGAAAAGTCTGTTTTTGGGTGTGCTGAAGGGAGGCCCGGCGAAACCATCGCGGGGCACTGTGGGCGAGCCGGCGTCGTAAATTACGACGGCGGCCGGCGTGTCCGTGTCGAAGTGCCCCGTCACCGGATCCGGTGGTTGAGCCTGTCGAAACCTACTTGCGGCCGGAAAGCTGCAGGACCTGCTTGAAGAGACCGGAGTGGTCGAGACCGCCGTCGCCCTGGTTGACGGTTGCGGCGACGAGCTGTGCGACGACGGCGCCGAGGGGGACGGCGACGTTGGCTTCGCGGGCTGCCGACGTGACGATGCCGAGGTCCTTGTGGTGGAGGGCCAGGCGGAAACCGGGGTCGAAGTTGCGGTCGAGCATCTTCTGGCCCTTCTGGTCGAGGACCTTGGAGCCGGCCAGGCCGCCGCCGAGGACCTTGAGGGCCGCGTCGGTGTCCACGCCGTAGGCCTCAAGGAAGGCAATGGCTTCGCCGAGGACCTGGATGTTGACGGCCACGATCAGCTGGTTGGCTGCCTTGACGGTCTGGCCGGAGCCGGAGGGGCCCACATGGACGATGGTCTTGCCGACGGCGGTGAGGACGGGCTGTGCTGCCTCGAAGTCGGCTGCCTCGCCGCCCACCATGATGGAGAGAACGGCGTTGATGGCGCCCTGTTCGCCGCCGGAGACCGGGGCGTCGAGGGGGCGGATGCCGGCTTCCTTTGCATCGTCAGCGAGGCGCTTGGCGACATCCGGGCGGATGCTGCTGGCGTCGATCCACAAGGTGCCCTTCTTCGCGTTGGCGAAGACGCCGTCTTTGCCGCTGACGACGCCCTCGACATCGGGGGAGTCTGGCACCATGGTGATGACGACATCGGCGTCCTTGACGGCGTCCGCGATGCTCGTGGCCCCCTGGCCGCCTTCGGAGACGAGTTTGTCGATCTTGTCCTGGCTGCGGTTGAAGCCGGTGACGGTGTGGCCGGCCTTGACGAGGTTAATGGCCATGGGGAGGCCCATGATTCCGAGTCCGATGACTGCAACGTTGCTCATTGTGGTTCCTTTACTGAAAGTCTGTTGGTGTTGCTGATTCCGGTGGTTGAGCTTGTCGAAACCTAGCGGCTGGCGCGCTGGCGGATGGCCCAGCTGAAGGCGGTTTCCGCCGGTTCCTTGTATTCGAGGCCGATGTAGCCGTCGTAGCCGAGTGCGCGGCTGCGGGCGATCCATTCGCCGAGGGGAAGCTCGCCGGTTCCGGGAGCCCCGCGGCCGGGGTTGTCGGCAATCTGGATGTGGCCGAAGTCCTTGGCATGGTTTTCGATGACGGCTGCGACGTCGTCGCCGTTGACTGCCAGGTGGTAGAAGTCCGCGAGGAGCTTGATGTTCTCTGCGCCGGATTCAGCCTTGACGCGGGAGATCACCTTGAGGGCGTCCGCTGCCGTGAGGAGCGGGTACTTGGCGGCGCCGCTGACGGGTTCGAGGAGGACGGTGCCGCCGATGCCTGCGACGCCGGCAGCTGCCGCGGCGAGGTTTTCGGCGCCGATGGCGTCCTGCTTCTCGGCCGATTCGCCGTCCACGCGGTTGCCGTAGAGGGCGTTGAAGGCCTTGCAGCCGAGGTGCTCGCCGATGCCTGCGACGACATCGATGTTGTCCAGGAATTCGGTGGAGCGGGCGGGCCAGGAAACGAGGCCGCGGTCGCCGCCGGGCATATTGCCGGCGTTGAAGTTCAGGCCCGTGAGCTGGACGCCGGCGTCCTTGATGGCGTTCTCAAACCCGGTGACCTGGGCGTCCGTAGGGACGGAGGTGTCGAAGGGCCACCAGAACTCGACGGCGTCAAAACCGGCAGCCTTCGCGGCTGCGGGACGCTCGAGCAGGGGAAGCTCCGTCAAGAGGATGGAGCAGTTCACTGTGTACGTCATCGTAGGTCCTTCCGAGGAGGGGCTTTGATCTATCTTCTCCGCTGCTTCACCCTTATCGAGTTTCCGCTTTGTGGAATTTAGATTCTGCTTTATGAAAAGTTTAGGGAAGGTGAGGGCGGGAGTCAAGGGGGCGGGTTGGGAGGGGGTTGGGACAGCAAACTCTTCCCGTCCGGGCATAAGAAACGGGCGACTCTTGGCAGAGCCGCCCGTTCGATTGATCGTACTTAGTGCCGCTTGAAGGCGTGCCTGATCTTTTCGCCCGCCTGCTTGAGGTCGGCCCGAACTGCGCGGGCCTTGCCTTCGGCCCTCATGCGGTCGTTGCCGCTGACCTCACCGGCGGCCTTCTTTCCCTTGCCGTGGAGCCTCTCCGCGGCGTTGTGGATCCTGTCACCCAAACCCATTGCGGTCCTCCTTGTGGTGCGGCCGGTTCGGCTGATTGCCGCCTATGCCGCCACTTAAATTGTAGAAAGGAATGGCCCCCACGGACCGGTGGGCAGCCTAAAAGATCTGCGGGAATGCGGGGGATCGAGGTAGTTCTGGTACCGGCCTCGCGGCTCAGTCCGGCCTTCAGCGACGCCGACGCCGGCGGGCTAATTCCCCGACGGCCGCGCCTGCCAGCCCGATGGCCAATGCCAGGAGGACGGTCGGGCCGGCCCCGCCGTCGGGTCCGAGCGTGGCCGTCAGGATCTGCCGGATCATCAGGGCCATCTCCTGCGGGTCCCGCTCCGGCAATCGTGTGCCCAGGACGTAATTGACGGAGATGAACAACGCCGGAACCACCCACAGAGCCGCCAGGTTCCCCGCCCACTCGCCGACCCACGAGCCAAAGGGCACGGCGACGAGACCAACACCCAGGGCTGTCAAAGCCCTGGACTTCGCCGCGATGAGCAGGAGCGCCACCAGGCCCGCGACGATAGCGGCTAGCACCCCTGCGAGCAGCCCGGCGAAATAGACGCCTGACATCGCTCCGCCCGCCAAGCCGGCGTCGAGCACTGAAAACGCCTGAACCGTCATCGTGGCCTGCACCGCGAGAACGCCGCCGGCCGCACACCAGACAACCAGCCGTCGTCGGGCGGGTGACCAGAGCCGCACTGCCAGGCCAGCGGCTGCCCTTCGCACGGTCATCTGCTGCGGCAACACTCCCGCGCCCCAAAGGTTCTGCAGAGGAAGCTGCGCGCCGGTGACCAGCCACGGGGCCAGCCCAAGCAACCCGCCAGGAGCCCGAGCAACAGGGCGAGGGCTACGTCCTTGCCGATGGCGTGGGGTGGCATTTCGGCGCCAGAGGCAGGCCGGCACCAGGCACCGCCCGCCAAACGTCAGACGGTCCGCGGCGCCTTGGCCAGGGTCTCGCTGAGTTCAGCAGCGTTCTGCCGCACCACATTCGCCGGACGGCCCGGCTCCGCGCGCCAGCTCTCGGAGAGCGGGCCGAGGTCCACCGTGTCGAAGCCGAACTCGTCATATAGCTTCGTCACGAGCTCGCTGGCCTCGGCATTGTCGCTCGCGGTGGCCAGAGCGCGGCGGTTCGGGGTGCCGGGAGGCGTGCCGTCCGTGGTGATCTCGCTGTACCGGATGTGGTTGAAGCCCTTCGCCACCTTGGACGTGGGCAGGTGTTCCTGCACCAGCGCGGAGGACGTGGTTTCGCCGGCGTCGAGGGCCGGAACATGGCCGTCGCGCTTCCAGTAGTAGTTGCCGGTATCGATCACGATCTTCCCCGTGAGCGGCTCCACGGGGATGCTGCCGAGGCTCCTGAAAGGAATGGTCACGACGGCGCAATCGCCCGCCGCTGCTGCTTCGGCCGGCGTCGCGGCCCGGGCACGGGGTCCCAGTTCCGCCACGAGTGCGGCCAGCGTTTCGGGGTGGCGGGAATTGCTGATCACCACGTCGTAGCCGAGTTCCACCGCTTTGCGGGCAACCTGGCTGCCAATGTGTCCTGCGCCGATGATTCCGATGATTCCGATGGTTGTCATATCCGGGGCAACACCGGCGCCCGCAGGGATATTTCGTTCGTTACGCCCTGCGACGGCATGCCAAGGCTAAGTCTCTACGGAAGGGGGAAGCAACGTTTCTCTCTGGCGGGAGAGCCGGTTCCCGGACACACCGTGATCAACGTAGAGGTCATCGCGTAGGACGCCGGCGGCCAGAAGATCCGCCTACTGCCGGTCGGTGGACTGCTGCCGCGTCGAAACGCGTGCATAACCGATCAGTTTCGTCATGGACTGCTCCGACGTGTCTCGTAGCTAGCGGTGGATACAGCGATTCAACCAGAGGGTTGTGAGACATAGTTACGAGAATCGCTGGCCGCGGACGAACTCGTACGATTGTGTCATTTTCAGAAGTCGTCTGCACGGAATTTCTGAAGTCCCCTGCACTCGTCCCCAGTTGGGGTTCCCGTGCGCGCAATCCGGAGGCTGAGCGAGAACTTTTCCGAGTGGGGCAAATGTCGAGGATCCACGTGCGCCGCCGACAGAGGCAGTGCCCGCCCCGCGCGGCCGCAGGTTTCGCTGTCCGTTGGAAGGCCCGACCTACTGGAAGGGTGTCCAGAGGATCACGGGACCTGGGGATGCACGGTGCTGGTGGGTCGTAGTGCGATGAGTGGAACGGAAAGTTCCGAGCTGCTCTCGGTCGTCTTGAATGATTCTGTAGTAGCCGACGAGTCCTCGGCTAATTCTCAGTGAAGTCACCGTCCTTGGACTGCAGATGGGTGCCTGTTATTTACCCGCAGTATGCGCCGGTGGAGGCGCTGTGGACCAGCTTGGCGTACTTGGCGAGCACACCCTTGGTGAACTTGGCCGGGAGGGGCTCCCAGCCGATCTTGCGGGATTCGAGCTCGGCCTGGTCAACCAGCAGGTCGAAGCTGCGGGCCGCGATGTCCACGCGGATCCGGTCCCCGTCCTTGACGAAGGCGATGGGGCCGCCGTCCACAGCTTCAGGGGCCACGTGGCCTATGCAGAGGCCGGTGGTTCCGCCGGAGAAGCGGCCGTCGGTCAGGAGCAGGACATCCTTGCCCAGCCCGGCACCCTTGATGGCGCCGGTGATGGCGAGCATTTCGCGCATGCCCGGCCCACCCTTCGGGCCTTCGTAGCGGATCACCACCACGTCGCCCTTGTGGATGGCGCCGTTGTCCAGCGCATCCAGTGCGCCCTGTTCGCGCTCGAACACCCGGGCGGTGCCCTCGAAGACGTCGGCGTCGAACCCTGCGCTCTTGACCACGGCACCTTCGGGCGCCATGGAGCCGTGCAGGATGGTGATGCCGCCGGTCTTGTGGATCGGGTTGTCCAGCGCACGGAGGATCTTGCCGTCCAGGTCCGGCGGGTTGATGGCCGCCAGGTTTTCGGCCACGGTCTTGCCGGTGACGGTGAGGCAGTCACCGTGCAGCAGGCCGGCGTCGAGCAGTGCACGCATGATGACCGGCACGCCGCCGATCCTGTCGACGTCGGTCATGACGTAGCGGCCGAAGGGCTTCAGGTCGCCCAGGTGCGGGATCTTGTCGCCGATGCGGTTGAAGTCCTCCAGGTTCAGCTCGACTTCAGCTTCGCGGGCGATGGCCAGGAGGTGCAGGACGGCGTTGGTGGAGCCACCGAATGCCATGGTGACGGCGATGGCATTCTCGAACGCCTTTTTGGTCATGATGTCCCGGGCGGTGATGCCAAGGCGGAGCAGGTTGACCACTGCCTCGCCGGACTTGCGCGCAAACTGATCACGACGGCGGTCGGCCGAGGGCGGGGCGGCCGAGCCGGGCAGCGACATGCCCAGTGCCTCGCCGACGCAGGCCATGGTGTTGGCGGTGTACATGCCGCCGCAGGCGCCTTCGCCGGGGCAGATGGCGCGCTCGATGCGGTCAAGGTCGCCGAGGCTCATCTTGCCGGCGGCGCAGGCGCCGACGGCCTCGAAGGCGTCGATGAGGGTGACTTCCTTTTCGGAGCCGTCCTCCAGCTTGACCCAGCCCGGCATGATGGAGCCGGCATAGACGAAGACGCTGGCCAGGTCCAGGCGGGCGGCTGCCATGAGCATTCCGGGGAGGGACTTGTCGCAGCCGGCCAGGAGGACCGAGCCGTCGATGCGCTCGGCCTGCATGACGGTTTCGACGGAGTCGGCGATGACTTCGCGGGAGACCAGGGAGAAGTGCATGCCTTCGTGGCCCATGGAGATGCCGTCGGAGACGGAGATGGTGCCGAACTGCATCGGGAAACCGCCGCCTGCGTGGACACCTTCCTTGGCGCTCTGGGCGAGACGGTTCAGGGACAGGTTGCAGGGAGTGATTTCGTTCCAGGAGCTTGCCACGCCGATCTGGGGTTTGGCGAAGTCATCGTCGCCCATACCCACAGCGCGGAGCATGCCACGCGCGGGGGCCGCATGAATGCCGTCGGTAACCACCCGGCTGCGGGGCTTGAGGTCCACTAATTGTGATGGTTGCATATCTTTCCTCCGGTGTTGATTTGAAGCTACGTATCGCACTGAACGCGTTGGGCAATGGGACGCGTCGAGGTTTGGGCAAGGGTCAAGGGTTGCAATATTCGCAAAAACGCGGGTCAGCGCGTGGTGGGTCGGTTACGTCGCGGGTGGAGCGGTGCCCGCAGGTGAGGCATCCATGAATCTCGGCGCGGGTCTCGCTCGTTGGCTCGCCGCAGCCCGTGCACGGGAGTCCTGCCACTCGCTCCACTTTCCAGAATCCCGGGGTGCCGCAGGCCGGACATCTGGAGCGAAGCTTCTGTGCAAGGTCTTCGGCCGCGAGACGGATGGTTTCCATGCGCGTCGGATTGGCGTTGGCACGCATGTCTGTCTCGAGAAAAACCTTGCCCTTGGCCGATCGGGCCAGCGCCCTCGAAAAGGCGAGCTCCAGCTCGGGCCAGGCGGCGATTCCCTTACGGATGCGGGGGTCGTGTCCGCCGTCCGGGCGAACGACCAGATGGTGTTCGGGGAATTTCGATTCACGGGCGAACGTTTGGGCCTCCGCCCAGTCCGCCGTCTGCAGGTGGGAGAAGTTCGTCTTGCCTTCGGCTATTCCAACGACCTCCAGCTCGCGCTCACCGTCGATCCAGATCATGAGTTCGATGTTCCAGGGGAACATCCCCATGTATGGATCCGGGCCAAACGAGCCCTCGTTGGCGATACCCAGCGGCAATCCCAACAATTCCATGCCCACCTGCGCCTTCTTACGCGCAGCCTCGAGCTGTGTGCCGGCGCGGGGAATGTCACGGGTGAAAGTACCGAGCAGATCCGTGTCGTAGCCCGTGACGTGTTCGAGCCGGCAGCCGAGCGCACGCTCGAGCACCGGGACGATCACCCGTTCCTTGCCATGCTGGGTAAGCAGAGAAATCCGTTCACCGGAATAGGCGGAAAGAAGGGTTGAATTGCCGGAATCAATACTGGTCATAACTGACCTTTCACTCTGAGCGCGAACTGCTGGAACTGTCGCAGCACACCCGAAAGGTAGGCATGATTAGTTAGAAAAGAACCGGCGGCCGCCTCTCAGTCGCAGAGGCTACGTCATACGATACATGAAGTTTTGATCGTGAATCAAATAGCGTGTATTAATGGGATCCTGGGATGCTGGTGCCCTCGGATGGACTGCAGTCCCGGAACTTGGGGGTGCGGGCCATTGCCCGTACCCCGACTTCGTAAAAGCTGGAAACGACCAAGAGAGCAACCACGTGATCGATCCCATTATCCTTTTCTTTCTGCTCGGTGCCACCGCCGGTCTGCTGCGTTCGGAGTTGCGTCTACCGGCTGCGATCTACGAGTTCGTCAGCATCGTGCTGTTGCTGGCCATCGGCCTCAAGGGCGGTATTGAACTGGCCAGGCAACCTTTCGGCAGCCTGCTGCCGCAAATGCTGGCCGTGGTGGCGTTGGGCTTTTTCCTTTCACTGGCTGCCTTCCCCGTGCTGCGTTACCTGGGCCGTTTCAAGCGAGCGGATGCGGCTTCCATCGCCGCCCACTACGGCTCCGTAAGCGTAGGCACCTATGCCGTGGTTGTCGCCTATCTTGGCAGCCGCCAGATCGCGTTCGAAGAGCACATGCCCCTGCTTCTGGTGTTGCTGGAAGTGCCGGCCATTATTGTGGGAATTGTCCTGGCCCGGGGTCTGTCCCGGGAGACCCGGTGGAGGTCGGTCGCCCATGAGGTTTTCCTCGGGAAAAGCATTGTGCTGCTCCTGGGCGGGCTGCTCATCGGCTGGGCGGCGGGGCCGGACGGGCTGTCGTCGATCGAGCCGTTGTTCTTCGATCTGTTCAAGGGAATCCTGGCTCTTTTTCTACTGGAGATGGGGCTGATTACGGCGACACAGGTAGGAAGCCTGCGCCGGTACGGACCCTTCCTGATGGCCTTTGGAATTGGCATGCCGCTCTTTTCGGCCCTGGTGGGGACCGGACTGGGCTGGGTGCTGGGCCTCTCCATCGGCGGTACCGCCGTTCTTGCGACGCTGGCGGCGAGTGCTTCATACATCGCAGTGCCGGCGGCCATGCGCATTTCCGTACCCGAGGCCAACCCCACCCTGTCACTGGCCGCCGCGCTGGGGGTCACGTTCCCGTTCAATGTCCTGTTTGGTATCCCGATATACCACGCCCTCGCGGTGTGGGCACATACTTTCGCGAAAGGATGAGACTGATGCAAAGCCATACACGCAAGCTGTTGACCGTCGTCACCGAAGCCGTACTTGAGGGCACTCTCGTTCGGGACATCGACCGGCTCAATGCCCGCGGATACACCATCACCGACGCGCGCGGCAAAGGCCACCGCGGCGTCCGCAGTGCCGGCTGGGAAGCGAACAGCAACATCCGCATCGAGGTGGTGTGCGACGAAGCGACGGCAGACGCTATTGCCGCCTACCTCCAGGAGCACTACTACGAGGACTACGCCATGATCCTGTTCGTGAGTGACGTAGACGTTTTGCGGCCGGAGAAATTCTAGGCCCAAATCGGGCCGCCAGCACCGGGCAAAGGGTCAATGGTGGCCGGAGTGCCGCGGCTTCAGCTCCGAGGGCGCACGATCAGGACCGGGCAGTCCGCATGCCGGAGGCACTGGTCACTCACGGAGCCGAGCAGCATCCCGACGAGCCCGCCATGACCGCGCGATCCGACAACCAGCATGCGGGCGTCCCGTGAGATGTCAATGAGGCTCTTGGCGGCGCCGGCGTGAACGGCCCTGTAGCTGACGGAGAGCGTGGAGTATCTGTCGACCCTCGTGTGCACATCCCGCACGAGCTCGCCATGCACCGCCGTTGCGTACTCGTCAAAGGACGACACATATCCGAACTCCCAGCCGGGCGGGCGAGGGGCAGCAGCGAGAGACCAGGCCCGCACGATGACGACGGGGACCTCCAGCTGGTCCGCGAGTCCAAGTGCCGTGTCCAGGGCGTAGTCTGCGCAGGCGGATCCATCATGCCCGACCACGATGCTGTTGCCCGGTGCCGGGTTCAGACCGTCACCCAGGCTTTCCTGACTCACTGATGGTTCTCCCTGCTGCTGGAGGCCAAAACTGCACCGGTTGCCGGCCGGCGGATGGCACCGCGGCCGCGGGCCAGGCGCTCCAATGCTGAGGCAAGACGGCGGGTCCGCCCGTACTCAGAGCCACCGCCCCGGTAGGTCATTAAGACAGTTTCAAATGTGACCCCGGCGGGATCCAGCACCTGATGCCCGAGACGCTGCAACCAGAGCATCTCCAGGTTCCTGCGCGCGGTGACGAACCGGACCAGGGCGGCGTCCGTCGTGAAGCCCAAACGGGGCCGGGCGAGAGCGATCAGCAGGCGGGCACCGGCACCGCGCGCCTGCGTGGCCGCCGCGGCCAAGACGTCCGCAGCGCCTGACTCAGCGACGATGACGATGAGATACACCGGCCCCGCGGAATCCGCGATGGTGGCGGGAACACCGCCGGGAAGCTGCGGTCTGAAACGTGCCTCTCGATTGTTCAAGAGCGAGCTCCTTCCAAACCGCCGCCGCAAAGCCTCGCCGAGGACACTGCAGCCGGCCACCCCACCACCCCGTGCGGTAGCGTATGATTCAATCAATGAACTTAGATTAGCGAATTATAGTTCAGGTGTCTAGGGTGCGGGAGGTGGGTTCAGGGACGAGGACCGCGAGGAGTTCGTCCAGTTCGTGGCCGGCATCGACGGGATGGCGGAAGGGGCGGCCGGTGGCGACGGTGTAGCTGTTGCGGCGTCCGTTACGGGTTCTGGTGATATATCCGGCCTCCACAAGGTCGGCAGTTATCTTTTGCGCAGCGCGCTCCGTGACTCCCACCCGGGTGGCGACGTCGCGCATGCGGATCTGCGGATCTCGGGCGATGGTGAGCAGGACGTGGGCGTGGTTGGTGAGGAACGTCCACTGCGTCTCGGCGGCGGCCCCGGCGGGTGTCCCTGAGTCAAAATCCTTGGTTGCCATTTCAAGGACAATAGTCGATCGGACCCGCAGGCGCCCGGTCGGCGGCCGGGAGTGCAGGGAAAGCAATCAGTCAGTTTCAGTTGATGACAAGAAAGGCCACCAATGCTCGAAGTCAGTGTACTTCGCTGGACGCTCACCATCGGACTTATTCTCGGGCTGCTCGCCCTGGATCTTGGACTGGCTGCCGCACGGCCGCACGTCGTGAAGTTCCGCGAGGCCGCAATTTCATCGATTCTTTATATTGCCGTGGCCATTGCCTTCGGACTGGTCTTCGCAATGCAGGTGGGCTGGGACTATGGCGCGGAATTCTTTGCCGGCTACATCGTCGAAAAAAGCCTGTCCATCGATAACCTCTTCGTCTTCGTGATCATCATGTCGACCTTCGCCGTGCCAGAGAAGTACCAGCAGAAGGTCCTGATCTTCGGCATAGCAATGGCTCTGGTCCTGCGGGCGATCTTCATCGCCCTGGGCGCAGCACTGCTCCAGCTGTTTTCCTTCATGTTCCTGATCTTCGGCCTGATCCTGATTGTGACGGCTGTGCAGCTTTACCGGCACCGCAACGCCGACCCGGATGTCCATGACAACGTGCTGGTCCGGGTGGCCCGCCGCGCGCTGACCGTCACGAAGGACTACGAGGGCGGCCGGATGTTCACACGCAGCGCCGGACGCCGGGCAGTGACGCCCCTGTTCATTGTGCTGCTCGCAATTGGCAGCACCGACCTGCTGTTCGCGCTCGACTCAATCCCGGCCATTTTCGGCATCACCGCCGAACCCTATATTGTCTTCACCGCCAACGCCTTCGCCCTGCTAGGGCTGCGGGCCCTGTTTTTCCTCGTCAAGGGGCTTCTGGACCGCCTGGTCTACCTCTCCACCGGCCTGGCGATTATCCTGGCTTTCATCGGCGTGAAACTGGTCCTGCACTGGGGGCATGGCCTCGATGGCCGGGTGCCGGAGATCAGCACCAACCTCAGCCTCGTCGTCATCGCAGTCGTCCTGACAGTGACCACGATCGCAAGCCTGATCAAGGTCCGCCTGGATCCCACCGCACGCGCCCACGCAGGATCTCTCACAACAGAGGATAAGTCCGACTCAGACCGGTCCGGCTGACCAGGCACATGAACTCGTTGGCCGTCGGCGGAAGAGTTTAGCGACGGCTGGCACTACGTGCCTGTTCGAAGCAGCAGGTTGACGGGCCGACGGGCTGTGTGGATCCAAACGGCTGGTCCACCGGCTGCCTTAGCCGCCTCTGGCCCCGGTCAGCTCAGTGCCGGTCGTGGCACTATCACTCGCCACCGGGCAGCGTACTGTGCCCGCACGTGACGGGCCCGGCCATCCGCCGGCGGACCCGCTCGAAAACCTCCATTCCAAAATTGGTTCCGCATGTCTAGCCTCTTGAGAGGACCTTTGCCCCGTCCGGGCGCAGTTCGCCGCTGGGCGACACGTGCCGGTACAGGGTCTGCCGCGTGATGCCGAGTTCGGTGCAGAGATCGCTGACTCTGGTGCCAGGTTGCCCCATGGAAGCCATAGCCAGGCGGAGCTTCGCCGGGGTCATCTTGTAGGGACGTCCCCCGTTCCGGCCCCTGGCGCGGGCGGAGGCCAGTCCGGCGAGGGTGCGTTCGGAGATGGGTTCCCGTTCGAATTCGGCTAAGGCGGCGAAGATCCCGAAGACGAGTTTCCCGGAGGCGGTGGTGGTGTCAATGGCCGCGCCCTGGCCGGTGAGGACCTTCAGTCCGATGCCGCGCTCGGTCAGGTCGTGCACGATATTGACCAGATGCCGCAGGTCACGCCCCAGCCGGTCGAGTTTCTATACGACCAGGGTGTCACCGTGACGCAGGGCTTTGAGGCACGCGGCCAGGTGAGGCCGGTCATCCTTCTTCCCTGAGGCCTTGTCTTCGTAGAGGGAGTCCGTATCGATGCCGGCGGCGACGAGCATGCCGAGGGGATGTTCCTCTTCGTTCATCACGGCGACGGCCTCGCATACGGAGGGGGTCCGATCCGCTCAACCGATGTGTGGACAAACACCCTGAACGAGCAGACCTATACGATCACGGAGTCAGGCCAGGCACGGGACCACAAAATCACCGACAACGGCGATGGCACCCTGACCGTCGAGATCGCTGTCTCCGGCGTCCAGAAGGTCTATGGCCCGGACGGTAAGCGTCTGTTCATGGACACGGGTACCTTCAGGTTCGCGATTCTCATTGATCACGGCGGCACGCCTGCTGACCCCTCCGACGACGAGTTCATTAGGGACCTCGGCGAGACGGCCAGTCACGGGCAAGCGGACACGGCAGGACGCGACTTCTGCGAAGACCTCGTCACCTTCATCGGTTAATAAATTCAAGCGGCCCTGGGAAAACGCCCGGACGGACCTTTTCAACCACATCTTCCCGCGGCCGGCAAAGACCTGACTGGCCGCCCGGGACCGAAACAACCAAGGACCCACTGTGGAACACGACCGGCAGCAGGGCCGGGTAATCCGGTATGCCGCGAACTAGGCCCGCCCGGCCAACCAAATCCCGGAGTCCTCAACGAGACCGTCGGCGGATCAAGGTTAAGGCCCCTCCGGTGAGTATCCGATGAAGGGGCCTTCTCTGGCATACTCATTCGGCCCGCGAAAGCGGCCCAATTCTCTCTTTGGGACGCTTTTGCGCCGAGCCGCTGGGACGGAACGACGGCGACACCACGCGGGCGATAGCCTGAACGTTGAACCCAGCCCCACCCCGGAACGAGGATTTCCCCATGATCACACGCACCGACGTCGACGAAGCCGCTGCCCGGATTGCCGGAAGGATCCGCGTCACGCCCGTGCTGGCGGCTGACCGCGGCCAGTTCCCCGGCGAAGTGTGGCTTAAGTGCGAGTTCATGCAGCACACCGGCACGTTCAAGGCCCGGGGCGCGTTCAACCGGGTTCTGGCCTGCCGGGAGCGCGGCGAACTGAAGGACGATGTGGGCATTGTGGTGGCCTCCGGCGGCAACGCCGGCCTCGCCAACGCCTACGCGGCCACGGAAGTGGGGGTCCCTGCCACGGTGTTCGTGCCCGAGACCGCCCCGGCCGTGAAGGTCAAGAAGCTCGTGGCCATCGGCGCCGACGTGGTCCAGCACGGTGCCGAATACTCCGAGGCCTACGACGCCGCGATGGCCTACGCCGCCGAGACGGGCGCGGTCTACTGCCATGCCTACGACCAGCCCGAGATCGCCGCCGGCGCCGGCACCATCGGAACCGAGTTGCTGGAGCAGTTGGGCGACGTGGACACCGTGGTGGTGGCCGTGGGTGGCGGCGGGCTCATGGCGGGGGTCGCGGCCGCCGTGGAGGGCCGGGCCAAAGTGGTGGGCGTCGAGTCCGAATCCACGCCCACACTGCATGCCGCGCTCGCGGCCGGAACCCCCGTGGACGTGGCCGTTTCGGGGATTGCCGCCGACTCCCTGGGGGCCCGGCAGATCGGCCGGATCGGTTTCGACGTGGCCGTCCGTACCGGCGTCCGCGCCGTGCTGGTCTCCGACGAGGACATCGTGGCCGCCCGGTCCCTGCTGTGGGAGCAGTACCGCATCATCGTGGAGCACGGCGCGGCCGCGGCCTTCGCCGCCCTGCACTCCGGCGCCTACGTCCCGGCCGACGGCGAACGCGTGGCCGTGATCCTCTGCGGCGCCAACACGGACCCCGCCACCGTCTGAGGTTCTACCGGTCCACCGCGACGAGGTCCCTCCCGTTGAGCGGCTGGACCGGCCGGCTGTTGCCCGCGTGCGCCGCGCGCAGTGTGGCGAGCTGTCCGGCTCCCAGCTCAATGGGGGTCTCGAGGAGCAGCCAGCGCACGCCTTCCGAGCAGGGCGGAGTGGTCAGGCTGCCGTCGTACGCGAAGTGGTCCAGCGACGCCGGGAACAGCGCCGGGAAGTCCACGACGCCGGCCGCCACTTTCGGCCCATCGGCTGCGGCCGGCACGCCGTCCGTGAACGGCGCCCACGGCGCATTGGTAGCCCCCACCGTGGCGAGGATCCCGACGACGGCCAGCCCGCCGTCGTCGGCCTGGTGGACGAAATGGAACTCGGCCTCGTGCCGGACGCCGTCCAGCGTGTGCTCGGATGGGGCGTGGAAGTGCAGCTGCTTGAAGGCGTACTTCTTGCCGCCAACCGTGATGCCTTGGGCCGAGAGGGCGTGCAGCTCGGTGGTGTGGCCGTTGTCGGTGATCTCGCCTTCCGAGGCGGAATAGGCCAGGGCGAGCGGCGCAGGGGAAAGGCCCGGCCCACCCCCGACGTCGATGGGGGACTGGGCGGTGCCCGAAGAGCAGGAGCCGAAGTCGGAGCTCAGGGTGCCCCAGTGTTCGGGACCCTCGGCGCCGTCGTAGGACCAGGCGCGGGGCGCTGCGGAGCCGGACGGCGAGGGTGCCGCGGCCCCGGCGGCGGACCTGCTGCAGCCGGTGACAAGAGCCAGCAGCCCCAGGCCGGATCCAACTAGCAAAGACTTCCTGGTCATTATTGTGGCGCTGCGCATTTCCATCCTTCGGGTCGTGTAGGTCCGCACCGGAGAGCCCGGCGCGGACCTACGACGACTACCACGGGGGCCGGTGGCAGGTCTTGTCACAGACGCCCACCGCAGGATGTGACCCGCTGTCCTTCCCGGAAGTCAGGGCGCCTTGCCGGCGCCGGACGCGTCCGTGTCTTCTGTGGCCCGAGGGGCTGCCGCGGCGGCCAGCACTTCGGCGCCGAAGCTGCCGAGTAGGGTCAGGGAATCGGCCGATGGCGAGTCCGGCTTCGCTGAATACACCCGCAGCACCTGGTCTGAATCGTCGGGAAGCGTCAGGTCTTCGAAGTTCAGTTCCAGGTCCCCGACGACGGGATGGTGCAGCCGAACACTGCCTGCGAACCCCGTTGCCAGCCGGTGTCCGGCCCACCATTGGCGGAAGCGTTCGCTGTGTACTGCGAGTTCGCCGACGAGTTGATTGGCCTGGGGGTCGTTGGGGTGCCGGCCGATATCCGCGCGCAGGGTCCCGACGGCTTCGGCCGCCACGGTCTCCCAGTCCCGGAAGAGATCGTGGGAGCGCGGATCGAGGAAAACCCATCGGGTGAGGTTCCGCTCTGCTGCCGGCATGGCCGGGAATTCCGCAAGGAGAAGGAACGCCAGGCGGTTGCCGGCCAGAACATCTGTGCGGCGGCCCAGGATCAGGGCGGGAACGTTGCCCACGGCGTCCAGGAGTTGGCGGAGAGCCGGCCGAACAACCTGTTCCGGAATGGGTGAATGCTGGGACTTCGCGCAGTTCTCCAGAAGGTCGAACATGTGCGCCTGCTCGCCAGGATCCAGGCGCAGGGCCCTCGCCACTGAATCCATCACCGCCCGGGACGGGTGGATGTTCCGGCCTTGTTCGAGCCGGGTGTAGTAGTCGGTGCTCACGTCCGCAAGGCGCGCGATTTCCTCGCGTCGCAGCCCGGGGACGCGCCTGCCACCGGTGGTCGCGGCTATCCCGGCCTGCTCCGGCGTCAGCCGCGACCGCATTGCCTTCAGGAACTTTCCAAACTCCGCGCTCTGACCCATGCCTTCCATTGTCCAAGCCGGCGTCCCCGCTTTCCAGTGACGAAGGTAGGACTGCCAGTCCTAGGAAAAGGAGGGAATGGCATACCTGCTGACACGGCCTGCCGGCGTGCCTAGCGTTGAATGCATAACCCGCCCGTGCAGGGCTGTTCGAGCAAACAACACAACCACGGGAAGAACTGATGATGTCCCAGCCACAGGAAATTACCATCCCCACAGTGACCCTCAACAACGGCGTCCAGATCCCGCAACTTGGCTTCGGCGTATTCCAGGTCCCGCCGGAAGAAACGCAGCGCATCGTCGAGGACGCCCTCGAAGCCGGCTACCGCCACATCGACACTGCCGCGGCGTACCGGAACGAGGCCGGCGTCGGGGCAGCCATTGCCGCTTCGGGCATACCCCGCGGGGAACTCTTCATCACCACCAAGCTGCGCAACGGTGAACAAGGAATGGCCCACCAAGCCTTCCAGAACAGCCGCCAAGCCCTGGGCCTGGACTACCTGGACCTCTACCTGATCCATTGGCCCGTGCCCGCACAGGGACTCTTCACGGAGGCTTGGAAGGCCATGGAACAGCTGTACGCAAACAACCAGATCCGCGCCATCGGGGTTGCGAACTTCCTGGCTGACCACCTGGACACGCACCTAGCGGCGGCGGACGTTGTCCCGGCCGTCAACCAAATCGAAATCCACCCCGCGTTCCAGCAGCAGGAGCTGGCGGCCAAGAACCGCTCCCTGGGCATTGCGGTGGAGGCGTACAGCCCGTTGGGGCAGGGCGCCGATCTGGCAGCGGCCACCGTGAAGTCACTGGCCGCGAAGTACCGTGCTACACCTGCCCAGGTTGTACTCGCGTGGCATCTCAGCCAGGGCACCATCGTCATCCCGAAGTCGGTCCAGGCCGCACGCATGCGGGAAAACCTGGGCGCTGCCGCCGTGTCGCTGACGCCCGCGGAGGTAGCCGAAATCACGGAACTGGAGTCCGGCGCCCGCACCGGCGGGGATCCCGCCGTCGCCGCGCACAGCCAAATGTAGCCAATCCGCACCGGGGAAGTGCAAACCAAGAGAGCCTCACCGAACAAGAAGAGAACCATGGATAATTCGCTGATGATGGCTTGGGCCGTCGTCCACCTCATAAACAACGACAGCCGCAGCGCCTTGCCGGATTCACCCGTCGTGGCACCACGACAAGCCGGACGCGCACGCAGGAGACTGGCCCGCTTCCAGCGGCGGCTGGCCAGTCTCCTGCACGAAGCCGCGTGGGCAATTGAACCTGAACCGCGGACGGCTACTGAGCCCTGACCGTGTGTTTCTGGGGAGGGGAGGCGGGCTTGCGGCTACGCATGCCGGCGCCCGGATCGCTCTGCGGCGATTGTGTGGATGAGGCGTGCGGCCGTGCGGGCCGTGCGGGAGTCGACGTCGAACCTGGGGTTCAGTTCGACGACGTCGACGACGGCGAGCTTGGGGGAGCGGGCCAGCTGGCGGCACACTTCCAGCACCACGGAGAGCGGAACGCCGTACGACGCCGGTGCGCTGACACCGGGGGCGACGTACGCGGGGAGGACGTCGAGGTCGATGGTCAGGTAGACCACGTCCACGGAGTCGATGAAGTCCTGCGTGAACTGCCGGACCTGCTCAGTCCTGGACTCGGTGCATTCCTCGTCCAGGAGGTACTTGACGCCGAGCTCCCGGGCTGTCTGGAACAGG
Source organism: Pseudarthrobacter sp. MDT1-22 (assembly GCF_054511035.1). Lineage (NCBI taxonomy): Bacteria > Bacillati > Actinomycetota > Actinomycetes > Micrococcales > Micrococcaceae > Pseudarthrobacter > Pseudarthrobacter sp. MDT1-22. Next base: position 7,769 of record NZ_JBTNDK010000029.1, on the reverse strand, counting down.
GCCTCGGTGTTGCCGGGCTGGCTGATGCCCACCACCGTGTAGCTGAACCCGTGGCCCAAGGCTTGCTCCGCCTCGGCCACCTGCCGGAACGGTGTTCCCGAGGACGGGATTTCCTCGGCGCGGAGGTCGAAGTGCGCGTCCAGGTTGATGATGCCGATGCGGCGTCCATCGGTGACCTGGCTGGCGCGGAGGCCCGTGTAGGTGCCGAAGGCGGTTTCGTGGCCGCCGCCCAGGATGATGGGCAGGTGGCCCGCGTCCAGGGCCTCGAGGACGGCCGCGCCGAGGCGCTCCTGGCCGTCCTCGAGGTTTCCGTCCACAACGGTGGTGTCGCCAAGGTCGTGGACCAGGAGTTCCGCGGGCGCCGCCATGGGTGCCAGGGCGAAGCGGATGCTTGCGGGACCGTCGACGGCGCCGACCCGGCCTTTGTTCCGGCGGACGCCTTCATCGCTGCGGAACCCAAGGATGGCGATTCCCGTGGTGCCGGCCTGGGCCGTGTTCACTGCGTGGTGCCAGCGACGGTGCTCTGGGCCGGGGCCGTCGTCGCGGCCCGTCCACGTGTGCTGGGTGGTGGGGTTGGTCATCGGGATCCTTCTCCGTGTCCTAGCGCCAGTGCGGCGTCACGGGTGCTTGCTATGAGTTGCTTTTCGCGCCGGACCGCCCGGTCCGCCGGAGCCATGGTGCTGACGGCACCCAAAAGCCGGCCGCCGTCGTCGAACACGGGGAAACTGACGCCCCAGACGCCCGCATCCACCGCCCCGTAGCTGAGGCCGAAGCCGCGGCCCTGAACGAGCTGGAGCTCGTGGTGCAGGTTGTCTGCCTCCTCCTCGCTCAGTCCGAGGCCGGCCACGATCCTGCTCTGCTCCTGGGGGTCCAGGTGCGCCAGCAGGGCCATCGCGCTGGCGCCCTTCAGCAGGGGGAGCGAGCGGCCCGGCGAGTAGCTGCAGCGCAGCATCTGAGGGCCTTCGATGGCATCTACGCACAGTGCCTCCGCACCGCGGACCACTAGATAGGCGGCCAGCTCCTGGGTTTCATCCGAGAGCAGCTGTAGCTGCTCCGAGATGCGGCCCTTGACCATGGCCTCCTGGTGGAAGTTGGCGGCGAGGCGCAGGGTTTCCGGGCCGGCGCTGTACTGCCCGCGGCGCCTGGTCTGCGCCACCAGCCCGGACGGCACCAGCATTGCCAGGTGCCGGTACACGGCGCTGGCGGGGATGCCCGTTGTTTTGCTGATTTGGGCTGCGGTCAGGGTCCGGTGCCGCGCGAATTCGAGCAGGATGTCGACGAATCGCGAGGCGTTGCCTTCCGCTATCACGGAATGGTTCGGAACTGTAGGCATAACACCGACGTTAGTGGCTGGAATCACGGATGGCATCAACTAGTTCCCATAGAGTGGGAATTTACTTTCCGCCGGGTGGGAATCAACCGTTAACGCGAAATCGCCGGAACCATGCCGGGTCGCCGCAAATTTGCAGTGACCCGGCATGGCTCCGGCGATTGCGGCGGCCAGCCGGTAAGAGGCGGCCGGTGTAAGGCGGCCTAGGTCAGCTTGATCTGGCGGTTCATGTCCTTGTAGAGCAGGTAGCGGAATTCGCCGGGGCCACCGGCGTAGCAGGCCTGCGGGCAGAAGGCGCGCAGCCACATGAAGTCGCCGGCCTCCACCTCAACCCAGTCGTTGTTGAGCAGGTACATGGCCTTGCCCTCCAGGACGTACAGGCCGTGCTCCATGACGTGGGTCTCCGGGAACGGGATAACCCCGCCCGGCTGGAACGTCACAATGTTCACCTGCATGTCGTGGGCCAGATCGCTGGAATCCGTGAAGCGGGTGGTCTTCCAGGCGCCGTCGGTATCCGGCATCGCGGTGGGTTCCACCTCGGCATCACTGGTGACGAAGGACTTTGCCTCGTAACCCTCAAGCCGCTCATAGGCCTTGCGGATCCATTGGAAGGAGACAATGTCATCCGAGACGTTCTCCAGGCCCCAGGTGGCACCGGCGGCCAGGTAGGCGTAGCCGCCTTCCTCAAGCTGGTGCAGTTCGCCGTCGAGCGTCAGGTTGACCTTGCCCTTGGTGACAAAGACAACGCCCTCAACGCCGGGCTCAAACTCGGCCTTGGGGGCACGGCCGCCGGGGCCGATCTCCACGATCAGCTGCGAGAACGTGGTGGCAAACCCGGAGATCGGGCGGGCCAGGATCCAGGAGCGGGTGTTGGAGAAACCCGGCAGGGTGCTGGTCACGATGTCGGTCATAACGCCCTTGGGGATGACCGTATAGGCCTCCGTGACGATGGCCCGCTCCGTGGTGAGGTGCGTCTGCGGCGGCAGGCCGCCCTGGGGGTAGTAGTACTTGCCCATCATGGGATCCTTACTTTGAAGTGGAGTGTGCCAGCCGCGGGTGCGCCAGTGCGGTCAGCTGGGAAAGTTCGACGCCGGCGAGCGCCTGGACCTCTTCGGTCCCCACTGCGCCGCACTGGACGCCGCGCAGGACGAAGGCGGCCAGGGCCCGGGCGGTGGCGGGTTCGTCCATGACCCCGCCTTCCGTGTGGTCGACATAATTGCGCAGGCGTGCCGCTGCGGCCGGAAGCCCCTCGCGGTAGAACGCATACGTGGCGGCGAAACGGCTGGGCAGCTGGGCTGCGTGCAGGTCCCAGCCCTGGTAGTAGCCGCGCTCCAGCGAGCGGCGGACGAGGCGTCCGTGCAGCTTCCAGGCATCCTCGACGGCGTCGCCCACCGGGATGATGTTGGTGGATCCGTCGGAGAGGCGGATGCCCGTGCCGGCGACGGCCAGCTGCATGACTTCCTTGGCGTAGTCCGCGACCGGGTGCTCCATGGACTGGTACTCGGCCGAGATTTGCAGCGAGGCGGAGTAGTCGTAGGTGCCGTAGTGCAGGGCGCTGATGCGTCCCGGAACCACGTGCGGCAACTGCGCCACAGGGGAGGTGCCTTCCGGCCCGAGGATCAGCTGCGGTGTTTCCACCTGGACCTCGAAGCGGAGCCGGCCGGCGCGAAGTCCGTGGACTTCCTCCAGCCGGGACACTGCGAAGTCCATCGCCTGGACCTGGGCCACGGTGGTGACCTTGGGCAGGGTCAGGATGAGTCCGGCAGGAAGTTCGCCGGCCTGCGCGAGCGTGGAGACGAACAGGTCCAGTGTTTTCAGTCCGCGGGCCCGGGTGGGCGCCTCGAAGCACTTGAAGCGGATGCCGATGAACGGCGGCGCGGTGCCGGCCGCGACGGCGGTGGCCACAGCGTTGGCGGCAGAAACCGCTGCCACATCCTCCGCCTCATCGCCGCGGTCGCCGAAGCCATCCTCGAAGTCGAGGCGCAGGTCCTCGATCGGTTCCGTGCGCAGCTTGGCACCGACCCGTGCGGCGACGGCGGCAGCCAGCTCCGGCTCCTGACCCAGCAGCGCGCCGAGCTTCTCGAGTCCGCCGTGAGCCTCCGCCGTCGTAAGCGCCTGGGCACCCCAGTCGGCCGCGAACGACGGCGTGAAACGGTCAGCCGGCACGTACACGGTGTGCACGGGCTGGCGGGTGCCGTCGTCGCCCGGGTAATTACGTTCCAGCAGCTGGTCAGTGGCGGCCAGCTGTGCGTCGATGGCGGCAAGGTCCGCCGCGGAGAGCGACGGCGTGGGGGAGACCGCCATGACTCAGCCCACCAGTTCGTAGGCCGGAGTGGTGAGGAAGTCCGTGTAGTCCTCGGACAGGCAGATCTCGGCGATCAGCTTGCTGGCCGGCTGGTAGTACAGGCGGAAGGCCTCGTCGCCGAATTCGGTCCGGAGCCGTTCCGTTTCCTCGCCCAGGATCTTTTCGACCAGTTCGCGGGTGACGGTGTTTCCGGTGTCGGCGAGGACGGACTTGTTGCGGATCTGCTGCCATACCTGCGAGCGGGAGATCTCGGCGGTGGCGGCGTCCTCCATGAGGTTGTGGATGGCCACGGCGCCGTTGCCGGAGAGCCAGACGGCGGTGTAGGCGACCGCGACATACAGGTTCAGGCGCAGCCCGCCCTCGGTGACCTGGCCGTCAGCCGAGGCGATGTCGATCAGCTGGTCCGCAGTAACCGAAACCTCGGGGCGCTGCTTGTCCAGCTGGTTCGGGCGCTCGCCGAGTACGCCGTCGAACACCTCGCGGCAGGTGGGGACCAGGTCCGGGTGGGCCACCCAGGAGCCGTCGAACCCGTCGTTGGCCTCACGGGTCTTGTCCGCACGGACCTTGGCGAAGGCTGCTTCGGTGACCTCGGGGTGCCTGCGGTTGGGGATGACGGCAGCCATGCCGCCCATGGCGAAAGCGCCGCGCTTGTGGCAGGTCTTCACCAGCAGCTCGGTGTAGGCGCGCATAAACGGAGCCGTCATAACCACCGAGGCGCGGTCGGGGAGCACAAACTCCTCGCCGGCGTCGCGGAAGTACTTGATGATGCTGAACAGGTAATCCCAGCGGCCGGCGTTCAGGCCCGAGGCGTGGTCCCGGAGTTCGTAGAGGAACTCGTCCATTTCGAAGGCGGCCGGGATGGTTTCGATCAGCATGGTGGCGCGGACGCTGCCCTGCGGGATGCCGAGGAAGTCCTGGGCGAAGACGAAGACCTCGTTCCAGAGGCGCGCCTCGAGGTGGCTTTCCATCTTGGGCAGGTAGTAGTACGGGCCGTGGCCGTTGAGCAGCAGCTGCTTGGCGGTGTGGAAGAAGTGCAGGCCGAAGTCCACCAGCGCACCCACGGCGGGTTCGCCGTCGATCAGCAGGTGCCTTTCCGGCATGTGCCAGCCGCGGGGGCGGGCCACCACAACAGCCAGCGGCGCGTCGGTGCGGAGCGTGTATTCCTTGCCTTCGGGCGAGGTGTAGGCCAAGGTGCCGGTTGCGGCGTCGCGCAGGTTCAGGATGGCGTCGATGACGTTGGGCCACGTGGGCGTGCTGGCGTCCTCGAGGTCCGCCAGCCATACCTTGGCGCCGGAGTTCAGGGCATTGATGGCCATCTTGGCCGGGGTGGCCGGGCCGGTCATCTCGACGCGGCGGTCCTGCAGCGCGGCGGGCGCCTCGGCGACCTTCCAGTCGCCGTCGCGGATTTCCTGCGTCTCCGGCAGGAAGTCCAGGCGGCTGGTGCGGGCGACGCCGTCGCGCTTGGCCTGGCGGGCCTCGAGCAGCTCGTTGCGCGTTCCGGCGAAGCGCCGGTGCAGCTCCTCGACGAAGGCCAGGGCCTTGGGCGTGAGGATCTCTTCGGCGCGGGAGACCGGCTGGCGGTCAGTAACAGTGATAGCCATATTCGTAAGTCCTTTTCTAGAGAGCGCGGGCGGCGTGAGCGGCGCCCGCCACTGCGGCAGCCACATCGGCGGCTACATGAGGATCGAAGACGCTGGGGATAATGTAGCTCGCGTTGAGCTCGTCGTCAGCTACCCGGTTGGCAATGGCGTCTGCGGCGGCCACCAGCATCTCCGGCGTGATGTCGCTCGCGCCGGCGTCGAGCAGCCCGCGGAAGAAGCCCGGGAAGGCCAGCACGTTGTTGATCTGGTTGGGGAAATCGCTGCGGCCCGTGGCCACCACGGCCGCGTACTTGGACGCAATGACAGGGTCGATCTCCGGCGTCGGGTTGGCCATGGCGAAGACGATCGCGTTCTCGGCCATGGCGGCGACCTGCTCTTCGCCGATCACGTGCGGGGCGCTGACACCGATGAAGACGTCGGCGCCGGCCATGGCTTCGTGCAGGGTTCCGGCGAAGCCTTCCTCGTTGGTGTTTGCGGCAATCCAGGCGCGGTGCTCGTCGTCGTACTGCTCGCCCGAGTGGATGGCTCCGGAGCGGCCGGCGGCAACGATGTGCTGGGCGCCCTGGGCCTTAAGGAGCTGGATGATGGCCGAGCCGGCGGCGCCGACGCCCGAGACAACAATGCGGACCTCGGGGAGCTTCTTGTCCACCACGCGCAGGGCGTTGTGGAGGGCTGCCAGGGTGACGATGGCAGTGCCGTGCTGGTCGTCGTGGAAGACGGGGATGTCGAGTTCATCGCGCAGGCGCTTCTCAATTTCAAAGCAGCGCGGTGCTGCGATGTCCTCAAGGTTGATGCCGCCGTAGACGGGGGCCATGGCCTTGGCGATCATGATGATTTCCTCGGTGTCCTGGGTGTCCAGGCAGACCGGCCAGGCGTCAACGTTGGCGAACTGCTTGAACAGGGCGGCCTTGCCTTCCATAACGGGCAGGGCCGCGGCCGGGCCAATGTTGCCCAGGCCCAGGACGGCCGAACCGTCGGTGAGGACGGCAATGGTGTTGCGCTTGACGGTCAGGTTGCGGGCTGCTGCCGGGTCCTCGGCGATGGCGAGGCAGACGCGGGCGACGCCGGGCGTGTAGGCACGGGAGAGGTCGTCGCGGTTGCGCAGGGCTACCTTGGGGACCACCTCGAGCTTCCCGCCGAGGTGCATCAGGAAGGTGCGGTCCGAGACGTGCTGGACCGTGACGCCGTCGAGGGCGTTCAGGGCGTCCTTGACGCGGGCGGCGTGGTCGTCGTCGGTGGTGTTGCATGTGACGTCCACAACCAGGGTGTCGTGGTGGGATTCCGTGACGTCAAGCGCCGTGATGGCTGCGCCGGCCGCGCCGACGGCGGCAGCGAGCTCACTCGTGGCGGTGAAGCTCGACGGCGCCGCGACGCGCAGGGTGATCGAATTTCCGGGGCTCGGGTTCGCCATTGAATTTCCTCCTCGTTGGGTCCGTTCCCGGACCGCTCGTGCAACCGAATGTTTTCGTATTATGGATATTATTATCTGCAAAGTGGAAATGCAACCCCCTGGCGGTCATGTTTGGGGACATCGCCTGGGGCCTGGTTGTGCTGTATGTTGAGTGTTCTAAGCAACTCTTTTCACGATGTGGATAAGAGATGTCAGAATCTGAGCCATAGGAGACAACGGAATGGCTGAAAAAGCCTCCGGAGGCGTGCAGTCCGTCGAGCGCGTCTTCGAACTGCTGGAACTCATCACAGACGCGGGCGGTGACGTGACGCTCAGCGAGCTCTCGTCCTCCACGGATCTGCCCCTGCCCACCATCCACCGCCTGCTGCGCACTTTGGTCTCGCTTGGCTACATCCGCCAGCTGCCCAACCGCCGTTACGCACTGGGTCCCCGGCTGATCCGGCTTGGCGAAGCCGCCAGCAAGCAGCTTGGAGCCGTGGCCCGCCCGCAGCTGAAGAACCTCGTGGACCGCCTCGGCGAAACCTCCAACATGGCCGTGCTGGATTCGGACATGGTCATCTACGTGGCCCAGGTGCCCTCCATGCACTCCATGCGCATGTTCACCGAGGTGGGCCGCCGCGCCCACACGCACGACACCGGAGTCGGCAAGGCGATCCTGGCCCAGCTCGACGACGAGGTGGTGCGCGGCATCGTGGCCCGCACCGGCATGCCCACCCCCACGGCCAAGAGCATCGGCGACATTGATGCCCTCCTTGCCGATCTCAAGCTGATCCGTGAACGCGGCTACTCCATTGACGAGGAAGAGCAGGAGCTCGGCGTGCGCTGCTTCGCGATGGCCGTGCCCAACGCACCCACCCCTGCCGCCATCTCGGTGTCGGGGCCGATCAGCCGCGTGGACCAGAGTTTTGCAGACCGCGCCGTGCCGCTGCTGCGCCAGGCCGCAATGGCGATCTCGGCTGAGCTCAACCAGAACTGAGTTTCCCTCCCCGCGAGGTGGCAGATGACGGCAGTGTTTGTTCGGCAGAGTCATATGGTCGTTGCAACGCTCTGATTGATGGAGCGTTTAATGGTCAGGTCATTTCCTCTGAGTACCCGCACCGAGTTCATTGACCTTGTGTGTGG